>CAZPSL010000158.1:0-1880 GCA_964589145.1 uncultured Anaerolineales bacterium
GACCCTGACGCCCTTCGATGAGACGGTGAACCGCAATTTCAAGCGCTGGATTTTTGCAAAGCACCAGGGCGCGGGCCAGAAGTTCAACGAGGAGCAGATGGCGTGGCTGCGGATGATCCGGGATCACATCGCGGCGTCGCATCACCTGCAGCGGGAGGACCTGGAGCTGGAGCCCTTTGACCAGCGCGGGGGCCTGGGCCGGATGTATCAGCTCTTCGGCGCGGCGATGGATGACATCATCGACGAGATGAACGAGGCGTTGGCGGCATGAGCGAAAATCAAAATCAGTTTGCGTCATTGCCCCGAGGTTGGAAGTGGGTAAAATTAGGCGAAATTGCTGATGTAACTTATGGCAAGACCCTTCCTAAAAAGGAATTTACGGAGGAGGGATTTCCTGTATTTGGTGCAAACGGAGTGATTGGGCACTACAAAAATTATCATTATCCAGAGGAAAAGTTGCTCATCTCTTGCCGGGGGGCAAATAGTGGAAAAATAAATATGTCCCCCAAGCAAGCATTCATTACCAATAATTCACTAATTATCAATTTTAAAGAAAACGACGAGATACTTCGCAAGACATATTTTTACTTCCTCCAAGCAATTGATCGATCTTCATTAATCACAGGAAGTGCACAGCCTCAGGTAACAATCGCCAAAGTAATTGAGCTTCTCGTTCCTTTACCGCCCTTAAATGAACAGCGCCGGATTGTGGCCAAGATCGAGGAGCTGTTTTCGCAACTGGATGCGGGGGTGGCTGCGCTGGAGGCGGCCCGGGCCCAGCTCAAGCGCTATCGCCAGGCCCTGCTCAAGGCCGCATTCGAGGGCCGGCTGACCGAGGAGTGGCGGCGGGCCCTCGCGGGCGAGCAGGAGCCCGCGGACGCGCTGCTGGCCCGCATCCGCGCGGAACGCGAGGCGCGGGCGCAGGCGCAATTGCGGGCGTGGGAGCAGGCGGTGCAGGCGTGGGAAGCCGCGGGCAAGCCGGGCAAGAAGCCGCGCAAGCCGCGCAAGCCCAAGGACCTGCCGCCGTTGACCGAGGAGGAGCGGGCCGCGTTGCCCGAGCTGCCGGGCGGTTGGGCGTGGGTAAGGGCAGGGGTTTTGTTTGAGTCTGTCACAAGTGGTTCACGCGGTTGGGCAAAGTACTATGCTGATTCAGGCGCAATATTTATCCGGATCACGAATCTTGACTTTGATTCACTAGAATTAGATTTGACACCGGAAAAGATGAAATACGTCCAACCTCCAGAAAGCATCGAGGGTACACGCACCAAAGTTGAAAAAGGCGATTTCCTATTTTCGATAACTGGATATCTGGGAATGTTTGCCATAGTGCCCCAGATCGGAGAGGCCTACGTCAACCAACACATTGCTTTAGCGCGCCCTCTTGATGGGTTTAACAAGAAATATGTTGGGTATTTCATTATTTCAGAATCTGGTGGGCGATATTTTTTGAATGAACGACGAAAAGGAGCAGTGAAAGCTGGGTTGACTTTAGACGATATCCAACTTTTCCCTATTCCCATATCACCATTTACTGAACAGGAAAAAATCGTTGAATTGTTGGATGAACGCTTGTCAATCGTCGACAACCTTGACAATGTGATTTCCCGAGCGTTAGAACAATCTGCGGCGCTGCGGCAGGCGATTTTGAAGCGGGCGTTTGAAGGGCGGCTGGTGGCGTCCTCCTGACCCCCATCGGCCTCTTGCCCCCCTCCCAGCCTCCCCCCACTCCCTGTCGGTCGCAGGGGGAGGGGTTGGTTTCTCCCTCCCCCGAAAAGGAACGTAGCGACTGTTGGGGGAGGGCCGGGGAGGGGGCAAAAGCCCCAAGAATAACCCCATGAAACCCAAAGATCCCTTCCAGCACGACCTGCGGGCGCCCAAAT
>CAZPSL010000159.1:0-25304 GCA_964589145.1 uncultured Anaerolineales bacterium
CCCCCGGCGGGGCGGGGTGTTCGGTGCCTGTCCTGTTCGCAAAATGAAGACTGGCAGTCCTGCCAGGACTGCCAGTCTTGTGTGCGGGGCGAGGGAAACACACGGGAATTTCTACAACATTTTCCTGCACCCGTTTGATGGGGGGAGTGTCGTCGAACACGATTTGCGAGTTATAATCTTGCCCCCAACAACGGCACCAGCATTTCCTTCCAGTGCAAACCCCCGTGACGTCCAAGCAGAAAATCCTTTTTATCTGCCCACCAGAGGTAGTTCCTGTCATGAGCAAGGGCAATCAGGTCACCGGCGCGGCTGCGCAGGTCGGGGTGCAACTCGCCGGGGCCGAACAGACCGGCGGCGATGGCCTGTTCGCTTTCGATGAGGCTAAACCCATCCGGCCAGTGCTCGTTCAGGGAGGCGCGGACGGAATCTTCGCAGCCGGGGCGCAGATGCAGGTAAGCCATGCGGTTTTCGCCGGTGGGCAGGATGTGCAGGCAATTTATGAGCGCAGGATGGCGATGCAGGGTGTTGTTCTCACGCAGCAGGGTGTGAATCTGCCCGTGGTCGGCGGTGAGCAGCACCAGGGTTTCCCGCCGCGCTGCGGGGGAGAGTTTCTCCAGGAAGAGATGCTCGAATAGCGCACTGAACTGAGCGAACTCGGCGGCGGGGCGTTCATCTTCCGGGCCGTGGCGGTGAGAAAGACTATCCAGTTCACCCCAGTAAACCCAGATGTACTGCCGTTCCTGCGGTTTTTCTTCCAGCAGTTGGCGGATACTGATCCACAGGTCGGTCAGGGTCAGGAAAGCGCGCGGCTCCACCTCGCGCTGGAACATCTGTGACAGGCCGGAGTAAGCGATGCTGGCGTGCTGGAAGGTATATGGCGTGATGCCGTGCGCCCGCAGATGCGGCCCGAAAGTCGGCACGGGAAGGAACTTTTGGGGGGCAAACCCGGCATGAGAGAGGCTGCCAACCTCGCCGCGGAAGGACATCGGGGCGTGCAGGATCATATTGGCGACCATGCCATACTTCCGCAGCCAGATTTCGTAGCCCAGGATGCCGTGCGAGGCCGGGCTGCGCCCGCTCCAGAGGGTGGTGAGCGCCGCCGAGGTTGTGC
This sequence comes from uncultured Anaerolineales bacterium, assembly GCA_964589145.1. GTDB lineage: Bacteria > Chloroflexota > Anaerolineae > Anaerolineales > UBA11858 > UBA11858. The sequence continues at coordinate 1,112 of CAZPSL010000159.1, forward strand.
TGGGGCTGGTGGAGGTCAGCGGAGCCAGAATGCCGTTTTTGAGCAGGGTGCGCCAGATCGGAGCGGTGCCGTCCGCTATCCAGCGCTGGAGACGATGCAGGGCGAGACCGTCCATCAGGATCAGGATGACGCGGCGGATCCCGCTCCCCAGGGGGCTGAGGATCTCCGGGGTCAGCGTACCCTCTCCGATGCCGGGGGTGTCCATCCAATGGCAGATCGAATCGGGGATGTTGAGGATGGATTGGTCTGCGTAGCGGGGAACGATGAACTCATCCGGCAGGTCCAATCCGGGGAGGCGGTGGTCTTGCAAGCGGGGGAGAAGTCGGGATGTGAGATCGGGCATTTTTTGAAATCTGTCTTGTGAAAAAACAGACCCCCCAAGCGGGGGGCCTGTTGATGTGTGAACCGTGGTCAACTAGGGAGCAACTTGCTCGGCCAGGCTGGCGTTGGCATCCTCGGTGAGTTGGTCGAGGGTGGATTGAACGTCGGCGCCATTGGCGATAGCGGCCATGGCGTCGTTGACCAAGGGGTTGCGCACGAAGTCATAACCGGGCACGGGCGGCTCGGTGGTGCCGTACTGGAGCAGGTCGAAGGCTTTGGCGTAGGCCGGGTTTTCGTCAAAGTAGCCGGATTCCTGCAAGTACTCTGCTGCGCTGGCGCGCACCGGGAAGTAGTTGGAGGCCTGCGCCCACTTGGCCTGAACCTCGGGGCTGGTGTAGTACTTGAGGAACAGCCAGGCAGCCAGTTCGCGCTCCGGTTCGTGCTTGGGCATGCTGATGCTGGCACCGTAGATATTCTGCACCGGATCCTCGGTGGTGTGCGGAATGGGGGCGATGCTCCAACTGAAGTTCGCGCCTTCCTCAACGCCCTTCTTGTAGTAGGGCATACCGGAGGAGGAACCAACGGTGAACAGGGTGGTGCCCTGAGCAAAGTTGGTTTGATCACCGTAGCGCTCGGTCACGAGCGTTGCGCAGCCTTCGTTGAAGAGTTCCTGGATCATGGTCATGGCTGCAACGGCGGCTTCGCTGTTGTAGGTGTACTGGTTGTTCTCGTAATCGAAGACATCGCCGCCGAAAGCGAAGGTCCAGGAAGCGAAGCGGGATGCATCGATGCTCAGTTCGTAGCCGCGGCTGCCCTCGGCGGTTGCACCGCTCCAGGGGTTCGCGGCGGCGGCGCAAGCCATTTCCTTGAACTCTTCAGGAGTCGCGGGCGGTGCATCATAACCCAGTTCAGCCAGCCAGTCCTCGTTGTAGTAAAGGACTTCCATCGAGCGGTTGGGCGGGAAGCCCAAGCGGGCACCGTCAAAGGTGGGGAAGATATCCTGGTTATAGAAACCGGCGAAGAAGTCCGCCTGATCCTGGCGGCTGAGGCCCCATTTGATGCTCTCAACCAGCGGGGTCATATCTTCAAGTGCGTCGGCCAACTGGTAGGTCGCGGCCTGGTTCTGGTAGGCCACAACCAGATCGGGGGCATCGGGGGTGCCGAGGACGGTGAGCATCTTCTGGAAGATGTCGCCATAGCCGCCCTGGAATTCCGCCTGGACGGTGATGCCCCACTCGTTGGTGTTGTTGAACTCGTCAACAATCTCCATCAGGGCTTCTTCGCGGGCACGGGAGTGCTGGTGCCAGAAGACGATGGTCTGTCCGCTGGGATCAACCTTTGCCCAGGGGTCGGGGCTTTCGGGGATCATCGCCAGTTGTTCGGCGAGGCTTTCGTTGGCATTGGTGGTCAGGTCAGCCAGGGTGCTGTCTACCTCGGCGCCGTCGGCGATGGCGGCCATTGCTTCTTCGGCCATGTCACGCACATAGTCGTAACCGGGCACGGGCGGCTCGGTGTGACCGTATTTCAACATGCTGAAGGCGGTTTCGTAAGCGGGGTTCTCGGCGAAGTAGTCGCTCAGACCATCGGCAACGCTGGCGCGCACCGGGAAGTAGTTGGAAGCCTGCGCCCATTTGGCCTGTACTTCGGGGCTGGTGTAGTATTTCAGGAACAGCCAGGCTGCCAGTTGGCCCTCAGGAGTTGTTTTGGGGATGCTGATGCTGGCACCGTAGATGTTTTGCACCGGCTCGTCGGTGACATGCGGAATGGGGGCAACGCTCCAATTGAAGTTTGCGCCATCGGCAACCGCGCTCTTGTAGTAAGGCATACCGGAGGATGAACCGACGGTGAACAGGAGGCCGCCCTGGCCGAAATCGGTCTGGTCGCCGTAGCGTTCCACGACGATGGTGGCGCAGCCGTCATCAAAGAGCCCTTGCAGGAACTTCATCGCATCTTTGGCGGCATCGCTGTCGTAACTGTACTGGGTGTTGTCGTAGTCGAAGATATCGCCGCCGAATGCGAAAGTCCAGGAAGCAAAGCGGGAGGCGTCAACGCTCAATTCATAGCCCATGCTGCCTTCGGCAGTGGCGCCGCTAAAGGGCGTGGATGCGGCCTTGCAGGCCATTTCCTTGAACTCTTCGGGGGTCGCGGGCGGGGCGTCGTAGCCCAGTTCCTTCAGCCAGTCCATGTTGTAGTACATCACTTCCATGGAGCGGTTGGGCGGGAAGCCCAGGCGCATGTTATTGAACGAAGGGAAGATGTCCTGGTAGAAGAAGCCGGGGAAGAAGTCATCGATGTCTTCCTTGCTGAGGCCCCATTTCTGGCTGTAGACCAGTTCATCCATGTCAATCAGCGCATCGGCCAGTTGGTAGGTCGCGGCCTGGTTCTGGTAAGCCACCACCAGGTTGGGGGCGTCCGGCGTGTTCATAAAGGTGAGCATCTTGTTGAAGATGTCGCCGTAGTGGCCCTGATACTCGGCCTGAACGGTGATGCCCCACTCGTTGGTGCTGTTGAATTCATCAACGATCTCTTGCAGGGCCTCTTCACGCCCGCGGGTGTGCTGGTGCCAGAAGGTGATTACCTGTCCGGTCGGGTCAACGTCCGCGTAGACGTCTTCCATCGCGCCGGTGGTGTCGGTGACATCGGCGGGCTCTTCGGCGGGGGCTTCTTCGGCGGGAGCCTCTTCAGCCGGGGCTTCTTCGGCGGGAGCCTCTTCGGCCGGGGCTTCTTCGGTGGGCTCGACGCTGCCGCAAGCGGTCAGCGCCATTGCAGCCATCACGAAGACGGCCAGCAGAATAAACCAAAACTTTTTGTTCATTTGGATTTCTCCTCCTTTTTAGAGAAATTGAAAGTTTTTTGGAACTGTAATTTTTGAATCGGGTGTGTATTTTTCAATAGCAGTAACCTCCTTTCGCTTGAAGGTTTTTGAGGGTGGAAACTGAAAATCAGGAACGGTAAGTATACCCCAATCTCCAACCGTCAACCCCCACTTTGCCGGATTGGGGGCAGGCGAATGCTGTGGAGGTGGGGGGGCGGAGAAGCGTTCTTGTGCATCTGCCGGGGTTTTGCGTCCCTGCCAGATTATCCTTTCAGGCCGGTCGTCGCAATTCCTTCTGTGAACTGCCGTTGGGTGAGGAAGTAAAGAATCAAAATCGGGATGATGGTGATCACCGCACCGGCCATCAGCAATTGGGTTTCCGGCCCGGCCTCGGTGACGAAAGTCCACAGTCCGACCATCAGGGGCCGCCAATCGGGTTTGGTGGTTACTAGCAGCGGCCACAGGAACGCGTTCCACGAACTGATGAACCCGAAAATCAGCACGGTCATAATCGGGGCTTTGCTGATCGGGAGCACCACCTGTACAAGAAACCGCAAATGTCCCGCTCCGTCAATGCGGGCGGCATCCCAGAGTTCATCGGGGATTTGGGCGAAGAACTGTTTAAGCAAAAAGATGCTGAACACGCTCGCCATAAACGGCACGGTAAGCGACGGCAACTGGTTGAGCCATGAGCCCTGCCAGTCCGGTAATCCCGGAAGCGGGATAATGTCGCCGCGCACCATCAGGAAGTTGGGGATCAGCGTCACGGATTCGGGGATCATCATCGTTGCCAGCAAAACCGCGAAAATTGCGTTGCGTCCAAAGAACTTGATGCGCCCGAAGGCGTATCCTGCCAGGGTGGAGGTGAATAACAGCCCTGCCAGCGTGGTGAACGTGATGATTACGCTGTTCATAAAATACTTGCTGAACTGCGCTTCGTTCCAGGCTTCTACGTAATTTCCCCATTGCGGGGCGGCGGGCAGCCATTGTTTGTTAATCGTCTCGCCCAGAGTCATCAGCGAGGTGGAGATCATCCAGAAGAAGGGGATGATCGCCAAAACCCCGCCGATAATCAGGACTGCATAAAGGAAAATCCGTCCGAAACTGAAGTGGAAGGATGTTCCTCCCGACTGTTTTTTCGCGGAAACATCGGTTGCGTTAGCCATAGAACACCCTCTCGCCGAAGATTTTGTTCTGTGCAAAGGTCAGTGCCAGAATGATGATAAACAGGATAAACGCCTGTGCCGCAGCGTAACCGAACTGGTTCATTTTGTAAAATGTATCGAAGATGGCGATGCTGGTTGTGTTGACGGTCCCCAATGCCGATGGTACGCGCATCACAAAGATGTGATTAAACGCCTTGAACGTGCCGATGAAGGCGATCAGCGCCAGGTAGAACGTCACCGGCGAGAGCAGCGGCAGCGTCACGTGACGGAATTTTTGCCAGCCGCCAGCCCCGTCAATTTCCGCTGCTTCGTAAAGGTCTCCGGGGATTGAACCCAGCCCGGCCAGGAAAATCACCGTGTTATAACCGATATACGTCCAGATTCCGAAGAAGACAATCGAGACCAGCGCCATGCTCGGCCCGGCCCAAAAGCCTTCCAGGTTTTTAAGGCCGAAAAACACCTCAGTGAACGGTTTGGCCTCGAACAGCCATTTGAACGGTCCCATCCCGATGAGGCCCACCGCCTGGTTCGCAAGCGAAGTCTCGCGCGGGCTGAAAATCGTGCGGAAAACCACCGCCGTAGCGACAACCGGTGTGATGTAAGGCAGGAAGTACAACATGCGGAAAAACTCCTGCCCGCGAATCTTCTGGAAGAGAAGATATGCCAGCCCCAGTGCGATTGCAATCTCTGCGGGCACGGTGCCCAGCGAATAGTAGAACGTGATCGGCAGCGCATCCAGAAATCGGTGGTCTCCAGCCTCGCTCACTCGTCCCCAGCCGATGGAAATCGCATAGAAACCCGCCGCCAGCACCAGCAGGGACACAACGCCAGCGACTATCTTCCGTTTGCTGAGTGATTTGAAACCCGAAGTCCAGATGACGTAGGCCACCATCAACAGGGCAAAGCCGCCCACAAATAGCAGCAGGCCCATGTAATCATCCCCCAGTGCCTTCGTATAGTTCTGGAAGCCGATAAAATCGCCTTGTTTCACCCGCCAGCGATGCATACTCATGTAAAACGCATAGCCGATTGGGAACAGTCCAAACAGCGAAATGACCACAATCGCTGGCAAAATAAAAAGGTACCCGACCAGATGCTCCTTTATATCCAACCAGCGAAAGCGTTTCTTCTTGTAAACTGTCTCTGGGGTTGATGTGGTCGCAGCCAATGTTCCTCCTCAGTGTCCATGCTGGAAGTTGACATCCCGATTTACGCCCCCGGAACTTGATTATTTGCAAAACCTGGCCTTGCGAAAGAAGTGAAAAACATGGTGTTCATGTGTCCAAAAGTATACCAGATAGCAGCCCTCTACGGCAACCTGTCAAAAATACCATTTTGGCAGAATTATGCCGGTGTAAGCCGTGAACGATGATGGAGGTGTATGCAAACTGCGGAGGCCGGGGAGGGGGCCAAGGGCAGTTCCCATGCGACTCCGCTTTTGCCTGCGCCCCGATGACGGCCTGCTGTTGTGCAGAGAGCAGGCCGGGGAAAAGCGGTTCTCGCGTCTCAGCAAAGGCCGTGAACCCCAGAGGCTGTTGTGCGCTTTCTGTGATGCGGGCAGCAGAAAACCTGCTGTCTCCCCATCTCCCCTGTGTTCCCTTCACCCTGTGGGCAGGCTTCGCCCTCCCCCTTCAGGGGAAGGGGCCGGGGGTGGGGGCGACAGAAAAGTTCATAACAGGGTCTCATTCACACTCTTTGCGGTTCCTGCCGCGTTAACGCCTGCATTGACGCTTTGATAGCGCGCAGGGAGTAAACTATGCCCACATGCCCGCGGAGGCTGCCCTGAGTTGTGTCTCCGCGGTGATGCTTTCCCTGTTTTTATCTCCGCTTGCTTGCCGACGTGCGGAACAGAAGGAGTTTCCATGCTGCGCGGTTTTACACACCAACTCAACAGCAGTCACCTGAAACCGGGCGATTTGCAACTGGCTGCCAGGAACATCACCCTGTATTTTGGCGGCGTGGTTGCTTTGCTGGATGTAGACCTGACCGTTCGCCAGAGCGAAATTATGGCGATTATCGGGCCGAACGGTGCGGGGAAAACCAGTCTGCTCAACTGTATCAGCGGACTGTACCACCCCCAGAAAGGGCAAATCACCTACTACAATGCCGCAGATGACGGTACAGTGACAGAGCACGACCTCACCCGCCTGCGCCCTGACCAGATTGCGCATCTGGGCATTGCGCGTTCTTTTCAGAATATCGAACTCTTTCAGCATATGACCGTGCTGGAAAATCTGCTCTCCGGCGCGCATATTCACATGCGTGCCAATTTGCTGAGCAGCATGGTGTACTGGGGGCCGGCTCAGCAGGAGCAAATCCGGTTCCGCCGGTTTGTGGAAGATATTATTGACCTGATGGAAATTGAGCATATCCGTGACCAGCCGGTAAACTCACTGGCCTATGGTTTGCAAAAACGCGTAGAACTGGGGCGTGCCCTGGCGATGAAACCTGCCATCTTGCTGTTGGATGAGCCGATGGCTGGAATGAACGCCGAAGAAAAGGAAGATATGGCACGCTTCATCCTGGATGTGAACGAAGAACACGGCGTAACCATTGTGTTGATTGAACATGATATGGGTGTCGTGATGGACATCAGCGACCGCATCTCCGTACTCAACTTTGGGCAGATCATCGCCGACGGGCCGCCCGACGAAGTCCGCCAGAACCCGCAGGTTATTCAGGCCTATCTCGGCGAAGATCAGATGGTGTTCCCGATGCGGTAATGCTATGCGGCAAGCGCTGGATAACGCCCGCCGCAGGCCCTGCCCCGAACCTGGCGAAAGAAAAGCAAAACGGCCTTCTGATTTCATTTTGCAGCGGCTGTTTCAGGGAGGGTTGAGCGTCATTCTGCAACATCTGCTTGCACCCTTCGGGGCGGAAGCCCTTGCAATAACACACCCTTTGCTTAGGAAGCATTCATCTCAATAAAATCTGCGCGTTCAGAACAGAAAATCTCTATGGGCACAAAAAACAACACCAACCCCCTCGAAACTTTGCCTCAGTTCCTGGTGAGATACGCCCGGGAAACTCCGCAGCGAGTTGCCCTGCGCGAGCGCAATTACGGCATCTGGCAGGCAATCACCTGGGAAGAATACCGCGACCATGTCAAATACTTCGCGCTAGGCCTGACCCACCTCGGCCTGCAACCGGATGAAACCATCGCCATCATTGGCGATAACCGCCCCGAATGGGTAATCGCCGAACTTGCGGCGCAATCTGTGGGCGCAAAATCCATCGGCATTTACCAGGATGCAGTAGTGAACGAAATCATTTACATCGTCGGGCAGGCCGATGTGACTTTTGTCGTAGCCGAAGATCAGGAACAGGTTGACAAAATCCTGGAAATGTGGCCGGAACTCAAAACCGTCCGCCGGGTGATTTACTACGACCCCAAAGGGCTGCGCAACTACACCGAAGACTTTTTGATGTACTTTCCCGGTGTGGAAGAACTGGGCCGGGAATACGAAAAATCGCACCCCGGCTGGTGGGAACAGCGAGTCATGGAGGGGAAAGGCGAAGACCTTGCCATCCTTTCCACCACCTCCGGGACAACCGGCAACCCCAAACTGGCGATGCTCACTCACCGCAACCTGATCAAGATGGGGCGTAACCTGCTGGATGTAGACCCGATGGAGCCGGATGATGAGTTCGTCTCTTTTCTGCCGCTGGCGTGGATCGGCGAGCAAATGATGTCGCTGGCCTGCGGATTGCAGGCCGGTTTCCCCATCAACTTCCCCGAAGAGCCGGAAACCGTGCAGCACGATATCCGGGAAATCGGGCCGCAATCCATGTTCAGCCCGCCGCGCATCTGGGAGAACCTGGTCAGCCAGGTTCAGGTCAAAATTGAAGACAGCACCTGGTTCAAGAAAAAGGTTTACAACTGGGCGATGCCGATTGGCTACGAGATGGCAAACGCTCACTTTCAAAAACAGGAGCCGTCCCTGGGGCTGAAAATCAGATATTTTATCGCCGATTGGGTGATGTTCCAGGAAATCAAGGACCAACTGGGGCTGCGGCATCTGCGGCGGGCCTACACCGGCGGTGCCGCCCTGGGCCCGGATGTTTTCCGCTTTTTCCACGCGCTGGGCGTCAACCTCAAACAAATCTACGGGCAGACGGAAACCAGCGGCATCTCGGTTGTCCATCGGGATGGAGATGTCAAGTTCCAGACGGTTGGCTTGCCCATCCCGGAGACGGAAATCCGCATTGCGGAGAGCGGCGAAATTTTGGTGCGCTCCCCGGCAGTGATGAAGGGTTACTACCGCAACCCGGAGGCAACCGCCGAAACCCTGATTGACGGCTGGCTGCATTCCGGCGACGCGGGCTATTTTGACGAGGACGGGCATCTGATTGTGATTGACCGCGCCAAGGACGTGATGACCCTGCACGACGGCACCAAGTTCAGCCCGCAGTTCATCGAGAACAAACTCAAGTTCAGCCCCTACATCAAGGAAGCGGTGGTTTTCGGCGGCGATTGGCCCTTTGTGTCTGCAATGATCAACATTGATTTTGCCAACGTGGGCAAATGGGCGGAGAACAACCGCCTGGCATACACCACCTACACCGACCTGGCGCAAAAACCCGAAGTGTATGCGCTGGTGCGCACCCACATCGAGGAGGCCAACGCCGACCTGCCGCCCGCGGCGCGTATCCGCCGTTTCCTGCTCCTGCACAAGGAACTGGATGCCGACGATGCCGAACTGACCCGCACCCGCAAAGTGCGCCGCCGCCTTGTGGCGCAGCGCTACGATAATATCATCTCCGCGCTCTACAGCCAGAACGACTACCTCGACCTGGAAACCACCATCACCTACCAGGATGGGCGCACGGCAACCCTGCAAACCCGTCTGCATATTGAAACGCTGGACGGAGAATCAACCTCGGAGTAAGGTGCAGCGCACCTGCCGCAAACGGAATTGCTTATGGACCTTTTTATTCAACTCACACTCACAGGGCTCACCAACGGTGCAATCCTGGCGATGGCTGCATTGGGGTTTGTACTGATCTACAAATCCAGCGATGTGATCAACTTTGCACAAGGCGAGTTCCTGCTTATTGGGGCATACGTGATTTACGCAATGGTTGCTCAGTTCGGGCTGGCCTGGCCGATCGGAATGCTGATCACCATCCTGGTGGCAATTGCGCTGGGCGTTATTGTGGAGCGGCTGGTGCTGCGCCCGATGATCGGCGAGCCGATTATCTCGGTGATTATGGTCACCATCGGGTTAAGCAGCCTGCTGCGGGCGATTGTCAGCGCTATTTGGGGCAACCAGCCCAAAGCCTTTCCGTCGTTCATCCCCAGCACCCCGGTCCGAATCTTCAATGCCACCATTGGAGCGGACCGCTTGTGGGCAATTGCTATCGCTATCATCATGCTGGGGCTGTTCACCTTCTTCTTTCGTTACTTCAAGGAAGGCATTGCCATGCGGGCGGTGGCGGACGATCAGCAGGCCGCCCTGAGCATGGGCATCAGCGTAAAGAAAATTTTTGCCTGGGCATGGTCTATCGCCGCGATCAGTGCTGCGATTGGCGGGGCGCTGGTTGCCAATATCGTCGGGGTGAGCGGGGAGTTGAGCGGTTTCGGGCTGCGGGTGTTCCCGGTGGTCATCCTCGGAGGGCTGGATTCTATCCCCGGAGCGATTGTCGGCGGGATCATCATCGGGCTGCTGGAAACTTATGTCGGCGGCTACATCGGCCAGGGGCTTAACCAGGTTCTGCCTTTCATTGTGCTCATCATCATCCTGATGGTGCGCCCCTACGGGTTGTTCGGGCAGGAAATCATCGAGCGCGTCTAACGGGAAAAAACTATGCAATCTGGAATTTTTCACTCCACCTACAAAGCGGATATGGCCTTGCGCCGCACCCACGCGGAGAAAATCCGCATTGTGCTGCTCTTTCTGGCGATTCTGATCTTCCCTTTCTTTGCTAACCGGTATTACCTGACTCTGGCAAACCAGGTGGCGATTGCCACCATCGGCGCGATTGGTCTGAACATCCTGGTCGGGTTCACGGGGCAGATCAGCCTCGGTCAGGGCGGTTTTATGGCGGTGGGCGCTTACACTGCCGGAATTCTCAGCGCGCGGATGGGGCTGCCGTGGTATGCCTCCATTGTTGTGGCCTGCTTTGCCACCGCATTGGTCGGCGCGGCCTTCGGGATTCCCTCCCTGCGGCTGAAAGGGCTGTACCTGGCAATTGCCACCCTGGCGGCGCAGGAAATCATCCTGTGGGTGGTTACTCACTGGGACGCAGTGACCGGCGGGGTGGACGCGCTGGTGGTCCCGAACTCGACGATTTTCGGGAGGCCGCTCAACGATGATTTTGTGTTCTACTGGCTGGCATGGGCCCTGGCAGGCATCACCGCCCTGCTGACGGTCAACCTGTTCCGCACGCGGTTCGGGCGCGCTTTTGTCGCCATCCGCGATCAGGATATTGCCGCCGAGACGATGGGAATCAACCTCTTCAAATACAAGTTGCTCTCGTTTGCCATTTCATCTTTCTTCGTGGGGTTGGCCGGTGCGCTGATTGCGCATTACCGCAACATTGTCACCTGGGAGCGCTTTACCATTGACGTTTCGGTAACTTACCTGGCGATGATCATCATCGGCGGGCTGGGGTCGGTACGCGGTTCATTCTTCGGGGCGGCGTTCATCACACTTTTGCCGGCAGTCATCACAAACCTCGGACGAGTACTCAAAGCACAGTTCCCCTTCATCGACTCGGTGATGCCGTTCATCCAGCAGGGAACTTTCGGGCTGGTGATCATCCTGTTTTTGATTTTTGAACCGGAAGGCTTGAATAAAATGTGGCGCAACATCAAGGACTACTTCCGGTTATGGCCGTTCAGTTACTGACGTGTGCAAACGGAAAGGAGGTGACGTTTCAGCCTCACACGGACAAACTCCCCTTTTGCCCCCGGCCCCGGAGTCTCCGGGGAGGGAAGTACGGTAGTTCATCTCGATTTTTTCCTGAAGGAGGAAGAAGCATGTCTCGACAACGATTGTTTTTGTTTCTGGTGGTGCTGTTGACCGCTGCTTTGGCGCTGACCGCTTGCGGCGGCGGCGGTGAGGAAGGGGGCCCGGTTTCCATCAAAGTTGGTGCCATCCACGACCTGACCGGCCCCACCTCCGATGTCGGCACGCCCTATGCCGAAGGCATCAAGGGCTATGTCGCCTGGTTGAATGCCAGCGGCGGCATTGACGGCCACCAGATTGAATTACTCTCGGCAGATTACGCCTACAAGGTAGACCAGGCCGAACAACTCTACACCCAGTACGTGCAGGAAGGCGTGGTTGCTTTCCAGGGCTGGGGCACCGGTGATACCGAGGCGCTGCGCAGCAAAATCGCCGCCGACAAAATCCCCTTCATGTCGGCATCTTACTCCGCTAACCTGCTGAACATGGATGAAGCCCCTTACAACTTCCTGATCGGAACCTCCTACTCCGACCAGGCAATCATCGCCTTGCGCTGGGCAATGGATGATTGGGCGGCAATGGGCAACAGCGGAATGCCGAAAGTGGCAATTCTGCACCACGACAGCCCCTTTGGGCAGTCTCCGGTACCCGATGCGCAGGCCTTTGCCGAAGCCAACGGAATCGAATTCACCGCTATTGCAATGCCTAAAGCCACCGATTTTGTGGCTGAACTGACCCAGGTGCAGCAGTTTGGCGCCAACTACATCATCGTCCATACCGTCTCCAGCCCGGCAGCGGTTCTGGCGAAGGACCTCAAGAGCATGGGGCTGAACGACAGCATCAAGATGATCAACATGAACTGGTGCGCCGATGAAATCTTCATCGAACTGGCGGGCGATGCCGCCGAGGGCGTGGTCGGCACCATCCCCTTCACACCGCCCAGTTCCCCGGTTGACGGCCACAAGGATGCTGATGCTTACCTCAGGGAGAACGGCTCCAGCCTGGAAGAAAAGGGTCTGCACTATACCCAGGGCTGGTGGACAATGGCTGTAATGACCGAAGGCATCCGCAAGGTACTGGAAAATGGAGACGAAGTCACCGGCGAAAACATCAAGGCCGCGCTGGAAACCATCCAGAACTTCAGCACCGGCGATGTGACCTCCCCGATCTCCTTCTCCCCCACCAGCCACCGCGGCAACAACGCCCTGAAACTTTATCAGGTGCAAGGCGGAAGGTGGATTGCCATCAGCGATTACATCTCCGCAGACCAGTAGAAAACCTGCTCTCTCAAGGCTGGCAGCCCGCCGGGCTGCCAGCCTCCCCCCCCCGTTTTCTGAAAACGGGACTTTCGCTCTGCGCGATGGTTTGTGATGTGTTTTGTGCGCTTCGCACGCACAAAACACCGCTTTCCCTGCGTTTCAGCAAAAGTTCTGAAAAAAACGTTTCTAACCGGCTGGTTACTATGCTCTCTCTCAACAATATCGAAGTCATTTACAACGATGTCATCCTGGTACTCAAGGGGATGTCAATGGAAGTGCCGGAAGGCCAGATTATCGGCCTGCTGGGTTCCAACGGCGCAGGCAAATCCACCACGCTCAAGGCGGTTTCCGGGCTGCTCAAGCCTGAAGATGGCGAAGTGACCGACGGCAGCATTACCTTCCTGGGCGAGAACATCCACAACCGGGACGCGGCGGAAATTGTGCGCATGGGCATCTTCCAGGTGATGGAGGGCCGCCGGGTGTTCGAGCATCTCACCACCGAGGAGAACCTGATCGCCGGTGGATACACCCGTTCCAGGCGCAGCGAACTCGCCGCCGATATGGAAATGGTGTACGAATACTTCCCGCGGCTCAAGGAACGCCGCAGCCAAACCGCCGGGTACCTCTCCGGCGGCGAGCAGCAAATGCTGGCAATTGGCCGTGCCCTGATGGCGCGCCCCAAACTGATGATGCTCGATGAACCTTCCCTGGGGCTGGCGCCGCTTTTGGTGCGGGAAATTTTCGCCATCATCGAACGCATCAACAAAGAGCATGGCACCACCATCCTGCTGGTGGAACAGAACGCCAACCTCACCCTGGATGTGGCAGATTTCATCTACATCATGGAAAACGGGCGTATTGTGCTGGATGGGCACCCCGATGATCTGCGTGAAAATGCCGATGTACGCGAGTTCTACCTGGGGCTTACCGAAGTCGGCCAGCGCAAATCTTACCGGGATGTCAAGCATTACAAACGGCGCAAACGCTGGCTCTCCTGACGAGAGATAACCTCATGGAACTTTCTGAACTGATCCAACATCTGGCTGCCCGTGCCCCCGGCTTCGCCCGCCGACTGGAAGATGCCGGGCTGGAACCGCAGGAAATCGCCGTCCTTGAGGACCTCAACCGCCTTCCGGTAATCCGCAAAGACGATCTTGCTGAACTTCAGGCTGCCAGCCCGCCCTTTGGCGGTTTCCTGGCCTGCAACCCCGGCGAACTCAAACGCATTTACCAGTCTCCCGGCCCCATCTACGATCCCGAACCCCGCCAGCGTGATTACTGGCGCTGGGAGAGCGCCCTGCGCGCTGCCGGCTTTCGCGCGGGCGACCTGGTGCTCAACGCCTTCGGATACCATCTCACCCCGGCGGGCGCCATGTTTGAAGAAGGGCTGCTGGCCGCAGGCTGCGCTGTCATTCCCGGCGGCGTGGGCAACCAGGAGCAGCAGGTGCGCCTGCTTCACGATTTGGGCGTAACCGGCTATGTGGGCCTGCCTTCCTACCTCAATGCCCTGCTGGAAAAAGCCGAAACCCTGGAACTGCCCCTGAAACTGGAAAAAGCCTTTGTCACCGCCGAGCCGCTGCCGCCCTCCCTGCGTCAGGCTATCAACGCCCGCGGCATCACCGTCCGCCAGGGCTACGGTACCGCAGAGTGCGGCAACCTGGGTTACGAATGCGAGCAGGAGGAAGGCTGGCACATCCCTGCCGACGCGCATATCCAGGTTTGCGACATCAACAGCGGGCAGCCCCTGCCCCCCGGAGAAACCGGCGAGATCGTAGTCACACTTTTCACCCCCGATTACGCCCTGGTGCGCTTCGGCACCGGCGATCTCTCTGCCATGCACCCCGACCCCTGCGCCTGCGGACGCGCCGAGCCGCGCCTGACGGGCTGGCAGGGCCGTGTCGGCGATGCGGTCAAGGTGCGCGGCATGTTCCTGCACCCCCGCCAACTCGCCGATCTGATGGCGCGCTTCCCCGAAGCCGAGCGCTGGCAGGCTTCCGTCACCCGCCGCGAACACACCGATTACCTCACCCTGCGGCTGGTGGCCCCGAATGCCCCCGCCGATTTACGTGACCGCCTGAAAGCCGCCGCTCGCGAAACCATCAAATTCCGCGTGCAGGTCGAACTCGTCTCCCCCGGCGATCTGCCCCCCGACTCTCCCCCCATTCACGACAACCGTACCTGGGAGTAACGCATCCCGTACCCTGTACCCCGTACCTGCCTTTGCCATGACCACTTTTGCCTGGTACCCCACGCCCGAACATATCGAAAATGCCAACCTCACCGCTTTCATGCGCGCCCGCAATCTGGCCGATTTCGATGCCCTGATGCAGCGCTCCACGGAAGATGTGCCCTGGTTCACCGACGCACTGTTGAAATACCTGCAAATCGAGTTTTACACCCCTTACACGCAGGTTGTAGACCTGTCCGGAGGCATCCAGTGGCCGCAATGGTGCCTGAACGGCGAGATGAACATCGTCCACAACTGCCTGGATAAGTACATCGGCACGCCCGCAGCGCAGAAAACCGCCTTCATCTGGGAGGGCGAAGAGGGGGAAAGCCGTTCCATTACCTACGAGGAACTGTACCGTCTCACCAACCGGGCTGCCAATGCCCTGCGCTCGCTCGGTGTGGGCAAGGGCGACGCAGTGGGCGTGTTTATGCCCATGACGCTGGAGATTGTCGCCGCGCTGATGGCAATTGCCAAAATCGGGGCGGTGATTGTGCCGCTTTTCTCCGGTTATGGTGTGGGCGCGGTCGTCACCCGCCTGAAAGAAACCCGCGCCAAGGCCCTCTTCACCGCCGACGGTTTCTTCCGCCGCGGGCGGGTGATTGACACCAAATCCACCGCCGACCAGGCCGCCGAACAACTCCCCGCCCTGAAACACATCATCGTTTTGCGGCGCAACCGCCAGCCGGTGAACATGACCGCGGGCCGCGACCACTGGTGGCACGACCTGGTGCTTGCCCAGCCGGAAGATGCCCCCACTGAGCGCACCCGCGCCGAAGATACCCTGATGGTGATTTACACCTCCGGCACCACCGGACGGCCAAAGGGCGCCGTGCATACCCATTGCGGGTTCCCCGTCAAAGGCGCGCAGGATATGGCCTTCGGCATGGATTTGCATCCTGACGAGGTGATTTACTGGATTACGGATATGGGCTGGATGATGGGGCCCTGGCTGGTATTCGGCGCGCTGATTTTGGGTGCAACCGCCCTGCTTTACGATGGCGCGATGGATTATCCGGCCCCCGACCGTTTGTGGTCGCTGGTCTCCCGTCATCAGGTGAACAAACTGGGGCTTTCCCCCACCCTGATCCGCGCCCTGATGCCTCACGGAGATGCAATCGTCCGCCAGCACGATTTGAGCAGTTTGCGGATGTTCGGCTCCACCGGCGGCCCCTGGAACGATGCCCCCTGGATGTGGCTCTTTGAGAATGTTGGCGGAGGCCTGCGCCCGATTATCAACTACTCCGGCGGCACTGAAATTTCCGGCGGTATCCTGATGGGAAACCCGCTCCTGCCCATCAAACCCAGCGGATTCCCCGCGGCCTGCCCCGGCATCGCTGCCGACGTTTTCGATGAAACGGGCAAACCCGTGGTCGGGCAGGTGGGCGAACTGGTGATCAAAGCCCCCTGGATTGGCATGACCCGCGGCTTTTGGCAGGACCCGGAACGTTACATCCAAACCTACTGGTCACGCTGGGAAAACATCTGGGTTCACGGCGATTGGGCGATGAAGGACGAAGACGGGCAGTGGTATCTGCTGGGACGGTCGGACGATACCATCAAGGTCGCCGGGAAGCGGCTTGGCCCCGCGGAGATGGAATCCGTGCTGGTGGCGCATCCGCAAGTGGTCGAAGCCGCGGTTATCGGCGTGCCGGATGAAATCAAGGGCAGCGCGGTGGTGGCGTTTTGCGTGCTCCGGGCCGAACCTGAAAACGCCGACGCGCTGCGGGCGGAACTCAAGGCGCAGGTTGTGCAGGCGATGGGTAAGGCCCTGGCCCCGAAGGAAGTGCTTTTCATCCCCGCATTGCCGATGACCCGCAACGCCAAAGTGATGCGCCGCATCATTCGCGCTGCTTACCTGGGGCAGGACCCCGGCGACATCACCTCGCTGGTCAACCCCGAAGCGGTGGAAGCAATCCGCCGTCTGCGGGAGGGATTCTCTCCCCCGTAGGGCATTCCTGTACCCCCAATCCCCAGCCCCCAATCCCTACCCCCCGCGCCACGCCTGGACGAGACTCTCCACTCGCGCCTCCGGCATGGGCAGCAGAGGCGGGCGAACCGTCCACAGCGGAAAATTGTGTTCAGCAGCCAGCAGCACCTTGACGGGGACGGCGTAGGGCGGGTATTGCGCCAGCACTGTGCGGTAAGCATCCAGCCGTGCCTGGGCTTCGGGATCGCGTCCGCCGCGCCGGAAGGCATCCCACACGGCGCGGGCATCGGGCGAAGTCAGGTTGGAAAGGGCGGTGATGCAGCCCTGAGCATGGCGCTCCAGCGCGTAGGTGAGCAGGGAATCGTTGCCCGTCAGCACCAGCAGGTCATCCCCGAAGTGCTCGCCCAGGGCTGCCGCGTTTTGCGGATCGCCGCTGGAATCCTTGATTCCGGCAAACTGGGCGGGAAACGCGTCCTTGAGACGCGCCAGCAAATCCAGGGGGAGCGGCACGCCGGATTGGGCAGGGATGTGATACCCCAGGAAGTGCCCGTCCCCCGGCACGCCCCGGCGGATGACCTCGCGAAACCAGGCGAACAGCCCGTCTTCATCTGCCTGCCGAAAGTAGTACGGCGGCAGCGTCACCACGCCGTTGAAGCCCAGATCGAAGGCGGTGCGGGTCAGTTCGACGGTTTCGGTCAGGCTGGGCGTGCCGGTCCCTGCGAGCAGGCGGAAATCCGGGTGCGCCTGACGGACCTCCAGGGCGGCGCGCAGGATGTCGCTCCGCTCCGCGGGGGAGAAGGACGGCCCCTCGCCGGTGGTGCCCAGCAGCAGCGCGCCGTGGCAGCCGCGCCGGGCAAGAAAATCCAGCAAGCGGGGGATGGATTCAAGGTCGGGCGTAAAATCGGTTTTCAGGGGCGTGGGGGCAGCGGCATAAACGCCGGCGAGGGGATGAGTCATTGGTTGCCTTTCAGAGTCGCGGGGCAACTCGCTTGCAGAGGGCTTTTGGCGAGTTACCGGTGTTGGATGGGTCTGGCGGGGTTCTTCCTTGCCTCAATTATAAACGTAAATATCGCAGAAAAATTGCTGCCTGACGCACCGGATGCAGGCACAAGATGTAGAAATTGGGCAAAATTCGGTATTGCGTTGTCGAGTATGCCCCCATCCCCGGCCCCTCCCCCACAGGGAGAGGGGAACCAAATCGGAAATTTTGAGAAGGGGTGTGTTGTCAGGTGTGTGTGCGGCACACGAAGTGTGCCGCACACACACCGAAGAGTCCAGTTCCCCCTTCCCTGGGGAGTGCGAAGCCTGCCCGAGATGGGGACTAAAATGCTGTGGCTTGTCGACAGATGACAATCTTTCTATAACATTTGCCTGCATCCACCACCGTTTAGGGCGAAAGCCCTGATTATTTTCTGCTATACTTGACATAGGAGCCTCTGAAAGATTGCTTTGCAGTCAGATACATTTTGACGGGTGCAGGCAAAAGATATAGAAATCGGATAGTCATATGGGGACTGCTTCCTTTCCCCCCACCCAACCCTCCCAAAAATTTTCCGCTTTGATTCCCCTCTCCCTTCGGGAGAGGGGTCAGGGGTGAGGGTAGGATGCGGGCAGAGGAGGGGGGGACACCGTCGTTCTACAACATTTGCCTACACCCATTTTGACAGGCTGTGACGATATTTCCCCACCGGGTGCAGGCAACAGATGCGGAAATCGGGCAGTCACAGGGAACCGGGCAAACACTCCGTGCCGATCTGATTGTCGCTGTCGCAGCACCCCCGTCCGAGTTTTCGAGATACCAAGTGAAAAGGAGCAATTATGGGCAAGAAAAACAAAAAGCACAAAAAAAATCCTGCGGGGGCCAGTCCTGTTCCTTTTGATGGGCAGACAGACGGGCCTGGAGATTACATTCCGCCCAAAAAGCACAAAATGAAACGCAAAGCCTACGAGAAAGAACTGGCGCGTCTACAGACTGAACTTGTGGAACTTCAGGAATGGATACGCTACAAGGGGCTGAAGGTCGTGGTCATCTTTGAAGGGCGCGACACCGCCGGAAAGGGCGGCACAATCAAGCGCATCACCGCCCGCCTCAATCCTCGTGTGGTTCGCGTGGTTGCACTGGGGGTGCCTACCGAGAAAGAGAAAACCCAGTGGTATTTCCAGCGGTACGTCCCGCATTTGCCTGCCGCCGGGGAAATGGTGCTCTTTGACCGCAGTTGGTATAACCGTGCCGGAGTTGAGCGCGTGATGGGCTTTTGTACCGATGAGGAATACTGGGAGTTTTTGCGCTCCTGCCCCGAATTTGAACGGATGCTGGTGCGCTCTGGCATCATCCTGATCAAATACTGGCTCTCGGTCAGCGACGAGGAGCAAAAACGGCGGTTTGAAGCCCGCATCAACGACCCTTCCAAACGCTGGAAGTTCAGCAAAATGGATATCGAATCCTACAAACGCTGGGTAGATTACTCCAAAGCCAAAGACCAGATGTTCAAATACACCGACATCAAACAGGCCCCTTGGTACAACGTCAACGCCGATGTCAAGCGCCATGCCCGCCTGAATGTGATTGCCCACCTGCTGAGTATGATCCCCTACAAGGAAATCCCTCAGGAGAAAATCGAACTGCCGGAACGGCAGACGGACGCCGGTTATGTGCGCCCGCCGCTGGAAGATTTGACCTTCATCCCGGAAATTTATCCCCGCCCCGAAGACCTGGAATAAGGGAGTACCTCCGTGAAACGTTACCTGCCCCTCATTGCGCTTTTGCTGGCAGCCCTGGCCTGCGGGCTGTTCACCCATCCAGAGCCGGCTCCGACTTCTGCTCCCTCGCTGCCCACCGCCAGCCCGACCCCGCTTCCGCCGCGCCCGGTGGAACCGGGAGAGACCAACCCCGACGAGCCGGTTTTCGTCCTCGGGGAAATCCCCTACACCTCGCCTTTTTTCCTGGATACCATCGCCGAAGCCTTTGTGATGCTCGAAGACCAGGGCGGGTTCATCGCCCGCGACGAGGAATTTGAATTCCCGCTGGAGAGTCAGGTCATCGGGCCGGTGGAACTGGTGGATGACGATACCGTGACCTTCGAACTGTCGCTGCCCGCTGTCCCGCAGGGCAGCCAGCACGACCTCGATAACGACGGTGAATCCGATGCGGGCGTGCAGGTGTTCGCCATCGCTTACTGGTCGAACACCTGGGGCGGCCCCTTTTTGGAAGAGCGCGACGGCACCGGCTGGTCTACGGCTTATGCCTCCACCACCACCGATGCCGACCGCGATAACGAAATTGACGGCGGCACGCTGCTCGTCTGGTCGCCGGATGATCAGCAGGGTTTCCCGACCGGCTTCGGGGAGGATGGCAAACTCTTTACCGAGGACGACCCGACCGCACCTATCCCCGCCGGTTACACGCTGGTAGACCTGGATTCGGAGCCGTTCCGCTTCTACAAGGAAGCCCGCCCCTCCCTCACGCTCCACGAGGGGGACCTGGCGGTCAACGACTACTCGGATTTGGGTTACGCCGAGGCTTTTGATGCGCTCTTCGAGAAGGTCCGCCGTGAATATCCCTTCACGGCGGACAAAGGCATCGACTGGGATGCACTCTACGATGAATTTGCCCCGCAAATTGCTGATGCCCGCGATGATGAAGCCTTTTTCTGGACGATAAAAAGATTCTCGCTGGCAATCCCTGACGGGCACGTAGGGATTGGATACAACGATATGGTTGGGCGGCTCTTTTACGAGAACTACGGCGGCAGTTTTGGGCTGATTTTGGCGGAATTGAGCGACGGGCGCGTTCTGGTGAAGGATGTTTTGCCCGGAACCCCGGCGGAAGACGCGGAAATCCGGGTGGGCGCGGAAATTCAGGCCTGGGACGGCGTTCCGATAACGGAAGCCATCTCGAAGGTCGAGCCGTTTTTCGGCCCTTATTCAACGGAACAGGCCAAAAGGCCGGAACAACTGGTCTTTTTGACGCGGGTTCCCCCGGGCAGAACGGTCGAAATCACGTTCAAAAATCCGGACGATTCTGCTCCCCAGACCAAGCAGTTGACTGCTGATGTGGAGTATGATTCGCTCTTTGCGTGGATTCCCTCTTTTGCGCAGGATGAACTGGCCCTGCCCATCGAGGCCGAGGTGCTGGACGATTCCGGGCTGGGCTACATCCGCATCAACACGTTTTCGGATGATTACAACCTGATGGCGCAACTCTGGGACCGCTATATCAACGAACTGCTGGATTGGGAGGTGCCAGGCGTCATCATTGATATCCGTGTCAACAGCGGAGGCAGCAGCGGTCTGGCGCGCGATTTTGCCGGTTATTTTTTCGATGAGGAAGTGGAATTGATGCGGCGGGCGTACTACAACGAGTTGCTGGGAGAGTTTGAGTACAGTGATTACCCTGCACGCGTGCAGCCAGGCCCTGCGTATTACGACGGTCCCCTGGCGGTGCTGGTCAGCCCGTATTGTGTGAGCGCCTGTGAGGGCTTTGCTTACACCCTGACCCAGCGCGACAACGTGACGGTAATCGGCCACGCCCCGACAGCGGGGGCTTACGGTGAGGTCGGGCGCGGACAGTACGAACTGCCTGCCGATCTTTCGATGCAGTTTCCTACAGGCCGCTCCGAAACACCGGATGGTGATTTGCTGATTGAAGGGGTGGGCATTGTGCCCGATATTCTGGTGCCCGTCACCGAGGAGAGTGTGCTCAACGGGGTGGATACCGTACTCCAGGCTGCGGTGGACGCATTGCGGTAAATACCTGGGACACGAAAGCGGGGAGTTCCGGGCGGGGTTTTGAGAAGGGACGGGATGGCAGTTTATTCTGCCGCGAAGCCCGGCAACTCCAGGGTTTGCCCGCCCGCCTCGATGACGTGATACGGCATCCACGCCACGCCGAACAAGTCGAGCAGGATGTCTTTCTTGTACGGGCGCACGGGAATTTCGGTCATGTCATCCGCGATTTCAGCCCATTTGTGCTGAATTTCGGCCAGTTTCTCCGCCAGTTCCTGTTCCAGGTCGGCGATTTGACGTTTGTAATCCTTGATGGCTTCTTCGGATTCTTCGACGTCGGCTTCGGCGCGCTCGGTCATGCGGCGTTTGGCAAGCGAGGAGGACAATCGGCGGGAGCGGCGGCTGAACAGCCCCAGCAGGTTTTCGGCGTGGGTGCCCATCTCTTCCAGTTTGCGCTGGGAGAGTTCGGCGCGGTCCTGCTCCAGTTCGCGTTCTTCGCGGTGCAGGCGGTTTTCGATAGTGTCGAGTTTGCGCTCGTAACGGTCGCGGATTTTGTCCATCTCGGCGTCGCGCTTTTCGCGGGCGGCTTCGGCGCACATGCGGCGGAACTCCGCCTGCGAGACCTCGGGGCCGGCGTACACCTTGAGTTTTTCGTTGGCGCGCACCATGATTTCGGTCTCGTGGTAGACCCAGTCGAGAAAATCGGTTTTGATGCTGCGCAGGGTGCGGGCGTTGTCGAAGGGCGTATCCAGCGCGGCGAAACGGGCTTGCGGGGCGGGGTCGCGGTCCAGCGCGTCGGGGTTGATCCGCTCGGAGAGCCAGTCTTCCCAGCGGATTGCGCCGCGGCGGTCGGTTTCGAGCACGAGCGCAGTGACGGCCTGCTCATGGGTCAGGTGATATTTGCGCTGGACAATGCGCACATCCGCCTGCGCCAGCAGGACGGGACGGTAAACCAGCCCCAGGGAGCGGGCGTCGGCAGGCAGGGTTTTCCCGCTGAGACGGGCGGCTTCGCTGAGGGTCAGATTGTTGGGCAGGAAGTACTCGTCTACCCCGGAGGGAACTAAAGGACGGGAGACAGAAGACGGGAGACGGGAGACGGAAGCGCTTTGGGGCGGGGCATCTCCTGCGGGTGCGGGAGCCGCTGAAATTCCGGCCCGAGGCTCCGCTTCAGGGGTCAGGGAAATCTTCGCGCCGACCAGTTCGTTCAGGGCGGGAATCTGGGCGCGAGTGAGCGGTCCGGCGAGGTAGTTCATCGCCCAGCGGGTTTTGAAGACGTTGGTTTTGTCTCCCTCACCCCCAGCCCCTCTCCCGGCGGGCGAGGGGGGAGTCCGGTGAACGTTGTGGAGCAGGAATTCGCGCTTGCCCAAACTGGCGATGATGTCGGCGTAGCGGCCGCGGTCGAGGTCGGGGGAGGCGCCTTGCAGCCCGTCCAGGATGCGGTTTTTGTCGTTTTCGGTTTGCAGTTTGCCGATGAGCCATGTGCCGGTGTTGGAGATGGCTTTGTAATCCAGGTCGGCGGGGTTTTGGGTGACGAGCACCTGCCCCACGCCGAAGGCGCGCGCCTGTTTGAGCATCCGCAGCATGAGCGGCTTGGATGGCGGGTTGGCAACCGGCGGCAGGTAGCCGTAGATTTCGTCGAAGTAGAGGATGGCGCGCAGGGAGGTGGAGCCGCTTTGGGCGCGCATCCAGGTTTCGACCGCGCCGTACAGCAGCGTGATGAAGAACATGCGCTCGGCATCGCTGAGGTGGGCGAGGTAGAAAACGCTGTGCCGCGGGCGGCCATCCGGAGCGTAGAGCAGGCTGGGGATGTCGAGCGGCTGGCCTTCGATCCAGGTTTGGAAACTGGGCGCGGCGAGGATGTTGTTGAGCAGCATCGCCAACTCGAAGCGGTCTTTATCGGGGAAGAAAGTGCCCACATCAAAGACGCCCAGTTTCTCGAAGGGCGGATTTTGGATTTGCAGGATGAGTTCGCCCAAATCGAGGTCGGCCCCGCGGCTCCAGGCGTACTCGAAGATGTTGCTGACCAGGATGTGTTCGCGGCTGCGGACGGGGTCAATGTCATCCAGGCCGACCAGTCCCAGCAGGGCGGTGACCGTGCCGGAGATTTTCTCGCGCAGGAGTTCCTTGTTGCCTTCCCAGGGGATTTCCGGGGCTTTGAGGCTGGCGAGGATGCTGATGGGGATTCCGGCATCGGAGCCGGGGGTGTAAACCGCGAACTGGGCTGCGTTGCTGAGGGCGCGCAGCCGCTCCGGGGCGATGCCCCACTTGGCGAGGCCGCTGCGCCACAGGTCGGCGGTGTCGGCGGCGGCCTGTTCGATGGTTTTGCCCTCCCGACGGGCTTCATCGGGGTTGATCCAGGGCTGGAAATCGGCGGGCAGCAGATCGGGGAAGTGCAGCAGGGTGTTGGTAATGTCGCCCTTGGGGTCAATCATCAACGCGGGGATGCCCTGAAGCGCGGCTTCTTCCAGCAGGTCAACGCACAATCCGGTTTTGCCGGAGCCGGTCATCCCGACGACCATTGCGTGAGTGGTCAGGTCATCGGGGTCGTAGTGGACGGGGCTGCCGTCCGCGGTGTAGCGTCCGAGGTAGAAGTGTTTGTCAGGGGTTGGGGACATGTCGTTTTTGAGGGTGAACAGGAAAAGTCAGTTACGAATGGCATTCCTGTCAGAACAGCCATTCGCAAGGGAGGGAGGACGCCATCAATACTGATACTCCTCCCGCACGGGGCTGAACACGTCCATCACTTTGACGGGCTGCTCAAAGGTGCGGGCTTCGTGTTCCACGCCGCCGGGGATGACGTACACCTCGCCGGGGCGGAGCAGTTTGCGCTCCCCGGCAA
>CAZPSL010000160.1:0-10497 GCA_964589145.1 uncultured Anaerolineales bacterium
AAGCCAGATCACCGTCTCCCTGGTAAGTGTAAACCGTGTTTTCGGAAAGCATCCGTTTGATGCCGGTTGCCATCGCGGGCGCGCGTCCGTGCGCCGCCTCCACGTAATCGTGGTTGAAATAGTTGTAGGCGAACACCGAGCAGCCTACCGGCGCGACGCCGATCGTCTTCTCCCGAATGCCCATCTCGTCCAGCACTTCGGCGATCAGGCGGTGGGCGATGCCGTGCGTACAGCCGGGGCAGTAGTGCGTCACCGCATCTGCCATGGATTCGGGGCGTTTGTAAATCAATTCCA
This sequence comes from uncultured Anaerolineales bacterium, assembly GCA_964589145.1. GTDB lineage: Bacteria > Chloroflexota > Anaerolineae > Anaerolineales > UBA11858 > UBA11858. The sequence goes on from CAZPSL010000160.1 coordinate 295, forward strand.
TTGTGGTTGTTTGTGCGGTAAGCATCATTTACCCTCCGCAATCCGTGTTTCCAGACGTTCCAGCCATTCGCCGCGCACATCGGAAACAGGCTCTTCATTCGCGTTGACGCGTCGGATTTCCTCCAGAATTTCATCGGGGAAGGGGGTCACACCGCCCATCCGCCCGAAGAACTCCACGGGGATGCTGTCCCCCACCACCGCCTGGATGTCTTCCAGCATCATACCGTGGTTCATTTCCACCACCAGGATGCGCCGCACGCGCCCGGCAATTTCGGCGATTTGCTTTTTGGGCAGCGGAGAAAGCGTAATCGGGCGGAACAGCCCGGCTTTGATGCCCTCTGCCCGCGCCATCTTCACCGCCGACGATGCCACCCGTCCCGCGGTACCGAAGCCAATCACCGCGATTTCGGCATCATCCATGAAGTATTCCTTGTAGCGGACTTCGTTCTTCTCGATCTCCCGCCAGCGGCGCAGCAGGCGGATATTGACCACCTCCTCATCCTTCGGGTCAATGTAAATGGAGGTGAGAATGTTCGGGGGGCGGTTTTTCGCGCCGCGCACCGCCCAGGGAGGAGCATCTTTCGGCAGTTCCCGCATCGGGGGCAGTTCGGCAGGCTCCATCATCTGCCCGATATTCCCGTCCACAACGATGAACGCCAGGGTGCGGTACTTCTCCGCCAGGTCAAACGCCAGCGTGATGTAATCAATCGCCTCCTGGACACTGGCGGGTGCCAGCACAATCGGATAGTAATCCCCGTGACCGCCGCCCTTGACCATCTGGAAGTAATCGCCTTGCGAGGGAGCGATATTCCCCAGCCCAGGGCCACCGCGCATCACGTTGACAATCACCGCGGGGACTTCCGTCCCGGCGATGTAAGAGATGCCCTCCGACATCAAACTCAGCCCCGGCCCGGAGGAGGCCGTCATCACCCGTTTGCCGGTGCAGGCCGCCCCGTAGACCATATTGATCGCCGCCACCTCGCTCTCCGCCTGGACAAAGGCCCGCCCCAGCGCAGGCAGACGTTTTGCCATGTGTTCCAGAAACTCGGTGGACGGGGTAATCGGGTAGCCGAAGAAGCCTTCACATCCGGCACGTATGGCCGCTTCTGCGAAGGCTTCGTTTCCTTTGAGTAATTGTTTCGCCACATCGACCTCCTAATCTGTCCCCGCGGTTTTGGGCGCCCGCTTTTTGCGAGGCTCGCGGTAGACGGTAATCGCGGCATCCGGGCAGATGATCGCACAGATATTGCATCCTGTGCAGCCCTCCGCCACCAGCCGCGCCGGGTGATAACCTTTGGGTGTCAGATGTTCCATGTCCAGCGCCAGCACATCCTGCGGACAGGCTGCCACACAAAGTTCGCACCCTTTGCAATACAAATCGTTGACTTCAATCCAACCTTTGACGGGCATGCAAATTCTCCTTTGCGGCAAGGTTAGGACTGGCAGTTCCGGGAAGACTGCCAGCCCTGATTTTATGAGAATCCTGGAACGACAATGTAAATAATACTACCTTTGTCCAGATTTGCGTAGGTGAAAACTGTCATCTGATTAGTTTGATAATGTCACATTAACGCCGATACAACCCCGTCCGCTGGATGATGCGAAAGACCGCCTCCGGCAGATAGTAGCGGAACGGCGCGCCCATGCGGATGCGCTCCCGAATTTGAGAGGCTGCCACTTCCAGTAAAGGTGCATCCACAAACCGGATTTTCGGGGTGATTCCGGGAATTTGAGATTCCAGCCGCCCCAGGTCGAACTGCGCTCCGGGACGGCGCATCACCCCCAGGGTGCGGCAAGCCTCCACAAACTCCGCGACGCGGTGCCACGCCGGAAGGTCGCGCAGAGAGTCGCCGCCCATCAGGTACACCAGCCGCGCCTGGGGGTTCTGTTCCCTCAAAATGCGCACCGTATCCAGGGCGTAGTGCGGCGGCGGACGGTCAATCTCCACCCGCGAAAGCGCAAAATCCGGGTCGTCCGCGATCGCGGCTTGCACCATCTCCAGACGCAGCGGCAAAGGTGCGATACGCTGCCCCTGCTTGTGCGGCGGATTGGGCGTCAACACCCAGAGCACGGTATCCAGTTCCAACTGATAGCGCGCTTCCGCAGCCAAAATCTGATGTCCGATATGCGGCGGGTCAAATGTACCGCCAAAAATGCCGATCTTTGTCATCCCCTCCCCTGGGAATTCCCGTTTTTGTGCTTTTCATCCCGTCTGCTTCCGCGTGCCGATACCCACTTGGTCAGTTCAGCCGCCACCGCGGGGATGAGCAGCAGCGGGAACACGTACTTCCACTCCGCCAGCCCCAGGGGAACGGTGTTGAACACCGGGTCCAGGAAGGGCAGATACACCACTGCCAGCAGCAAAACCACCGAGAGCAGCACGCCCCAGTTCATCGCCTTGTTACTGAAAACGCCAATCGTAAAAATCGAGACGTTTTCCGAGCGGGCGGTGTATGCACGCAGCAACTCCGAGAAGGAGAGGGTTACAAACGCCATCGTGGAAGCCGCCTCCGGGAACAGGTTCAGCCCGATGAAGTAGGCGGTCAGCGTCACGGCGGTGATGGCAACCGTCTGCACCACAATGCCGATGGTCATGCGGCGGTTGATGATCGGCTCCTGCGGGTCCCGCGGGGGCTGGAGCATGATATCCGGGTCGCCGCGCTCCACCCCGAGGGCGAGCGCCGGGGCGCCGTCGGTGATCAGGTTCAGCCACAGGAGTTGGATCGCCGTCAGGGGCACGGGATGTCCCAGCAGCGCGGCGAAGAAGATGATCGCAATCTCCGCCAGGTTGCAGGAGAGCAGGTAGTACACAAATTTGCGGATATTGCTGTAAATCACGCGCCCCTGCTCCACCGCGGAGACGATGCTGGCGTAGTTGTCATCGGTGAGCACCATGTCGGCGGCTTCCTTGGTCACGTCGGTGCCGGTGATGCCCATCGCCACGCCGATGTCCGCCAGTTTGATGGAGGGGGCGTCGTTCACCCCGTCTCCGGTCATGGCGACCACCTCGCCGTTGGCGCGCAGCGCCTGGACGATTTTCATCTTGTGCTGAGGGGAGACACGGGCAAAAACATCGGTGCGCTGCGCCTCATCCCGCAGGGCGGCATCGTCGAGGGCGTCCAGTTCGCCGCCGGTAAGCACCTTGTGCCCCGGCTGCATCAGTCCGATTTCCTCGGCGACGGCGCGGGCGGTTTTGGGGTAATCGCCGGTGATCATCACCGTGCGGATGCCGGCGCGGCGGGCTTTTTCGATGGCGGGCGGCACTTCGGGGCGCGGCGGGTCCATCATGCCGATCAGCCCGACGAAAATCAATCCCTGCTCCAGGTCGTCATCGCTGACCGTGCCGTTGTTGTCAGCATCCAGCCGCGGGACTACGCGGTAAGCCACACCCAGCACGCGCAGCGCGTCCTGCGTCATGCGGTCGTTGGCAGCCAAAATGCGGCGGCGCTGCTCATCGTCCAACGGAACGGCGCGGTCGTCGCGGTTCTGGTAGTGGGTGCAGCGCTGCAAAACCACGTCCGGCGCGCCCTTCTCGGCGATCACATACCACTTGCGCTGTTCCTTGTCGTAGAACGGGGAGATGTCATCGGGATCGGGTTCGCGCACCACATGGACGGTGACCATCCGCTTGCGGTCGGAATCGAAGGGGATTTCCTGCACCCGCGGGTAAGCCTGATTCAACGGGGAGGGGTGCGCCCCCGCTTTCATCGCGGCGACCAGCAGCGCGCCCTCGGTGGGGTCGCCCACCAGACGGTAGGTGCGCTCCCCATCCTGTTCCCCGGATTCTTCCAGCACGGCATCGTTGTTCAGCGCCCCGACCCAGAGCGTAGTCAGGATGGCGGGGTAATCGCGCAAATCCACGGGTTCGCCGTCCCTGATGAACTCGCCCCGGGGAGTGTATCCGCTTCCGGTGACGGTGATAAAGTCCCCATCGGCGGCGATGCGGGTGACGGTCATCTCGTTCTGGGTGAGGGTGCCGGTTTTGTCGGAGCAAATCACGGTCGCGGAGCCGAGCGTCTCCACCGAGGAAAGGCGGCGGATGAGTGCGTTGCGCCGGATCATCTCGCGCATCCCCAGGGCAAGGCTGATGGTGACGACCGCGGGCAGCCCTTCGGGCACAGCAGCAATCGCCAGACTGACGGCAACGATGAACATCTCCAGCGGATCCACGCCGCGCAGCCATCCGGCAACGAAGACAATCGCCGAAACTGCCAGTGCGCCCCAGCCCAGCACCCTGCCGAGTTGGTCGAGACGACGCTGAAGGGGTGTTTGCTCCTGCTCTACGTTTTGGAGCATCTCGGCAATCAGCCCGATCTGGGTGTTCATGCCGGTTGCCACGGCAATGCCCTTGCCGCGCCCGTAGGTCACCACCGTGCCCATGAAGGCGGTGTTTTTGCGGTCTCCCAGGGCGGCGTCAGACTGCAAGATGGTGTTGGCATCCTTCGAGGCGGGGACGGATTCTCCTGTCAGGGCGGATTCGTCAACCCGCAGGTTGGCGGCTTCCAGCAAACGCAAATCCGCCGGGACGTAGTTGCCCGCTTCCAGAAAAATGATGTCCCCAGGGACGAGTTGACTCGCGGGGATGCTGATGCGGTGCCCCTCCCGCAGGACGCTGGCTTCCGGGGCAGCAAGTTCCCGCAGCACTGCCAGGGCCTGCTCCGCCTTGCGCTCCTGAACGATGCCCAAAATGGCGTTCAGCAGCACAATGGCGATGATCGCGCCCGCTTCGATCCAATCCCCCAGCAGCGCAGAGATGAGGGCGGCGACGATCAGCAGAATGACGATGAAGTTGTTGAACTGCTCCCACAGCAGTTGCCAGATGCTGGCAGGCGGTGCTTCCGCCAGTTGGTTGAGACCATACGCATCCAGACGCCGGGCAGCCTCCTGCTGCGGGAGCCCCTTTTCTTCGGGGGTGGAAAGCAGGGCAAGCGCGTCCTCCCGCCGCAGGGTATGCCAACCCTGCGGCGGCATGGAGGCCGGGGTCCGATTTGGGGATTTATCCATCAAAAACTCCAGTACGGAAGAAAGCGGTATTCATACGCTGTATCTATGCCATTGCTACCCACGCAAAACTGAACGCAGCAAAGATAAGCAAAACAGCGCCCCAAACAGCATTGCCGCTGATGATCAACTGGATGCCGCCCAATAACAGTGCAGCAAAAATCACTGCACCGGTCAACTTGCGGTTAGTGCGTGCCATGTGTTCCAGGCGGCGCTCCAGCCCGGGGTTTTGCACAGAGATTTTGCCGCGTTCCAGTTTGGTGAGCGTTGAATCCAGCCGCTGCGGCAGGCGGATGAGCAGTTTTCCCAAGGCAAATGTCTGATCCAGCACAGTATCCCAAATATCGCCGCTGTCTTCAGCAATCAACTCCTGGGCAAAGGGCGCTAACCCCTGCCAGACATTGAAATCGGGGTCCAGTGCGGTACACATCCCCGATAGGATCGCCACGCAGCGCCCCAGGTAGAGCATATCGCTGGGGATTTGGAAAGGCATCTCATACAGCAGGCCGCGGTACTGCCTGGCGAATTCGCGCATTTCGTCGTAGTCAATTTTTCGGAGTTCCCGCATACTTTTCCCCCAGAAGCGGTCGAAAATCTCCTCCTCGGCCTGTTCGATTTTCTCCAGGTCGGCGCCGGGGAGCAACACCCCCAGCATCTGGTAGGATCTGACTACCCGTGCTGCGTCGCGCGTTCCCACGCCAATCACCATCTCCCGCAGCCCGGCCTTGACGTTTGGCGGCACATGCCCGACCATGCCAAAATCAATGAAGGTCAGCACCCAGCCGGTGCCGTCAGGGTCGCGGGGGTCATCCGGGGAAACGGGCGTTACAAACAGGTTGCCAGGGTGCGGGTCAGCGTGGAAAAATCCGTCCCGAAAAATTTGCTGCAAGTAAGTATTGAACAACCGCTCGGCAACCTCCTTGCGGTTAATCCCGGCCGCGGCAATTGTCTCGCGGTCACTGATTTTGATAGCAGTCACATCTTCAAGCACCAGCACGCGTTCCGTGCAGTGCGACCAGACCACTTTCGGGATGTAGACATTCGGCAGGTTATCCAGATTTTTGGCGAAGATTTCGGCATTTTGGGCCTCGGCCTGATAGTCAATCTCCTCGTAGAGCGTCTTGGCAAATTCACGGTAGAGCGCGGGGACGTCGGCGCGGTGCGAAATCGGGGGATACTTTTGCAGCCAACCGGCAACTTTCTGGATGGCCGCCAGGTCGGTATCGAGCAACTGGTCAATATCCGGCCGCTGCACCTTGACCACCACGCCGGAGAAACCTGCCTTTCGGGCGTCTTCGTCGTTCAGAACAGCGCGGTGCGCCTGCCCCAGGGAGGCCGCAGCAAGCGGTTCGCGGGCAAACTGCTTGAATCTGTCAGTAATCGGAGCACGATATTCCTGCTCCACCATCTGGCGAACAGTCTCGAAAGATGCTGCCGGAACCTGATCTTGCAGTCCGGCCAATTCGGAGGTGATTTCGGCAGGCAGCACATCTGCCCGGGTAGAGAGAAACTGCCCTAATTTGATCATCACCCCACCCATCTCAATCGCCAGGCTCCGAAATCGCACCGCCAGTTGACGCATTCGCTCCGGACGAGTGCGGCGAGCATAACCGCGCAGCCCAACGCGCGGCAGGAACAAATCCCAATAGACGATGCCGGCAATTGCGCGGGCAAAGAAAAATGTAATGCGGCGATAGCGCGGTCTGATGATCATACGGATATTTTCGCAGTTTGCAGTTGAAAGCAGCCCTGCACCTCTCGCAGGAGGGTACAGGCTTCGCGGCGATTCTACCACGCGGCTGTGATAAAATCGCCCCATGCCTTCCCGATTGCGATTGCTGCAAGTTTACCTGTCGTTGATGTTGGCGGTTACGCTGGCGCTGACAGGGCGCCTGTTCGCCGATGCTGCCGCAGCGGGGTTTTCCGCAGGAACACTGGCGCTGCTGGTACCCGTCTTCTGGCTGCTGTCAGGATTCGGATGGCTGACTTGGCACGCCTGGCGCAGCCCGAAGCATCTGCGGACAATGGACGCCGCGCTGGATGCTGCGCTCCGCCGGGAGCGGCTATACGCTGCGATTTTGCTCGGCGCGCCGGTGCTAATTCTCCTGAACGCATGGCTTTACCAGATCGGCACCGCGATCCGCGATTCGTATTTTCAGGGCTACTTCAGCAAGGCAGCACCCTTTTTGCTCTGGATGATCGCAGCGGCCGCGCTGACGCTGATTTGCGCCCGCCTGTACCGTTTTGGCCGGGATTTGCGGGCTTTCCGCGGGGAGCAGCCGGTTTTCAGGGCCAGCGGCACCGCGCTGCTTGTGCTTGCCGCGCTGGCGGGATTGATGGCACTCACCGGGCTGGGGCTGGCACCAGACGCAGTCAGTTGGGGCGTGCCCAATGTGCCGCTGCTTCCGGGGCAGGTGCTGCTTCTGCTGGCATTGACGCTGTTCGCTCTGGCGGTAGAGATCGGCACCCGCGGGAAAGCGGCGCATCAGATTTCCCCGCGGGTCTGGTTCATCACCGATTCCCTGATTTTCATCCTCATCTGGCTGATTGCCATCGCATTTTGGCAGGCGCAGCCGCTCACCCCGACTTACTTCTCCCCCCGCCCCGTTGCCCCCAACTACGAGTTCTACCCTTACTCGGATGCCGCCAATTACGACATCTCCGCACAAGAGATGCTGTTCGGCACAGGCTTCGGAGATGACGTGCGCCGACCGCTGTATTCGTTCTTTCTGGCACTGGCGCAATGGGCAGGCGGAATCGGCTACGACGCCGCACTCCACTGGCAGATTCCGCTGCTGGCGCTCATCCCGCCGCTGCTCTTTCTGCTGGGGAAGGGCTTGTACTCCCGCCTCGCGGGCGGGCTGCTCGCCGGGCTGGCAACCGCCCAAGAAGTGAACGCCATCCGCCTGGGAAGTGTGACCGACGTCTCCCACGCCAAACTGCTGATGTCGGATTTGCCCACCGCGCTGGGGGTGATTGCCTTCGCGGTTGTGCTCACTTACTGGTGGCTTGCCCCGCGCCGCCGGGCGGCGTTTCCCCTGCTCGCCGGAGGCATCCTGGGGCTGACAATGCTGGTTCGCATCCAGGTTGCAGTGCTGCTCCCTGCCGCACTTTTGCCGCTGCTGATTGCCTTTTGGAACCGCAAGCGGCAGGCGGGGCTGGCAGCCGCCCTGATGCTGGCCGGTCTGGGGCTGGCACTGTTCCCCTGGATGTGGCGTAACAAACAGGTACGCGGCAGTTTCTCCTTCTCGGAGGCTTCCCAAACCTCGCAGATCGGGCTGCTGGGAATGCGGTACAGCCTCTCACCCGACTGGAGACACGGTGAACCGCTCCCCGGCGAGAGCGGAGACGCGTATTCCCGCCGCATGTTGGCAAGCGCGCAGGCCTTTATTGCCGAGCATCCGCTGGCTGCCCTGGAATTTATCGGCACGCACTGGCTGCACAACCAGATTTCCACGTTTCTCACGCTCCCGCCATCCTACGCCAGCGCCGCTCCGGTAGCGTATCTCGACCTGACTCCGGCGCGCACCTGGGCACAGTGCTGTTCCCTGGCGGTATATGTGCGGCATCTGCCCTACTGGAAGAACTGGGACGGGCGTTTCCCGCGGGATGCGCTGCTGCCCGTGATTTTCAACCTGCTGATGCTGGCGGCGGGAATTGGGAGTGCCTGGAGCCGCCGACGGGGTTTGGGGCTGCTCCCGTTATGGCTGGCGGCTGCCTACGCCCTCGGGAACGCGCTGGTGCGCACTTCGGGGTGGCGATTCAACCTGCCTGTGGCGTGGGCGGGGCTGCTGTACTACGCCCTGGGGCTGGTACAACTGCTCCGCTGGGGGGCGATGTACTTCCTCAACCGCGCCCTTTGGCAGACGCAAACCGATGAAGTCCCCGCCGAAGCGGGAATTCCGTTTCCCTGGGAGCGGGCGGTGGTTTTCGGCGCTCTGATTCTCGCTGTCGGGGTATCCATCCCCGCGGCAGAAGCCGCCTTCCTCCGCCCGCTGCCCACACCGGAAGCCGCTTTGGGGGAAGCCGCTCTCCCGGAAACCCCCGCGGGCGTTGAGGCCGTTTACGGGCGCGCCCTGTACCCCCGTTTTTACCCCGCCGGGGAGGGAATTACCCGTTTCGACTGGCCGGCTTTCTCCCGGCGGAATTACCCCCGCCTGGGGTTCTACCTGATCGGCGATGCGCCCCAGGACGTGGTTTTTCCGCTGGATGCGCCACCGACGTTTTTCCCCCACGGGGCGGATCTGGTCGTGCTGGGCTGCCCGCGGGATGATTACCTCGAAGCGCAGGCGGTCTTCCTGCTGACCGATTCGGGGGCGGCGTTGATACAGCCTGCACCGCTGGCATCGTGCGATGAATGAAGGCAGCGCTGAGATCGCAAGATGGCTGCGTGTTTTCTCCAGGTGCAGGCAATTGTTGTAGAAAGATTGTCATCTGCCGACAAACTACAGCATTTTAGTCCCCATCCCCCCTATGTCCCCCCTTCCCCAGGGAAGGGGGGATCAGACTTTTCGGTGTGTGTGCGGCGCACGAAGTGCGCCGCACACACACCTGACAAACACGCCCCTCCCCCGGTGGGGGAGGGGTCGGGGGTGGGGGCATACTTTCTTAACAAGGCAATATCGGATTTCACCCATTTTCTGCAACATTTGCCTGCACCTGTTTTCTCCTCTTCACTACCAACTTGCCCTTTACTACGTTATAATTCCCCTGTCTGAAGTTGTCTGACAACTTCGCTCGCTAACTCCCATACCAGACCTGTTTGGAGGCACCTGATGTACAAAAAACTTTTCATTCCCGGCCCCACGCACGTGGTGGATGAAGTGCTTGACGCGATGGCGATGCCGATGATCGGGCATCGCGATTCTTTGTATTCCGACCTGCACGGCGCGGTGGTTGAGAAACTCCGCAAGATGCTCTCAACTGACGGGCGCATCTACCTTTCCACCTCCTCATCCACGGGCATGATGGAGGGCGCCATTCGCAACTGCGTGGCGAAAAAGGCCCTGATGACCGACTGCGGGGCATTTTCCAAGCGATGGGCGCAGATCGCCGCGGCAAACAGCAAGGAAACCGAGGTCATCAAAGTCGAGATGGGCGAGGCGATCACCCCCGAAATGGTGGACGAAGTGCTTGACGCGATGGCGATGCCGATGATCGGGCATCGCGATTCTTTGTATTCCGACCTGCACGGCGCGGTGG
>CAZPSL010000161.1:0-8111 GCA_964589145.1 uncultured Anaerolineales bacterium
CATCCGCCAGCAGTTGATGCTCCGGCAGCGAGAGATCGGGGTCGCGCTCGTAGAGGGCAATCGCCTCGCGGCGGGCGGTCTCGATCAGTTTCACATCGGTCAGGCGCGCCATCTTCAGTTCGGCAAAACCCGACTGCCGGGTGCCCAGAAAATCTCCGGGGCCGCGCTGCTCCAAATCCATCTCCGCCAGTTGAAAACCGTCGTTGGTGGCTTCCATCGCCTTCAGCCGCTCGTTCTCGACCGCTTCCTCGCTCTGCGGAATCAGCAAACAGTAGGATTTCTCCGCCCCGCGGCCCACCCGCCCGCGGAACTGGTGCAACTGCGCCAGCCCGAAGCGGTGCGCCCCCTCAATGAGCATCACAGTGGCGTTGGGCACATCCACGCCCACCTCCACCACCGAGGTGGAAACCAAAATCTGGTATTCGCCATCGCGAAAACGGGTCATCACATCTTCCTTCTCGGCGGGACGCATCCGCCCGTGGAGCAAGCCGAGTTTCAGGTCGGGGAAAATCTCCGCGCTCAGGCGGGCGTGCTCGTCCACGGCGGCTTTCTCCTCGCTCTTTTCGCTCTCTTCCACCAGCGGGTAGATGATAAACGCCTGCCGCCCCGCCGCCACCTGCGAGCGGATCAACTGGTAAGCCCGCTCACGCTCACGCGGCGTGATGACATACGTCTCAATCTCCTGACGGCCTGGCGGCATCTCGTCAATCACCGTCAGGTCAAGGTCGCCGTAAATCGAGAGCGCCAGCGAGCGCGGGATGGGCGTGGCGGTCATCACCAGCAGGTGCGGGTTTTCGCCCTTGGCCCGCAAAGCCGCCCGCTGCGCCACCCCGAAGCGGTGCTGCTCGTCAATGATGGCGAGTTGCAAATCGGCAAACTGCACCGGGTCTTCGATCAGGGCGTGGGTGCCGATGATGATTTTGATTTCGCCGCTCGCCAGTTTTTCACGGATTTCGGATTTCTCGCCTTCGGGGGTGGCACCCACCATCAGGCGGATTTCCTCGGGCTGGAGGGCTGCCCCCGGCCCCTCGGCGAGCATCTCGCGCAGATTTTTGTAGTGCTGCTCCGCCAGAATGCTGGTCGGCGCCATCAGGGCGGTCTGTGCCCCGCCCGCGGCGACCATCGCCGCGGCCAGCGCAGCGATCACCGTTTTGCCGGAGCCGACGTCACCCTGGAGCAGGCGGTTCATGGGATGCCCGGACCCCAGGTCGGCGCGCACATCCTCGAGGGCGCGCTGCTGCGCTCCGGTAAGCGCGAAGGGCAGGCGGGACAGTTGGGCTTCGAGCCAGCCTTCGGGGAGCGTGAACACCCTGCCGGGCCGCTCCCGCCAAGCCCGCTTTTGGTGGATGACTCCCAACTGGAGCAGGAAAATCTCGTCGAAGGCGAGCCGGTAACGGGCGGCTTCCAGGGCCTCCCAGGTATCGGGAAAGTGAACCTGCAACAGGGCTTCATCCAGCGTGATCAGGTCGGCGTTATCCAAAACGGGTTCGGGCAGCGGGTCGGGGATGCGCGGCGCCCAGTAAGTGACCACGCTGTGCATCTGGTCTCGCAACCAGCGCTGGGTGATTTTGGCGGTGAGCGGGTAAACCGGCACAATGCGGTGGGTGTGCAGGTTCTTGCGGTTGATCATCTCCCATTCGGGGTTGTTCATCGTCAGCCGCCCGAGGTACTGCTCCACCTTGCCCGACATGACGATTTGCATCCCGCGGCGGAGTTTGTTCGCCTGCCAGGGCTGGTTGAAGAAGGTGATGCGCATGGCGGCGGTGCCGTCGCTGACCACCGCTTCCACCAGCGTGGAACGCCCGCCGCGGATTTTGCGGGTGTTCACGCTCTGCACCGTGCCGATGACGGTGGTTTTCTGGTTGTAGCGCAGGCGGTTGATGGGCGTGAGTTGGCTGTAATCGTCGTAGCGGCGCGGGAAGTAGTACAGCAGATCGCCCAGGGTGCGCAGGCCGAGGCGGGCGAGGGTTTTGGCCCGCTTTTCGCCCACCCGCGGCAGTACGGTGATGCTGGCATCCAGGGCTTCGAGGGTGGCGGCGCGCGGCGGGGCGGGAGGTTGGCGGCGGTCGGGGGCCTGCCTCTCGACTGCGGCGGTTTTGCCGCTTTCGCTCGATGCGATGACGGGGGGCTGCGTCTCGACTGCGGCGGTTTCACCGCCTCCGCTCGATGCGATGTCGGGAGGCTTCGTCTCGACTACGGCGGCTTCGCCGCCTCCGCTCGACGCGATGACGGGGGGCCGCGTGCTGCGGTCGGGGGGCTGCCTGCTGCCCGCTGCCCGCTCATCAACATCCTCCCCCATCTCGCGGCGGATGCGCGCCCCGATGCCGTACAGGGTCTCCTTGCGCGATTTCTCGCTCAGGCGGTGGTAATCCCGCAGGCGCAGAACGATGAACTCGATCAGGTCTTCAGGCAGGCCGTCGGCGCGGGCTTCGAGTTGCCAACTCTCCAGAACCCCCTGCAAGCCCCCGAAGACGGATTTATTGTCATAGCCGCGCTCGGCTTCGAGGCGGAAAAATTTGCGTAGTTTTTCAAGGGATGGTTTCATACAGGGGTTATTTTACCAGTTTATGAGCGAGTGAAGCGTGAAGAATGAGGAATGAAGAATGGCGAATACGGATTGGCAATCCGTTCTACAAGCATCCCATTCGCGGTCCATAAAAATCCGCGAATGCACGCTAATCTGCGCGAATTTTTGGTCGCGTCATTCGCCTTATAAATGCAACGCAATGCAAAACAGCCTACGACCTTCATCTTTGCGATCGCCATCGAATGGAATTCGATGCTGGAGAGGGGTGCAAGCAAAACAGGAAGACCCTAAAGGTCTGTGAGACCTTTAGGGTCTTTGTTCGCGATGACATCCGGTCATCCGCCGCCTGGCACATCTACCCAACCGAAGACAGGCAGTCTTGTGCGCGGGGCAATTTCTCCCTCACCCCCGGCCCCTCTCCCTAAGGGAGAGGGGAGAGCCTCCATCGCGCTGAAGGAACACTTGCGTCCCGGTTGCGCATTCCTGTTCAATGAGACAGGCAAAAAAACAGGGACGTGATTTCTCACGCCCCTGCTTCGGGTCAGGCATCGAGCACTTCGCCTTCGATGACCTCGCCTTCGTCCACCACCTCGCCCTGGGAGATGGGGGTGAAGGTCAGCCCATCGGGGCCGCGATCCACCCGGATGAGGTCGCCGGGTTTGATGCGGCCGGAGAGCACCTCCAGCGCCAGCGGGTCTTGCAGTTCTTTCTGGATAGCCCGTTTGAGCGGGCGGGCACCGAAATCGGGGTCGTAGCCGACCTCGGCAAGGTACTCCCGCGCTTCGGGGGTAACCTCCAGGGTGTAGCCGCGCGCCCGCATCAAATCTCCGACCCGCGCCAGTTGGATGTCCACAATCCTGCGCAGGTGCTCCTTGCCCAGCGGGTGGAAGATCACGATCTCGTCAATGCGGTTGAGGAACTCCGGGCGGAAGTGCTTTTGCAGGATTTCGTTCATGGTGGAACGCGCCACCTGGAAATTGCCCTTCATGCCCATCCAGAGTTCGTTACCCAGGTTGGAGGTCATGATCACCACCGTGTTGCGGAAGTCCACGGTGCGGCCATGCCCGTCGGTCAGGCGACCGTCATCGAGCAGTTGCAACAGGATGTTGAAGACCTCGCTATGGGCCTTCTCGATCTCATCGAAAAGCACCACGCTGTAGGGGCGGCGGCGGACGGCTTCGGTAAGTTGACCGCCTTCATCGTAGCCGACGTATCCCGGCGGGGCGCCGACCAGCCGCGAGACGGTGTGCTTTTCCTGATACTCGCTCATGTCAATGCGGATCATGGCGCGCTCGTCATCGAAGAGGAACTCCGCCAGTGCGCGGGCGAGTTCGGTTTTGCCGACGCCCGTCGGCCCGAGGAAGATGAACGAACCGATGGGGCGGTTCGGGTCTTGCAGACCGGCGCGGGCGCGGCGGACGGCGTTGGAAACCGCCTTGATGGCTTCATCCTGCCCGACCACGCGCTGATGCAGGCGTTCCTCCATGTGGACGAGTTTCTCCATCTCGCCTTCCAGCAGTTTGCTGACGGGGATGCCCGTCCAGCGGGAGACGATCTGGGCGATTTCTTCGGCGTCCACTTCCTCTTTGAGCAGCGCGCCTTCCGCCTGGATGGCTTTGAGCCGCTCCTCCAGTTCTGCCTGCTTGGCTTCGAGTTCGCGCAGCGTGCCGTAGCGCAGACGGGCGGCTTTCTCCAGGTCGGCGTTGCGCTCGGCGCGCTCGATTTCGATGCGCGTCTGCTCGATTTGCTCCTTGACCTCCCGCAGGGCGGAGATGGCTTCCTTCTCGGTCGTCCAGCGGGCGTGGAGTTCACGCGAGCGCTCCTGCAAATCGGCCAGTTCCTTCTCGATCTTCTTCAGCCGCTCTTTGGAGGCTTTGTCGCGCTCCTTCTTGAGGGCCTCGCGCTCGATTTCCAGTTGCATGATCTGACGGTCCACCTCGTCCAGCGCCTGGGGCTTGGAGTCGATCTCCGTCCGCAGGCGGGCGGCGGCCTCGTCAATCAGGTCAATGGCTTTGTCCGGCAGGTGACGGTCGGCGATGTAGCGGTGGCTTAGCGTCGCCGCGGCGATCACCGCCGGATCGGTGATGCGCACTCCGTGGTGGATTTCGTAGCGCTCCTTGAGGCCGCGCAAAATCGAGATGGTATCTTCCACCGAAGGCTCCTCCACCAGCACGGGCTGGAAGCGGCGCTCCAGAGCGGGGTCTTTCTCGATGTATTTGCGGTACTCGTCGAGGGTGGTGGCGCCGATCATGTGGAGTTCGCCGCGCGCCAGCATGGGCTTGAGCATATTGCCCGCGTCCATGGCACCCTCGGCGGCTCCCGCGCCAACCACGGTGTGCATCTCATCCACGAAGAGCAGGATTTCGCCCTCCGCTTCGGTGATTTCCTTGAGCACGGCTTTCAGCCGCTCCTCGAACTCGCCGCGGTATTTGGCACCGGCGAGCAGGGCGCTGATATCCAACTGCACCAGGCGCTTGCGCTTCAGCCCTTCGGGCACGTCACCCTTGACGATGCGCTGCGCCAGCCCCTCCACGATAGCGGTTTTCCCGACGCCGGGTTCACCGATCAGGGCGGGGTTGTTTTTGGTGCGCCGCGAGAGAATTTGGATCACGCGGCGGATTTCCTCGTCACGCCCGATCACCGGGTCGAGTTTGCCGCGCCGGGCCATGTCGGTGAGGTCGCGCCCGTATTTACCGAGGGCATCGTAGGTGTCCTCCGGGTTGGCGGAGGTCACCCGCTGGGAGCCGCGCACCTCGGTCAGGGCTTGCAGGATGGCTTCCTTGGTCAATCCGTAGGATTCCAGCCGCTTGCCCTCCGGGGATTCGGTCAGCCCCAGCAGGAGATGCTCGGTCGAGACGTACTCGTCCTTCATCCCTTTGGCGAATTTTTCGGCGGCTTTGAGGGCATCCGCCGCGGGGCGCGACAGCCCCACCTGGACATTCGCCCCGTAAACCTTGGGGCGGTTCTCCAGTTCGGTTTGCAGTTCTTCCCGCAGGGCCAGAGGGCTTCCTGCCACCCTGGTCACAATCGCGGGCACGACGCCGTCTTCCTGGTTGATCAGCGCCAGGAGAAGATGTGCCGGTTCAATGGTTTGGTGATTCATCCCTTCCGCCAAACGCTGGGCGTTTAGCAGGGCTTCTTGCGATTTCTGGGTGTATTTTTCCAGGTTCATAATTCCGTTCTCCGATAAAAGTTTGTTGGGTGGGTCAGAGCAGCAGGTCAACTCCCTGCCTGTAACAAAACCTGCTGACCACGTTCCCATTGTAGCAGGGAAACGTATGCGGCAAATCAGATTTTTGTTAGAGAAAGGTTATCATTCTGCCGGGATGCGGGCGCACCAAGGACTGGCAGTCCTGGCAGGACTGCCAGTCCTTATGCCGAGACGTGCTACAATAGCCGCCGCTGCACTGCAACCAACACTCGTCCGACGGGTTTCAATTTGTTAGGGCTTTCGCTGAAACACCACAAGCCAACGCCCGGAGTGAAAGCCCCGTCTGTAGTCAGGTTATCGCCCCACAGGAGAAACGATGTTCATTCCCAGTATGCTGCTCAAACAACTCTACACCTTCGGCAGCCTCGAAAACACGCCCGAAGGTGTGCAGTTTGCCATCAAAAACCGGCTCAGCGATGCCATTTTTACCGGCTTGCTGGAAATCAAGATTGACAACAAACCCATCCCGCCCGAAAAAATCCGCCTGGATTTCGGAAACGGCAACGTGCTGACCCCGGCGCAAATCACCCCCGATGCACCGCTGGCGTTCCCCTTGCGGAAAATCGTCACCATCCGGGTGGAAGTCCCGCCGCTGGACGAGGGCAAGCACAAACTTTCCATCACCTTCCAGACGCGTCCCTTTGGGAAACTCAGTTTCAGCGTGGATGACGCTATTTCAAAGGAGGACGAGAATCGAGTGGTGATCCCCCGCGACCCGGAGGACGATTACACGCCCGAAATGACGACCCGCCGCCAGGAATTTGTGGAGGCGTTCACCGGCAAGAAGTTGGTTCACATCCCGAAATACTCCTTTGACCCCGGCATCCTGCGGGGGAACATCGAGAACTTTACGGGGGTGGCGCAAATCCCGCTGGGGTTCGCCGGTCCGCTGAAGATCAACGGCGAACACGCCCAGGGCGATTTCCTGATTCCGCTGGCGACCACCGAGGGAACGCTGGTCGCCTCCTACAACCGGGGGATGAAGGTACTCAACCTGTGCGGCGGCGTAACCTGCACCGTCACCGACGATGCCATGCAGCGCGCCCCTGTCTTCGTGTTTGATGATGCCCGCGGGGCGCGTGATTTCATCGAATGGGTGAAACAAAATCTCGACCCGATCCGCGAGCAGGCGGAAGCGACCTCCAGCGTGGCGAAGTTGCAGTACATTGACTTTTATCAGGCCAGCAAGTTCGCGTTCCTGCGCTTCAACTTCACCACCGGCGATGCCGCCGGGCAGAACATGGTCGGCCGGGCGACTTTCGCCGCGTGCAGTTGGATTTTGGACGAGTATGCCGGAATCAAGCGTTTCTATCTCGAATCCAACCTGGCAACCGATAAAAAAGCCTCGCAGGTGAACGTGATGAAGACGCGCGGCAAGCGCGTGACGGCAGAGGCAATCATCAAGCGCGACATACTGATCCAGCAGATGCGCGTCGAGCCGGAGAGCCTGACCTACCACGGCGGAATTGCCAACGTGGGCGCGATTCTGTCGGGGGCCAACAACAACGGGCTGCATTCTGCCAACGCTATCACGGCCATGTTCATCGCCACCGGGCAGGATGTTGCCAATGTCTCCGAATCGGCTGCCGGGATTATTTACGCAGAACTGACCCCCAAGAACGATCTTTACATCTCGATCACCCTGCCCTCGCTGATTGTTGCGACCTACGGCGGCGGCACCGGCCTGGCAACGCAGCGCGAGTGCCTGGAACTGCTCGGCTGCTATGGAACGGGGAAGGTCAACAAACTTGCGGAAATCGTCGCCGGAACCGTGCTGGCCGGGGAAATCTCCCTCGCCGCGGCGATTTCCTCCACCGATTGGGTCTCCAGCCACGAGCGCTACGGGCGCAACCGATAGCAACCTGAATTTCGGATACAAGCCTATCCGAAAAAACGCTGTTCAACAAACCGGCTCTGTTCTGAGGGTGCAAGCAAAAGATGTAGAAATTGAGTGAAGTTCCATATCGCTTTGTCAAGTATGCCCCCACCCCCGGCCCCTCTCCCTGTGGGAGAGGGGAACCAAAGCGAAAATTTTGGGGAGGGGCGTGTTTGTCAGGTGTGTGTGCGGCGCACAAAGTGCGCCGCACACACACCGAAAAGTCCAATCCCCCCTTCCTTGGGGAGTGCGAAGCCTGCCCGAAGGGTGAGGGGGGACTAGGGGGGATGGGGTTCTAAAATGACACGGTTTGTTAGTAGATGACACTTTTTCTGCAACATTTACCTGCGCTCATGCCCGCAATTCTGCTTGACATCTGGGGTAACTAGAATATACTTGCAAGAGCGCGATTCTTTGCAATCCGTTTTGGATACTTTAATGATGAGCCGGTGCAAGCAGTTATCACAAAAGTACATTATTCCCGTGGTCGCCGGGTG
>CAZPSL010000162.1:0-2041 GCA_964589145.1 uncultured Anaerolineales bacterium
ACTCAACTGGCCCGCCATCCGCAAGATGGGGCCGATGGGCATTTTGGGCACGCACATCCCGGAGGAATACGGCGGCAGCGGCGTGGATGCGATCAGCGCGGCGATTGCGATTGAAGAACTGGCCTGGGGGGATGCCGGTACCGCGCTGGCGATTGCCGCCCACACCGGGCTGGGTACCGCCCCGATTGCGATGTTCGGCACCGATGCCCAAAAAGAGCAATTTCTCCCGCGGGCTGCCAGCGGCGAAGGTCGGCTGGCAGCCCTGGCGTTGACGGAACCCCACGCTGGTTCCGACCTCCAGAGCATCCGCACCCGTGCCGAACCGGACGGCGACGAATGGGTGATCAACGGCTCGAAGATGTGGATCACTAACGCCGGGGATGCGGATTACATCGTCACCCTCTGCCGCACGAACCCGGAAGGTGGCTCGCATTCGATGAGCATGATCATTGTGCCGACCGATACGCCCGGCCTGCATATCGGCACGCCGGAGAAGAAAATGGGGCTGGGCAGTTGCCACAGTTACGCGCTGACCTACGAGAACGTGCGCGTGCCTCGCGAAAATCTACTGGGCGAAGAAGGGCGCGGGCTGATGCAAACGCTCAAAACCCTGGACGGTGGCCGCATCAGCATCGGGTCGCTTTCGGTGGGGATCGCGCAAGCCGCCTTTGAGGAGGCCGTCCGCTACGCGAAGGAACGGCAAACCTTCGGCAAGCCTATCGCCGCCCATCAGGCCATCCAGTGGATGCTGGCGGACGCGGCGACTGAAATCCACGCTGCCCGGCTGATGATGTACTACGCCGCCTGGCTCAAGGATCAAGGCCAGCCCTTTACACAAGCGGGCGCAATGGGTAAACTGTTTGCCACCGAAATGGCGGAACGTGTGACTTACGCCGCCATCCAAATCCACGGCGGGTACGGTTACAGCCGCGAGTACCCGGTTGAGCGCCTGTACCGCGATGCCCGCCTGATGACCATCGGCGAAGGCACCAGCGAGGTGCAGCGGCTGGTGATCGCCCGTTCGGTAATTGGCAAACTCTAATTGGCAACTGACGCCCGAAGCCCGATGACCGAAGATTCCCCGCTCAGCGACCGCGAACTGGAGATTTTAAGCCTGGTCGCGACTGGTGCGAGCAACAAAGAGATTGCCGCTGAGTTGTTTATCAGCGTCAACACGGTCAAAGTTCATTTGCGGAATATCTACGGGAAACTGGATGTTTCCAGCCGTACCGAGGCAACTATCTACGCCGTGCGGGAGGGGCTGGTCCCCTCGCCGCGTTCCGAAGCGGAACCGGAGGCGGTTCCCGTTATGGAAGGCGCTCCTGCGCCGGATGTTGTTCCGTCAAATGTTACGGGCTGGGCGCGCTGGGGAAAGTGGGCTGCGTTTGCTGCGATTCTGGCAGTTCTGTTGCTCACCGCGGGGCTGGTTGGTGCTCAATGGACAAAGACACAAATTCCAACCGCTGTCCCGGCGGCGGTAGACCTCCAGACCCTGGAGCAGGACCGCTGGCAGGAGCGTGCCCCGATGCTCACTGCACGCGCCGGGTTTGCGGCTTCGGTTTTCGATAACCAGATTTATGCCATGGGCGGTGAAACCCCCGACGGGCTGACCGCGTCTGCGGAGCGTTACGATGTTGCCGCGGACGTGTGGTCTCCCATTGCCGCGATGCCGGAGCCGCTGGTGGATATTCAGGGGGCAACCGTCGGCGGGGAGATTTACGTCCCCGGCGGGCGACGCCCGGATGACAGCGTCTCCGATCATCTGCTGGTCTATGACCCGCGCACCGATTCCTGGAGTGAGCGCGCCCCGATGCCTGTTCCGTTAAGCGCCTATGCGCTGGTGGCCTTTGAAGGAAAACTGTACCTGTTCGGCGGCTGGGACGGTGAGCGTTACACCGATACAGCCCTGCGTTACGATCCCTCGCTGGATGAGTGGGAATCGCTGCCCCCGCTGCCAACGGCGCGCGGCTATGCCGGTGCGGCGGTCAGCGGCGGGAAGATCCATGTGATTGGGGGCTTTGACGGGGAGAGGGCGCTGGAT
>CAZPSL010000163.1:0-9937 GCA_964589145.1 uncultured Anaerolineales bacterium
CGCCCCGCACACAAGACTGGCAGTCCTGGCAGGACTGCCAGTCTTCATTTGGCGAACAGGACAGGCACCGAACACCCCGCCCCGCCGGGGGAAGGGCAGAGACATGCGGCTGCCCGATTTCTACATCTTTTGCTTGCACCCAGTACCCCCGGGGGTCAGGCAAATGTTGCAGAAAGGCGGTGTTTCTCCCCTCCCTCCGCGCACACACCCAAAAGTACCATCCCCCCCTCACCTTCGGGCATGCAAAGCATGCCCGAAGGTGAGGGGGGGATGGGTAAATACGCAATCCCGATATGTTCAAATTTTCGGATGGCACTTAGCGGTTTGCTGCATCTTCCTCGTTCGTATCCGATGGCGAGGACAAGCGCGGCACCAAATCATACGGCAGTTTTGATGGCACGGGGATATTGTAAGTCTCCATCAAATACTGGAAGGTGGCTGCCTCGGTATCAACCAGCGTTGTATCCCCGTTCGCCCGCAGCACAAGGGTAAATTCCACACCGCGCTGCATCATATACTCCAAGGCAACCGCCTCCTGGGGGGTAACAATCAGCGTGACGATATCCGGCGGTTTCTGCTCCGGCGCCTGCTGGTCTTCCGGATTCTGGTCTTGGGGGGGTTGTTGATCCTGAGAGGGCGGCTCTCCCTCGGCGGGTGGGACATTCGTCTGCTTCTTGGAGGTCAAATCACCGTAAGGGAACTCGCCAAACTGCAAAACCATCGCGTCTTGCATCAGAATTTGGGTTACCAATCGCGGCCGCTGCGTTTCCAGCGGGGTAACATACACCAGTTCGTTCAGCAACGGGTCAAGTTCCACCCGCCCTTGCACCGTGCCACACTCCACAGCGCTGCTTCCCGCGGCACAGCCGGAAGCGCCATCATCTATTCGCGCTGTCAGGTAAGAAGGCCCGTGCTCTCCCTCGGTACCCGGGGCAACAATTCCGCCCACACTGTTCGGCAGTTCAGACTGAAACTCGGTATCCACATCAATCATCACAAAACTGCCGATTACGCTGACATGGTCGCCAGGGCGCAGGCCATACGCTACCGCAGAGAGACGATCCACTGGAATGGGAATGGCAACCATCCCCGGCGGAATTGAAAGCGCCGCCACCGAACCGCCCAACGGCAACGTTTCGTTGATATCTACCAGCATACTCGCATTCAAAACGGTTCCCGCCTCAAGATCATATCGTGCACGGCGGTCTACAACAGAAGGCAGTTGGTCCGCCATGAACATTCCGGGGATAATATTTCCCTGCGGAAAGGGGACTGTTCCTAAATACTCCTCCGTCAATTTCGTGCCCCGGCTGGCGTTCTGGGTTAACACCACAACCTCAGTTTCAGGAATAGGCGTCGGGACAACCGCGCCGCCTGGCTGCCCGGTTACCGCACCCCCGCCCTGGCTCATCTGGTTCTGGAAAAACCAAACCGCCGCCAGCGCCAAGATGATAATAATCGCTAACAGAATAAGAATGCGTCCTTTTTTCATGGCAAGACCCCTTATCCTTTCGTGAGTTAGTTGGGTACTGATACTGCAAATTCCGCGATGGGAAACAGCAGACAACGATCGTTACGGGCGTAAATCCACAAGCAACCTTTGCAAATGCGGCAGATATAATCCGCACCACCACGCCAACAGGCTCTGCACACCTGTGGCCTGCTCGCTTCTTAAATGCTCAAGAATGCACTCATTATCATACAGGTCTAGGAGAACTGTCAAGCAATCATTCAGTACTATTCAATCTCTAAGGCAACGGGGCAATGGTCAGAACCAGTCACATCATCATGTATAACTACGTTCTGTACCCGGTCAAGCAGACCTTTCGAAATCAGGAAGTAGTCAATCCGCCATCCGGCGTTACGGGCGCGGGCATTGAAACGATACGTCCACCAGGTGTATTGCACGCGCTTCGGGTGGCGGTGACGGTAAACATCCACAAAGCCGTGGTCAAGGTACGCGTCAATCCAGGCACGTTCCTCCGGCAAAAAGCCCGATGTTTTTGCGTTTTGCCTCGGATTCTTCAAATCAATTTCCCGGTGAGCGGTGTTAAAATCGCCAGTGATAATTATCTGCTCCCCGCGAGCATGCATCTCGTCACAGATTTCCAGCAGATGTGCATAGAAATCCAACTTGAACTGCAAACGAGCCTGGCTGCGCTGTCCGTTCGGGAAATAGATGTTGAACAAGGTAAACGCCGGAAACCGGGTTTGAATCACGCGCCCCTCTGCATCGAAACGATCTATCCCCAACCCGACTCGATTTTCAAGGGCTTTCGTCCAGAGCGCGGTTGCCACGCCGGAATACCCTTTACGTTGCGCGGGATGCCAGACCACCTGCGCCCCCGCAAAATGAGCGTGCTGTGCCTCGCTCAACTGCTCCGGCATGGCTTTAATCTCCTGCAAGCAAAGCACATCCGGCTTCTGGGATTTCCACCAATCCGCAGCGCCTTTGTTGAGTAATGCCCGCAAACCGTTAACATTCCAGGTAATGATCTTCATGCCGTTTTTTTAGGTTAAGCGCCTATGCGAAAATTCGAACAGATGTGTTGCTACAGACATATCAGTGTGGCAGGCTCTCCATCCCCCTCTCACCCTTCGGGCAGGTTTCACGCTCCCCAGAGAAGGGGAAACGCGTTGTAGTGCGGGGGAAACGCACTGTAGTGCGATTGTCGGCTTACACCCGCCGGTTACACCACGTCAATCCCGCCCCCCTCAACCACATCACCGACCACCCACAAAGGCTGATCCGCTTCATCGGCGCAGGCGAGCAGTTCATCTAACCGGGCAGCGGGGACAGAGAGCAGCAGCCCGCCGCTGGTCTGCGGATCAAAGAGCAGCATTTGTTCGTGCTCCTCAATCTCGCGGGTGAAGCGGACATGCGGCTGGAAGTACAGCCGGTTGTCGGAAGCGCCGCCAGGGAAGATGAACTCCTCTGCATAGCCCGCCGCGCCGCTGATGAAGGGGATGCGCTCCCACTCGATACGCATCCCTACCCCGGAGGTCTCCGCCATCTCCCAGGCGTGCCCGAGAAAACTGAAACCGGTCACGTCAGTCGCCCCGTGAACGCCGCACTCCAGCGCCAGTTCCGCCGCCAGGCGGTTCAACTTCATCATCCAGGCGATGACTTCTTCCGTATGCTCCGGCGTTGCTTTAGCCTGCTTGATCGCGGTCGTGGTGGTGCCAAACCCCAGCGGTTTGCTGAGCAGCAGTTTATCGCCGGGACGCGCACCGCTCTTGGTCATCATCCGGGAGGGGTCAGCGAAACCGAGTACAATCAGCCCGAATTTCGGCTCCTTATCCTGGATGGTGTGCCCGCCAGCGACCACCACCCCGGCCTCGCGGGCTTTTTCCGCCCCGCCGAGGAGAATCTGCCCCGTGAAATCGGTCGGCAACTCCGGGGGCAGGGCAGCCACATTCAAAGCCAGGAAGGGCTTCCCTCCCATGGCATAAACATCCGAAAGGGAGTTTGCCGCCGCGATGGCACCGTATTCGTAGGGCGTATCCACCACCGGGGTAAAAAAATCGGTCGTCACCACCAGGGCACGGCCGTCTCCCAAATCCCAGACGGCGGCATCGTCGGGTTCACCCAATCCCACGAGTAAATCAGGATAATCTTTTTGCTGGAACATGCCATCCAAAGGACGCAGAACCTGCGCCAGCGCTTCCGCGCTTAACTTGGATGCTCAACCCGAACAGGTGGAAAGGGTTGTCAGGCGGATTTTCTTTTCAGAGGGGGTTTCGGAATTGGTCATTGCGCTGCAAATGCGGGGTGGTCAACGCCTGGCCCCGGAAAGTTATGGATTGGTGTTCGTCACCGGCTCGGTGGGTGCCGGAAGTACCGTGTCGGGCGTGCTATTGTAGCCACTGTCTTCCAAACTGGGAAGAGGAAGAATGTAAGGATTATCACTGGGAACCAGCATCACCTGGATTCCGGGCGCGAGTTTCTCGATGTAATTGTAAGTCAGCAAATCCGGGTTTTCCGCCAGCACCAGGGCAATCATCTCCAGGGCTTTGGCTTCGGCTTCCGCCTGAATCAGTCGGGCTTTGGCGTCCCCCTCGGCGGCGATGACCGCCGCATCCGCCTTCCCTTGGGCAACCTGGCGAGCCTGCTCAGCCTCCTGCTTCTTCTGTTCGACCACAAACTTGGCCTGCTGCGCCTGCTGCTCGGCAATCTGCTTCTGCTCCACAGAAAGAGCATACTCCTCCGAGAAGGTAATGTTGCGCAGCACAAAATCGTCCAGAATCAACCCGTTAGCGGCCAGTTGCAGGCCCAACTCATCCGAGATTTGTTGCACAATCTCAAATCGCCGCGTGCTGACCACCTCATCCACGCGGTATTGCGAGATGGCATCACGAATAATGCCGCGCGTCAGCGGGCGCACCAGATCATCCGCGTACCGATCCTGCCAGTTAATGTGAACATCCACCACACGGGCGGGATCAATCTTGAAAATCACCGAGGCATCCACAAAAATCTCCTGCCCGTCAGCGGTGCGGGCCGCCACAGAGTCATCCCCCCGTACCTGTCCCTCAGTGTGCGTCATGGACATGGTATAAGTTTGCTTGGAAATCGGGTAATACACCACCGATTCCACATAGGGGATGATCCAGTTCAAGCCGGATTGCAACGGTTCCTCGCGGTAACCCTGTTTGGCAAAAGCGGAAATCACCACACCGCGTTCCTGGGGTTTTACAAACACCAGTCCCGCGCTGATCGTGGTCAGCACCAGCGCCGCCACAGCAGTCCCCACAAAGGCCGCTTTAAGCCCCTTGGTCTCTTGTCGTTTGGTTGCCCGAACAACCAAAACCACCAGCAGAGCCGCCGTTAGCAGCCAGGCAATGGTCGCAATCATCGAAATTACAATTGTAATACTCATGGCTACTCCTTCGATCAAGCCCGTAACATGGGGGTGCAAGCAAATGTTGCAGAACGACAAGGAAGCAGCGCCCATACGACTGCCCAATTTCTACATCTTTTGCCTGCGCCCGCGGAAACAAATCAGTTCGCAAAGCGCTCAAAAAGGTGTTACTATTCTAACATGCAACCCATCACCGGGGAAATCTCCCTGATTCGGATTTTGGGGAATGGGGACCGCGCCGCGCAGGTGGATTGCACCCCCGCGGTGGCCCTCCGCCCCGGACAATATCTCCACGCCCGCAGCCCGGAAGAACCGGACGCGGTTTTGGGTGTGTCCCTGTTCCCGGTGGGGATGCCCGACCCGGTTGGCGGCCCGTCAAACCCGCCCCCGCTGATTCTCGCCCCCGCCCCGCGCACCTGGATTCCCGGCACCCCGCTGATACTGCGCGGTCCCCTGGGGCACGGGTTCACCCTCCCCGATACTCTCACCCGTCTCGCGCTGGTCGCCTTCGGCGGCACCGCCGCCCGATTACTGCCGCTTATCCCGCTCGCCCGTGCCCGCCGCGCCGATATTGTGCTCTTCAGCGACTCTCCGCCCGCCGACCTGCCCGCAGCGGTTGAAATCCAGCCCCTCGCCGCCCTGCCCGAATCGCTCCCCTGGGCGGATTACTGGGCATTCGACCTGCCCATTGAAACCCTGCCCGCCCTGCGGAATGCGCTCGCCCTGCCGCGCCGCGGCGGACTCCCTGCCCCGGCGCAAGTGCTGATCACGCTCCCCATGCCCTGCGCCGCCGTCGGCGAGTGCGGCGCGTGCGCCCTCCCCCTGCGAAACGGGAAATACACCCTGGCCTGCAAGGATGGGCCGGTGTTTGATTTTGACGAATTGCAACTCTTCCTGTAACGTCATCGCACGGGTTCAGAAATAACAGATTCACCAGCAAAGTGGAGCGGATTGGCAATCCGCTCTACACAACTGCCGCTTTCTCCGCGTTTCAGCGACTGGAAAACACGAATACACCAAACGGCACAAACTGCACGAAGAAAATTCACACTATTCGTCCCATTCGTGGATGTCCGTGCCCCGCCCCGGCCACTCCGCTCCCATCCGAAATTCAGGTAAAGTGGAGCGGATTGGCAATCCGCTCGACATAAAGGAGGCTCCAATGATCATCCATTTTCATGGCGCAGCCCAAACCGTCACCGGCTCCCAGCATTTGCTGGAAATCAACGGGCACAAACTCCTGCTGGAATGCGGTCTCTTTCAGGGACGGCGCAAGCAGGCTTACGAAATCAACCGTCATTTTCGGTTCAACCCGGACGAGGTTGACGCGGTGATTCTCTCCCACGCCCATATTGACCATAGCGGCAACCTCCCGCATCTGGTCAGGGCCGGGTACCAGGGCCCGATTTACACCACACCGCCCTCGGCGCACCTCACCAACCTGCTGTTGATGGATTCCGGTCATATCCACGAATCGGATGCCCGCTACGTCAACAAAAAGCGCGCCCGCCGCGGCGAACCACCCATCGAGCCGCTCTACACCCAGGAGGACGCGGCAATGGTGGCGATGTACCTCGTCCCCGTGCCCTACGAGGAAACCTTCGAGCCGGTGCCCGGTGTGACCGCCCGCCTTGTGGAGGCCGGTCATATCCTGGGGTCGGCGGCGATTGTGCTCGACATCGAGGACGGCAAGAAAAAGTACCGCCTGTGGTTCTCCGGTGACATCGGACGCCGCGACCTGCCTCTGCTGCGCGACCCTGTGCTGCCCTACGATGCCGACTACCTGCTGATGGAATGCACCTACGGCGATAAACCGCACCGCGACCCCCGGCAAGCCTACGACGAACTGCGCGAGGTGGTCGCCCGCACGGTGGAACGCGGCGGCAAGGTCATCATCCCCGCCTTCGCAGTCGGCCGCACGCAAGAACTGGTCTACGACCTGCACCAGATGTTTGTTGACGGAGAAATCCCCCGCGTGCCGATTTTCGTAGACAGCCCGCTGGCGATCAACACCTCCGATATTTTCCGCGCCACCTACCGCCTGTACCCCGAGGTTTTCGATGCAGAGTCGCGGCAGTTCATCGCCGAAAACAAGCACGACAGTTTGCTTGGCTTCGGGCTGCTGACCTACACCCGCTCGGTGGAGGAATCCAAAGCCATCAACAAAGTCAAGGGACCGGCAATCATCATCTCTGCCTCCGGGATGGCAGAAACCGGTCGGATTTTGCACCACCTGAAGAACAATATCGAAAACCCGCGCAACACAATTTTGATTGTCTCCTGGCAGGCGCCGCACACGCTTGGCCGCCGCCTGGCAGACCGTGAAGAGCGGGTAAAAATCTTCGGGGAGGTGTACGAGCGCAAAGCGGAGGTCGCCACCATCGGCGGGCTGTCCGCCCATGCCGGTCAAACCATGCTGCTGGAATACGCGCAGGCCGTCCAGGGGCGGGTCAAGAAAATCTTCCTGGTACACGGCGAACCGCGCGGCGCAAAACCGCTGATGGAAAAACTCAGGGAACGCGGCCTCCCGGATGTGTACTTTCCAGAGCCACACACCTGGGAAGAGATTTGAGAGCGAGCGGGCATGTGAGCAGGTGGGCATGTTTGCAGGTTTGCAAGTTTGCATGTTGCAAGTGTGCATGTTGGCAAGGTGCCAAGGCAAGCAGAACAGACAACCCTTACCAATTCCCATTCCCCAATCCCCAATTACCAATTCCCAAACCCCAACCACCTGTTTCCCCACCACTCATCTCTACCCCGCGACGCCCCCCGCAACGTAGATTAATTCAGTAACTGCATCCCCCACCAAAAGGAGCCCCCCATGAACATCGGTGAAATTCTCTCCAAAGCCGGAAAAATCATCTGGAAATACAAAGTACTGTGGATTTTCGGCATCCTTGCCAGTTGCTCTGCAAACAGCGGCAATGCCGGGAACAGTATGCGGGCATCGTACACTTATGGCGATTTCCCGCCAGCATTTGCCCGAACACTGGATAGTGTTGACATCTGGATCTGGGTTGCGATCGGCATAGTGCTGCTGGCGATGTCGCTCGTGGTCATCGCCATCGTGATGACGCTTGCCACCTTCGGGCGGATCGGTCTCGTCCAGGGAACCGCGCTCGCAGATGAGGATGAAAACGCCGCGCTCACCTTCAGCGGCCTGTTCAACAGCGGCAAACCCTTCTTCTGGCGGGTGCTGGGCATGAACCTGTTGATCGGCGTGATGTTTTTTGTTCTCTTCGCGCTGCTCGGTTTCTTTTACTTTCTTGTCTCCGCGATCACGCTCGGGCTCGCGCTGATCTGCCTCCTGCCGCTGCTTTGTGTGTTGGTACCGATCATCTGGTTTATCAGCACGTTTGTGGAAATGGCAAACGTCGCCATCGTGGTGGATGACCTGAGCGTGACGGAGGGCATCCAGCGCGGCTGGACGGTTTTCAAAGATAACCTGGGCGATATGGTCGTGATGGCACTGGTGCTGATACTCGGCGGCCTGGTCGTCGGCATGATTTTGGCCTTCCCGCTCATGCTGGCAATGGCACCGATGATCTTCAGCCTTCTCTCGCTGTTCTTCGGAGACGCGGGCAGTTCCCCCATCGGGGGCGTCATTCTCTCCAGTTTGTGCGTGGTGGCATATCTGCCCGTACTGATTGTGGTCGGCGGCGTTGTACGCGCCTACATCATCTCCGCCTGGACACTGACCTATCTGCGCCTGACGCGGGAAGATGCCGGGGATTTGGAACCGCTCCCGGAACCGGAACCCCCCTCAGCCCCGGAAGCGGAACCCGCTCCCCAGGTGGAGAATCCCCCTGAAACCGCAGCGCCTCCCGAACCCGACAAATCTTCCTCCCCCGCAGATGACAATGAAATCCCGGAAGATTTTTGAGCCGCTCAACACTATCCCAGACCCTGTTATGAACTTTTCTATCGCCCCCACCCCCAGCCCCTCCCCCTGAGGGGGATGGGAATCACCCTGTGGTGTATTTTCGGGCACTTCGTGCCCGAAAATACACCACTTAGCGATTGTTCCCCCCTTCCCTGGGGAGTGCGCAGCCTACCCGAAGGGTGAGAGGGAACACAGGGGGGATGGGGAGACAGCCGGTTTTCTGCTGCCTGCATCACAGAAAGTGCATAACAGCCTCTAATCGGAATGCAAAACAGGGGTGAGGGAGGGATTGAGGCAAACACACAATTATTTCCCGCCCGGCTCAGTGCGGGCGGGCAGCCCGCACCCGGATTTGGGTCGCCGCGTCCACTTTGGGGTCACCGGTCAGAAATTCGGGACGGATGCGGTGCTGCGCCGCCTGAAAATTCTCCAAATCATGCGCCAGCACCGCAATTTCCACATCCTGAAAGTGTGCTTCAAAAACGCGGCGGTATTCCGGCAGGCGGCAGCGGTTGAGGTTGCTGGTCGGGTTCAGGTAGCGCCGCCAAACGGCATCGGAAAAGGTCAGCATCTCGAAGGGGTATTTGAAGAAGTGATCCCGCAAATCAATGAAGTGGAGTTGCACCCCGTCGGATGCGGTGAGCGCTGCCAGGGCATGGGTAACTCCTTCGACATC
Organism: uncultured Anaerolineales bacterium; assembly: GCA_964589145.1. Taxonomy (GTDB): domain Bacteria; phylum Chloroflexota; class Anaerolineae; order Anaerolineales; family UBA11858; genus UBA11858. Next base: position 9,422 of record CAZPSL010000163.1, read on the forward strand.
GTCCAGATGCTCGTAAACCGAACTGCTGACCACCAAATCTACCGGTGCGAGCCGCCCTTCGGCGGCAATTTGGCGGATGTCACCGTCTATCATGGTCAGGTATGCCGTCCGAGGGCGGACAGCATCCCCCTCCGGGGTGAGGTACATCCCGTATTCGGAGAGCAATGCCCGGTTGCGGGCGTCATCCGGCGGGGTAAAGCGGTCCACCAGCACCGCGTGGGAGGCGCCCGCTTCCAGAAACGCGCAGCCGACTGCAAACGAACCTCCGTAGCCAAACACCATCACCCGCCTGCCCCGGATGGAGATACCCGCATCGTTCAGTGCGCGCAGGTAGCGTGCCAGCGCATCCCGCGGGGAACGGGTTTCCAGCCCGGGGCGGATGATCAGCCCGCGGCGGAGCAAAAAACGCACCGCGGCGGCGGGCATGAAACGGCGGGCAAGGCGGGGGAGAATGTAGGGCAGGTTCATTCGGTGGAGGGTGACCAGGGGGCGCAATCCGGTGCGGCGCGGGGGATG
>CAZPSL010000164.1:0-4273 GCA_964589145.1 uncultured Anaerolineales bacterium
CTTTGTGGTAAAAAAATGTTTTCCCCCGATTTGAAAATGCCTGCTTCTGCTATCTCCCCCCAACAGCCGATGAGCGAAATCCTGGACCGCTGGCCGGAGACCATCCCGGTGTTTCTCCGCTACCGGATGGAGTGCGTGGGATGCTACCTCTCCACCTTCGACACGCTGGAGGAGGCCGCCACCGCCCACAAGATTCCCCTGGAACCGCTGGTGCAGGCGTTGAATCGAGTAATCCAAAACCCGCCCCTGGAACGCAGTGCAGGGACATAATCAAACTTCAGCCGTTGTAAAAAGGAAAATCATTCATGAACGAAACCGAAATCCGCGAAACCCTGAAAGCCGTTGTTGACCCCGAAATCGGCATCAACATCATTGACCTGGGACTGGTCTACACCATCGAAACGGGTGACGACTCCATCCGCGTGGAACTGACCATGACCTCCCCGACCTGCCCCTTGCACCAGGTCATCATCGCCCAGATGGAGCAGGTACTGCGTCAAAAGTTCCCCGAAGCCAAAACCGTTGATATCCAACTGGTCTGGGAGCCGCCCTGGTCGCCGATGATGATGTCGGACGAGGCCAAAGCGCGGCTGGGCTGGGGGTGACAATATGGACGCCGCACAAAATCGCAACCGGGCTGTACTCGTTATCGTTTCGCTCGTCATCCTGACCGCCGCGGCCTGGGCCGGGTTGATCCGCATGGGCTGGAACTGGCCGCCCATCCAGCCAACGCTCACCATCAATCACGGTGTCCTGATGGTAGCCGGATTCTTCGGCGCGCTGATCAGTCTGGAACGTGCGGTGGCGATGGGCAAAACCTGGGCCTATGGAGCGCCGCTGACCAGCGGAGTCGGCGGGCTGCTGGTCGTCTTCGGTGTACCCGGCATCATCGGCCCGCTGCTGATTACGGTCGGCAGCATCTGGCTGGTCGCCATCTTTGTGGTTGTGCTGCGCCAGCACTTCACCGATTACACCGCCGTCATGGCACTCGGCGCGCTCGCCCTGCTGGTCGGCAACCTGTTGTGGATGCTCGGCTGGCCGATTTTCCGCATTGTCATGTGGTGGAGCGGCTTTTTGGTGCTCACCATCGTCGGCGAACGGCTGGAACTGGGGCGCATGGCACGCCCCTCACGCTACGCCAAAACCGCCTTCTGGATTGCCACGGGCATTTACAGCCTCGGCTTGCTGGTGATTCTCGTCAACTACGATTTCGGGATGCGGCTCACCGGCGTCGGGACAATCGCCCTCGGCCTGTGGCTGCTGGTTTACGACATCGCCCGCCGCACTGTGCGCATGGACGGGTTGACGCGTTACATCGCGGTCTGCCTGCTCAGCGGTTACGTCTGGCTGCTGGTTGGCGGCGGTCTGGCTGTGTTCTACGGCGGAGTGCCTGGCGGCCCCATCTACGATGCCATCCTGCATTCCGTTTTTCTGGGATTCGTCTTCTCGATGATTTTCGGGCACGCCCCGATCATTTTCCCCGCCGTTTTGGGGTTGGAAATCCCCTACCGGAGCAATTTCTACGGGCCTCTGGTTTTGCTGCACGCCTCACTGATTTTGCGCATCTTCGGGGAACTCGCCAACTCCGTCCCCGCGCGTCAATGGGGCGGGCTGCTCAATGAAATCGCCGTGCTGCTGTATTTTGGTGTGGTCATCTGGAACCGATGGCGGAGATGACCCTTGTGCCCCTTTGCCGCGACCGGTCTGGTGCTCTTGGTCACGGAAGCCACAATCATCGATGACTTGCAGAATAATCTGCCGGGTTTCCTCAGGAATATTCAAGAACCGAAAGCCGGTATTGTAAAAATGAGGGTCGGTATCCCGCTCGCACCAAACACTGTAAGCATCAAATTCCAAAACAGGGCGCGCATAACTGTCTTCTGGCAAATCAATGCGTAACGGAAAAACCTGATTTGTTTTTAGCGGCGTTTCGCTGATAATCATCATTCCGTTCTCGTTCATCTCCCCCAAATACCCGACAAAGATCCCGGTCCGACGATCAAAAACCCGTGAATAGAACAGAATAAGCCGTCGGGGGATTTTTCTGCGTTCAATCATGCAATACCTTCCTGGTTCGGTTGCGGATTAACTGGCACAGAAACCGGGCTAGTGCTGCGTTATTGACAAGATTGCCCTCTGGAAGGCCGTTCTGAAATTGCTGCTTGTGTCTCTCTCCCGCTTTCCACGCACATAAATGACCCCGATCCCGCCAATACGCAATTCGGGAATCTCTTCGAAGAGGCTGGTTGCGGGATGGGAGTGCTACAGCCAGGGGATGGGGATACCGAGCAACTGCATCACCGGCTCGGTGCCGTAGTACAGCGCAACGGTGGCCGCACAGCAGCAGCAACAGGCAACCACCGTTCCGGCGGCAACCGCCATCACGGTTTTGGAAGTGTTGCTGCCCTCAGCGGGGACAAATTCGTCGTCTCCGGCGGGCATCATGTTGTCATAGGCTTCCTTAGTGCCATCTTCGGCGTGGAAGAGGCCGTCATAGCGAGAGGGGGAATCGTTGAAATCCGTCATGTCACAATCCTTTCTGCGGGGATGTCCCTTTTATTGTAACCCGAATTTCGGGTAAGGTATGGAGCAGTTGATTCGGAGCACGCCCATCCGCACAGGGGACGAATTCACCAATTCTCTTCGTGCCATTTGATGTATTCGCGCCCTCCAGACGGCGCACCTGGCTTATCCGCAACCAGGGTTATTGTACCAGCGTTTGATGGCTGGACCGCCGCCAGAAGAACCAGGCGATCAGCAAAATGAACACCAGCAGGGTGATCGCAATCAGGATGGGGATGAGAATTGCCAGGAAAGACAGCACCGTAGAAACGATGTCTTCCAGGATGCTGACGGGGGTATTCCCCAGCCCGCCGGTCGTGGCGGTGATCGCCGGACGAACTGCTGCCGCTTTGGTGGCATGCACGCCCCCGGCAATCAGCAAACCCGCAGCCATCGCCAGCACCGGATGAATATCCGCAACCCCGGAAGATGCAGCGAAAACAACGGCACCTGCCGCCGGACGGATGAAGGTTTGCAGCGCATCGTTGAGATGGTTGACTGCCGGAACCTTGTCGGCAAAGAACTCAATCAGAACGAGAACAAGCAATATGCCAATTACCCACCAACTGGTGAGTACATCCCAGGGGGAATCGAGTGTGATCCAGTTGGTGTATTTCGCCGCGAGAGCGACAATCAGCAGGGGGATGTAGGCGTTCAGCCCCGCGCTGATGGAGAGACCAAAAGCGGTAAAAATATCCATCGCGTACTCCTTCCTTCGTAACTGTGTACCTGATTACCTAATTACCCAATCACCTGATTACCTGATTACCTGACTACCTGACTACCTGATTACCTGACTACCTGATTACCCGTTTACCAACCACCGCCTGCCCGCCGTCATCCCTTACAACGCGAACCCGCCCCAGGTGCCGGTCAGGGCGTAGCGGAGGGCATCCAGCAGGAGAATCTGCGTGAGCGCGGTGGCGAATCCCGCCAGAAAGGGGAAGATCAACTGCCCCGCGCGGCTGTAGCGATTCTCGCGGCGGAAAACCATAATCCACACCAGCGCGTAAACGATGGTAAGAACCAGCAAAATCCCGGCGGCGCTGACCAGCGAGAGCGGGTATAGAATGACCGGATTCTCAGTCAGCACCAGCGCATCCAGCAGGGCCGCCAGCGCCAGCAGTCCGCCGAAATCGCGCCACCCGGTAAGGACGGCGCCGCGGCGGTAACGGTTCCACACAGACTGGTTGAAGGCCGGGTAGAGCATCACGGCAATTCCCAGCCCCACCAGCGTTCCGGTGACCAGCCGCAGGGTATTGTTCGGCTCGTAAATCCAGTAGCGCTCCGTGAAGGGCATCAGGTGCAGAAACGAGTTGACCCCGTCCACAGCGTAGAACGCCGCGCCCGCCAGCAAAACGCCGATGATCCACCAGGGCGGGCGTCCAATCCGCCGGGGACGGAGTATCGTCAGATACGCCAGCCCCAGCACCGCCCCCAGGTATTGTCCCGTACAGCGGGCACAGACCGAAAACTGGATATTCCCGATGTGGAAGGAACGGCTTTCAATGCGGTGGCAGACCGCGTACCCGACTGCATCCGCCTTGCCCAGAATCCCGCCCGGAGCGAAGACCAGCCAGGCCAGCATCAGAGCAAGCACCACCGCAACCAGCAGCGGCTTCCAGGGAAACTTGCGGAGGAATCGCTCTCTCCAGGAGCGGGGCAGGGCGGGTTGATTATCCATGCCTGAATTATAGGGTAAACCAGACAG
>CAZPSL010000165.1:0-4418 GCA_964589145.1 uncultured Anaerolineales bacterium
CGCGCTTGTCGGCGCGCACCGTGCCGGTGACGATAACCGAGGATTCCTGCGGGAGACGGGCGATCTGGTCGAACAGGCCGGGGTCGAGATCGGGTTTGAAGGCCACGCACTGGACGAAGCCCGATCCGTCGCGAATCAGCAGAAAGACCAGTTTCCCTTTGCGGGTGCGGTTATAGACCCACCCCCGGATGGTGACTTCTTCGCCCTCGTGGGCGGCAATGTTTTCAACGCGGATAAGTTCTGACATGGGAGGCTCCTTGGTTTTGCGGATGTTGTGGCGGCGTGCTTTGCACGCCGCCACAACATCAAATATCCAGTTTGATGTGCAACTCTTCCAACTGATGCGGTTCGGCAGGGGAGGGCGCGCCGGCCATCACGTCGCGGGCCTGCTGGTTCTTGGGGAAGGCAATCACCTCGCGGATGTTCGGCTCACCGGCGAAAATCATGCACAGGCGGTCAATGCCGGGGGCGATACCGCCGTGCGGGGGCGTGCCGTAACTGAAGGCTTCCAGCAGATGCCCGAAACGCTCGGCAGCCACCTCCGGGTCAAGCCCGATGAGCGCAAAAACCTTCTCCTGCAACTTCGGGTCGTGGATACGAATGGAGCCGCCGCCGACTTCATAGCCGTTGAGCACCATGTCGTACTGCTGGCCGCGGGCTTTGCCGGGGTCGGTATCCAGCAGGGGCAGGTCTTCGGGCATCGGGGCGGTGAACAGGTGATGGCTGGGGTCCCAGCGCTGCTCTTCCTCGTTCCACATCACGAAGGGGAAATCGTACACCCAGCAGAAGGCGAGAGTATCCGGGTCGCGCAGGCCGAGCACATCGCCGAGGTGCTCGCGCAGCCGCCCCAAACTCTCGAAGACGATGGCGGGCTGGTCGGCGACGGCCAAAATCAGGTCGCCGGGCTTGGCGTCCATGCGGCGGATGATTTCATCCACGGTTTCGGGCTGCAAAAACTTGGCGAAGGAAGAGCGCATCTGACCGTCGGAGGTCAGGGCGATGTAAGCCAGTCCCTTGGCGCCAAAGCGTTTGACGAAATCGGTGAGTTCGTTGATTTTCTTGCGGCTGTAATCTCCCAGCCCGCTGGCGTTGATGGCGCGCACATGCCCGCCCGCGGCAACCGTGTTCTCGAACACGCCAAAGCCGCAGCCCTCCGCCAGGTCGGTGAGGTCCTGCAATTCCATGCCGAAGCGGATGTCGGGGCTGTCCTTGCCGAAGCGGGTCATCACCTCGTCGTAGGTGAAGCGCGGCCAGGGGGAAGCCAGCAGTTTCTTTTCAGGGATCACCTCCGCCACCAGTTTGGTGAACATCTCCTCCGCCAGGCGCATCACGTCCTCGCGCTCCACAAAGGAGAGTTCGATATCCAGTTGGGTGAACTCCGGCTGACGGTCGCCGCGCTGATCTTCATCCCGGAAGCAGCGCGCCACCTGGAAGTAGCGCTCCACTCCGGCCACCATCAGCAACTGCTTGAGTTGCTGCGGCGACTGCGGCAGGGCGTAGAACTCCCCAGGGTGAACGCGGGAGGGGACGAGGTAATCCCGCGCGCCTTCGGGGGTGGTTTTGAACAAAATCGGGGTTTCGATCTCCAAAAAGCCCTGCGCGTCCAAGTAATCGCGCACAAACTTGACCACACGGTGGCGCAAAATCAGGTTGCGGCGCATCCGGTCGCGGCGCAAATCCAGGTAGCGGTATTTGAGGCGGATGTGTTCGTCGGCTTCCTCGTCTTTGTTGATGTAAATGGGCGGGGTTTTCGCCGTGTTGAGGAGGGTGACCCGGCGCGCTTCGACCTCGATTTCGCCGGTTTCCATCTCCGGGTTGACCATTCCCTCCGGGCGGGCGCGCACCACGCCCTCCACCTGGATGACCCACTCGACCCGAACCGGCTCCAGGGCCTCGTAAGCCTCCGGCGAGGTGGAGGAATCGGCCACGATTTGCACCAATCCGAAGCGGTCGCGCAGGTTGATGAAGGTCACGCCGCCGTGGTCGCGTCGGCGGTGAACCCAGCCCGCCAGGGTGACGGTTTCACCGATATTTTTGCTGCGGAGTTCGCCGCAGGTGTGGGTTTTGTACATGAAAGCCTCCGTGGAGTACAGGGTTGCAGGTTGCAGTTGAAGGTTACAGGTTGAAGGTTGAAGGTTGGGGGGTTGGGGGTTGGGAAAATCTTCAACCTGTAATCCGCAACTTTCAACACGCTGAGACATAAAAAATCGCCCTTCGCTTGCGCGTCGGGCGATCCGCTGGAAAATGCCGAAACTAGCGAACTGGCATTCCGCGCCGGACCGCCCGATAGGGATTATCGTTATCGGCGTTATTGTCGGGGGTTCCGGAGCGGAGCGTTCGGGCTAGCATGGCGGCATTATAGCACGATTGGGAAAATTCGGGGAGAGAATTTTAAGCGGGGGCGCAGGTAAAAGATGTAGAAATCGAGTGAAGTTTCATATCGCTTTGTCAAGTATGCCCCCACCCCCGACCCCTCCCCCAGTGAGGGAGGGGTGTGTTCGTCAGGTGTGTGTGCGGCGCACAAAGTGCGCCGCACACACACCGAAAAGTCCAATCCCCCCTTCCTTGGGGAAGGGGGGACATAGGGGGGATGGGGTTCCAAAATGACACGGTTTGTTAGTAGATGACAATTTTTCTACAACATTTGCCTGCATCCTTGAGCGCGGGGCGCGGGCAAAAGAGGCAGAACGCCGGTGGTCCACCCTCCCTGCCCTCTCAAAAATCTCCGCTTTGCTAACCCTCTCCCTTCGGGAGAGGGTTAGGGGTGAAGGCGGGGTGCGTGGTGCTTGTCCTGTTCGCAAAATGAAGACTGGCAGTCCTGGCAGGACTGCCAGTCTTGTGCCGGGCATTTCCCTCGCCCCACCATCGCATGTCCATCATAAACTGTCGGAAAATCGCGCTACCCCGCTTGCATCCACCTGTGCCAGCATTTCGCGAACCGTCCGGCGGGTGACAGGATGCCGCAAGCCGGGATTCAAATCGTTTAGCGGAACCAGCACAAAAGCCCGCTCGGCTATCCGGGGGTGCGGAATCTCCAAATCGGGCAGGGTCAGCACAGCATCTCCGTAAAACAGGATGTCCAAATCCACCACGCGCGGCCCGTAGCGGAACGTCGGCGTGCGCCCCACTCTGATTTCAATCTCCTTGAGATAGGCAAGCAGTTCTTCGGGGGTACAAGCCGTCTCGGCAAAGATGACCTGGTTCAAGAAATCGGGCTGGTCGGTGTAGCCCCAGGGCTTGGTGCGATACACGGGAGACTGCGCCAGCACAGTGACCAGCGGCGGCAGGCGGCGGACGGCTTCCCGCAAGTTGGCGGTGCGGTCGCCGAGGTTGCTGCCCAGGGCGATGTAAACGGGTGTCAGGAGGGTGTTGCTCATAGGGGAAAGCATATCACAAGAGTCGAGAGTCGAGAGTCGAGAGTTGGGAGTTGGGAGTTGGGAGTCGGGAGTTGTGAGTTAGCAAGGCGACAAGGGGGCACAGCAATGAAGCAGCGGTCTGCGGGCTGTGGGTGCAGGCAAAAGATGTATACATTGAGCAAAATTCAGCATTGCGTTATCGAGTGTGCCCCCACCCCCGGCCCCTCCCCCAATGGGGGAGGGGTGTGTTTGTCAGGTGTGTGTGCGGCGTACGAAGTGCGCCGCACACACACCAAAGAGTCCAGTCCCCCCTTCCCTGGGGAAGGGGGGATACAGGGGGGATGGGGCTTCAGAATACCACGGCTTGTTGGTAGATAATAATCTTTCTACAACATTTGCCTGCACCCCGCGATCTGTCATCCAGTTGCCAATCCTCCCATCCCGTGCGATAATTCAGAGTGAAAGGAGTACACATGGCTGAGGCAAGGTTGAATTTTACGCGCGGGTTTGTGTGGGGTACGGCGACCGCCGCCTATCAGGTCGAAGGAAACAATATCAACAACAACTGGTACGCCTGGGAGCAGTCCGGGCATATCATCGAGCGGCAGTCCTGCGGGCTGGCCTGTGACTGGTGGGGAGGCCGCTGGCGGGAGGACTTCGCCCGCGCCGCCGAAAGCGGGCAAAACGCTCACCGCCTGTCGGTGGAGTGGAGCCGCATCCAACCCGACGTGGACCGGTGGGATGAATCCGCCCTGGATTACTACCGCGAGATCGTGCGCGGCGCACTGGAAAACCGCCTGACCCCGATGGTCACGCTGCACCATTTCACCGAGCCGCTATGGGTTACCGAACTGGGCGGCTGGCAGAACGAGGCGGTTATTGCACACTTTGAAACCTACGTCCGCCGCACGGTGACGGCGTTGAAGGAATACGTCCGGCAGTGGTGCACAATCAACGAGCCGAATGTGCTTGCCGTTGCCGCCTTCCTGAACGGAGAGTTCCCGCCGGGGAAGCACAGCATCGGCGCGGTTTACAGGGCGATTGCCAATATGATCCGGGCGC
>CAZPSL010000166.1:0-4205 GCA_964589145.1 uncultured Anaerolineales bacterium
TACAGAAGCACCGCGCGCAAAATCTGCGCTACAACATACAATCATCAATACTGCCAACAGAACCACGTAGTATATTTTTTTCTGATGTGTCTGCATATGTGCCTCCAAAACTGAATAATCAGCCCGACTGTATCCAAAACTATCCGCTGTCAGGTTAACATGCCTATCAGAACAGCGGCAAGCCAATACTTTAGGCCTCTAACATGAATTCGGAAAAAGAGCGGGGCACCTGTTTTGTAACACAGAAATCCGCGAATGAAACAAATGGCACGAATTTTTGTTTTTTATTCGTGCTATTTTTACGATTTGCCGCATTCGTGTTCCCCGGACAGCACCTTTTGGCCTGTCCGCAACTCAGGTTATCAAGAAGCCCTTCAGGATGCGCGTCCATTTCGTACGCCATTGCACAATATCAAAGGCATTGGCAACATCCACTGCGCGTCCGCCGATTTTTTGCCGCAGATCCCGATTCCTGATAAGCAGATTCAGGGCATCGCGTAATGCATCCGCTGTCGGGTCAATCAACATACCGTTGTAACCCGAAATTATTAAATCGGGTAACCCGCCCACGTTGGATGCAATTACTGCATTCCCCGCTGCCATAGCCTCCAGACAGGATAAAGAGGTGCCCTCGCTGTGAACAGTCGGAATTACGGTAATGTCCGCGGTCTGATACGCCCGGTGCATTTCTTCGAACGGCAGGGTGTACCAGCGGACATGGTCGGGATGGGCCAGCACCAATTCCTGAATAACGGTTTCTGCCTCAGGTTCCGCCTGCCCCACGAAATGAAACTCCAATTCCGGGTATTGTTCAAGCAATTCTGGGAGAATCTCATGCACCAGCCAAAATCCGCGCGGTTCATAAAGACGACGCGGGTAAAGCACCGTCAGGCGGTCGGTGTTATGCGGCGTACGACCGGCGGAAAATTGGTTTGTATCCACAAAATTGGGAATATACACGAATTTGTGTGCCAGGTATGCTTGCGTTCCTCTCACCCAGTTGATTGTATTCGTGTCCACTGAAACGATGCGGGCCAAATTAAACATTGGTCCTAAAATTGCCTCGATACGCTCATGCTGGGCAAAAATTGGCTGCTCATTGCCAACATCCCAATAAACACCGTGGCTGATACCAATAGATCGCTCATTCGCCTGCGGAGCCGCGAGATAAAATGCCAGATAAATAACCAGCACATCCGGCGAGATCTCCTGGTGAAACAACCGGTTCAATTCGTGCAGGTTCCCTTGACTGGGCAGCCCAATAATTGGAATTCCTTGATATTCCCGCTCCCAGCGCTCATCCTGCGCAGATTGATAAACAACCGGTTGATACCCCAAAGAATGCAGCAGTTTTGCAATCTCCAGCAAGTACCGCTCTGCCCCCCCCAAATACAGGTGTTTTCCCGAAAAATCAAAAAACTGGGGCGCAAGAATCGGCACTTTGCTATCGCTGGAGAGCGTTGCCGGTACCCCTGCTGACGGCGAGGAAAGTTCTGACGAGTCCCCGGCAGGCAGTTGCCGTTCGAGAGCAGGGGCTGGATGCAATAACCGATAAATATGGCGCAATCCAGAAAGTGACTTGAAAAATGCGCTTTCCCGACGGCTGCCCACCGGGACGAGCATTTCACGGGATTGCCGCAATTTCTGTACTGCCTTCCAGGTACGGCTGGCGTAAATTCGATGCAATTCATACGACTGTGCGCGCAGCAACCGTATCGTCTGGTCGCGGTCGCGTATCATCTGGTCGCGGTCGCGTATCATCTGGTCGCGCTCCAGAAGCAACTGCCATCGCTCCTGCGCCAATTTTATGTTATCCAGCAACGCATTTTGCAACGAAAAAGTATGCTCAACCGTATCCAAAAATTGTTGCGGCAAAAGTTCCGGGCGGGGCAAGTGCGGCTGCCACTTCACCTGCCACTTCTCCTCAAACTTTGCCCGATTCTCGCGAAACAGCCGCCAGTAGTCAGCAAAATCAAGTTGCAAAAAACTCTTCCCGCCAGAATGGTGAATGTAAACATCCTCCACACAGAGAATCCGGTAGTCACGCTGGCGCAGTCTCATCGCGTAATCATCATCTTCAAACATCCCAATTCCGAAACGTTCATCCAAAGGGCCGATTTCCTCAAAAACAGCATAGCGCATTGCCACACAAAAGAATGCCAACACCTGAATATCGAAGGCGATTCCGGCATGTTCGGCAGTATAGCGTTCAGCAAAAGAGTCCAGGCCATCCAGTGAATCCTGATCATAATCAACGAGAATGCGGCTCTCATTGCTCGCCGAATTTGTTACAGGCCCCACCATCCCCACTTGAGCATCCTGCAAATGATGAATCAGCCCCTGCAACCATCCCGGAGTGACAACCGTATCGTTATTCAGAAACACCAGATACTGTCCCTGCGCCACAGAGGCGCCTTGGTTATTCGCGCGCGCAAAGCCTGCATTGTGGGAATTGAAAATCAGGCGCAAATTCGGATGATTATCAGCGTAGGCCTGAAGATGTTCTTTCGTGCCATCGTGTGAGGCATTATCCACAACGATAACCTCAAACTCCAGATCACCCGTTTTGGCAAAAATACTATCCAGACACAATTTCGTGTCATCCCAATTGTTGTACGTAACAATAACGATGCTGGCTGTCTTCTGCTTGCTGCCCATTCTCACAATCTCCACAACTTGCGCAACCGGCGCAGTCCCCATGCCAGCGGACTCGAATGCGTTGATGCCAATTGCGCATGTAATTCTGAATTCTTCTGTTTGAGCGCGTCCAGTTCACCTTGATATTTCGCGAGATATTGCATCTGTATCCTGTCCGCCAACCGAAAGACTTCTGCCGAACTCCGAGACCGGTAACTCTTCAGAATATCTTCATAACACGCATCCCATTCCTGATAATGCTCCGACAACACCCACCTTTGACGGACGGCCTCCTGCGCCCGCCGAGCGCAATCCAGCCGCAACTGACGGTCTTCAATCAGGGTTCTCAAACCTTGTTCCCAATCCTCCGCAGTGTGCGCCAGAAAACCCGTCCTCCCATGTTCAACAACATCCCGGTAAGGGGTCACATCACTACAGATCCCCGCCGCCCCCAGCGCCGTACATTCAAGATACTTGATGGCACTCTTGAAGCGGTTAAATGGCACATCCCTGAGAGGGGCGAGAAAAATATCAAGGTTCTGGTGTCCGAGATATTCCACAAATTCCGCATAATTCTGAAAACCGGCAGGATTCCAGATCACATTCGGATATTCGCGAAGGAACGCAGGCGGTTCCACACCCCAAAAAGTCAACTGAACATCCGAGCGGTACTGCCGAAGCACCCGTTCCAGCGCAGGAGCAACGAGTTGCACATCAGGGGCATGAGAATCACCCCCCACATAGCCAATCCGCACAATGGAAGCGGATTCTCCGTCTTCCGGCTCAGCCAGCGGCCACAAGCCGTCGTCAAGATAATTCGGCAAGCAATAGACGTGCGGATGCCCCAGGGAACGCATAAACGCCTGCAAGGCCGGGGTGGAGACCGTAACCGCATCCGCCTGCAACGCCGCCAGCAGCATCGGCCAAAGCGCATCAAGATAATGCCCGCTCAAACGGTCAGGATGATCATCGGGCAAACCCCACAAAAAATCGTCAAACTCAAAAACGATTGGCTTCCCATAACGGCTCGCAAATTCCACAAGCCGTGCATACTGCTCCAATGCCCGCGGAAAATCCCGCTGCACAATCACCAAATCATGTGTCTCAACGTGCTGCGGCAGTAAATCTTCTGTCGGCTGGTGCCACGTCACCCGAATCCCGGCCTTTTTGAGCGGAGCACCAAACCGCAAATGCCCCAGAGCGTGCTCCAGAGTCCCGTAAGAGCACACGAAAACTGATTTTACCAACGCAGCGCCTCCATCGCCAATTGCAGGGCGGCCTCCCAATCGGGCAGGCAGATGCCGAAAGTATCGGCAAACAGGGCGCAATCCAGCGGAGAATGCAGGGGGCGGGTTGCCGGGGTGGGAAACTCGCGGGTGAAGGCTTCGCCGATTTCACGGGCGACCTGCTCCTCCGGGCGGGAGTCTAACGCCAGGATTTTGCGCGCCCACCCCAGGCGGGAGACGCTCCCCCGCCCGCCGAGGTGATACAGCCCCTTTCGGTCGGCCAGCCAGCCCGCGGGGTCAGGCATCCCCATCGCCAGCACCTCCGCGGTGACCTCGGCCAGC
>CAZPSL010000167.1:0-12048 GCA_964589145.1 uncultured Anaerolineales bacterium
AGAAATTGAGCATTGCGTTGTTGAGTGTGCCCCTCCGGCCCCTCCCCCTACCCTCACCCCTAACCCCTCTCCCTCAGGGAGAGGGGAACCAAAGCGGAAATTTTGGGGAGGGGCGTGTTTGTCAGGTGTGTGTGCGGCACACGAAGTGCGCCGCACACACACCGAAGAGTCCAGTCCCCCCTTCCCTGGGGAAGGGGGGATGCAGGGGGGATGGGGCTCCAGAATACCACGGCTCGTTGGCAGATAACTATCTTTCTGCAACATTTGCCTGCACCCCAGCACTGCCAGTCCTGATGCGGCTTTTCTCACCTCACATCCCATTTGACAATTTCAGGGAAGGCCGCCGCATCCGGCAGCGGGGCCTCAACCCCGTTCAGGTAGCGGTCGAAAAACGCCCGTGCGTAGGCCCGCACAATGCGCTGCACCTGCGCGCCATCTAACGGACCTTTCATGCCCATTTGTGCCGCCATCGGGCTGAACCCGCCGATGTCAGTAAAATCGTAGTGGGCGGTTTGCCGAATGAAAAAGCGGTACAAGTCACCTTCGCTGTTGGCAGCGAACCGCTCGAACATCTCATTATTGCCGCTGGGAGCATCCTGCGCCCAGACCGCGCTGAAAATTGCCAGCATCGGTTGGGAAAGACCGCCTTCCACCACCGCGATGGAAACCGGCGTCATGTACGGGTCCAGCCCCAGAGCGGCGCGGCAGCGCGGGTCATCGGCGCAGAACTGGATCGCCGCGCCCCCGCCTGTGGAGTGTCCCATCACCCCCACGCGGGAGAAATCCATGCGGTAGCGCAGGGATGCGGCGGGCGAATCCGGGGGCAGATCGGCAAGTGTATCCAGGATGAAACTCAAATCCGCAGCCCACTGCGCCCCCAGTGTGCGCGCCGCCCGCTGATACTCGGCCTCCGTCAGCCCCATATCGTAGGGCAGGGCGGCGGGATTGTTCATCGCCACCCGCCCGTCGGGGAACACCGTCGCCAGTGCGCCGTAGGTGTGGTCGGGCGCGGCGACGATGTAGCCGTAACTGGCAAGTTCCTCCATCAAAAAGGTGCTCTGCGCTCGAAAGCCCTGCCAGCCGTGCGAAAACAGCAGCACGGGATACTGTGCTGCCGCGCCGGAAACGGGCGCGTCCTCCCAGGCGTTGGCGCGGGCATAGCGCACATGGTCAAAGAAAAAGCGCGGCTTGCCGAGAAAATCCGCCAGAGCCGGCCCCATCACCTCCATGTGCTCAATCCAGGGCGCGGTTTTGGATGCTCCGGATGGCTTGCCCGCCGGATACCAGACCTGCACCATAATCGTCCGCGGCTCTCCCGGTCGGTTGGAGTACATTTCCGTGCGGGATTCGTCCGTCAGCATGAAACTGACCGTGCCGACCGCGTAGGGACCCGTGGGGTTAGGCAGTTTTGGGATGGGCAGCAAAATTGGGGGGATGACCGCGGCTCCCAGGATGAGCAATCCCCCCATGATGACCGCGTACCCGCTCATCGTCAGCCCCGCCGCCCCGGAATTGGGGGCGAAGAACCGCCAAAGGGAGTACATCCCCAGCCCGATGGCGATCCCGTAAATCGGAATCATCTGCCAGCGGCCGCCCTCCAGATAGAGATGCAATCCCATCATCCCCAGGGCTGCCACGCCCACCCAGTTGATCCACCGCCCGCGCGTGAACAGCGGCAACGCCATGCGGGTGGCGAGGGTCAATGTGAGGAGCGTTTCAAATGGGCGCATGAGAGGGTAAGTGGGTCGGTATGCAGGTAGCAGCCAGATGGGGAAATTGTACCCTGTTTTCTGAGCACTGATGCCTGTTTACGGATGCAAAAAAAAGATGTAGAAATTGGGCAATCATATGGGAACTGCTTCCTTTCCCCTTTCCCCTGCCTGCCCTCCCCGTATACAAGACTGGCAGTCCTGCCAGGACTGCCAGTCTTCATTTTGCAAACAAGACAAGCGCTGAACACCCCGCTCTGCCGTACCAAAACCGCCCTGCCCACCCTCACCTCCACCCCTCTCCCTTAGGGAGAGGGGAGTCCGAGCCTGAGCGAGGACGGGGTGAGGGAAACAATGCAGGATTTTCGGGCATTTACGCGTATCCCTGATCCCTGTTTACTTTCCCCCCTCACTTCCGTCGCGAGCGTCTCTTCGCCTTTTTCAGGCGTTCCAGGGTGTCGGGGGATTGGTGGTTGGGTAATTGGGTATCAGATAATTGGGAATTGGGTAATTGGGAGTTGGGCGGTTGCCCCCCTGCTCCCTGCTCACCTGCTCCCCGATCCCCAATCCCCAACTTACCAGGAGCCCGCCCCCCTGTTTCCTCCTCTCCTTCCGCCCCCCGCCGCCGCGCCCGCTCCCGCGCCGCAAACAGATTGCCCAGCACACGCGCCCCTGCATCCTCTCCACCTCCGAACCTCCTGCCCCCTAACCCCCTGACCTTCTCCCGCCAGCCCGCCGCCTCCAGCCCGCCGATTCCCCGCACCCGCCGGATTGCCACATCCAGCGGAAAGAGAATCGCCACCACGAACAGCAGCGGCCACCAGATTTCGCGGGCGTTTGCCGCCGCCTCTAGCGTGTGCAGAAAGGCCGCCGCCGGTTCGGAGAGTTCACCGCCGCCGGTCAGGCGCGCCAGTTCGCCCAAAAAGGGCAAATCCACCCCGGAGACGCGGTACTCCGGCGAATAGGGCATCACCAGCCCCAAAATCTGCTGGCCGAGCGATTGGTCTCCGGCGTTGACCCCCACCCGCACCAGATACACCCCCGGCTGGGCGAGCGGAACCTCCGCCCGGTAACGCCCCGGCGCGGTTTGCACCAGTTCCACCTCGCTGACGGTCAAATCCGGGGCGACCAGCGAAGCGCGGGCGTAGAGATAATTTCGGGGCGCGCCGTCCTCGTCCACCGCCTCCAGTTCGATGATTCCGCGGCTCTCCGCCACGCTGGCGGAAGCGGTCAGCCCCTCGGATTGCGGGGCGGGCAGCACCCAGCCCACCAGTTGCGCCGCAAAGCGCGGGAATCCCTCCCACGCCAGCCATTGCGCCGCCCAGCGGTTCTCCACATCCGAAGTCCAGGCCGCGGAACGCCCCAGCCCGTACTGCCAGGTCGCCAGCAGGGGGTCGCCCTGAGGGGTGATCAAATCCAGGCGGGCAGCCCCCTTCGGGGTCGTCCCGTTGTACCCGTAAAGGGGAGGCAGTTCCGCCGGGTTCAGGCCGGTCAGCACGGGGCCGGGAATCCCCGGCAGGGGGTAGAACGGTTCCTCGATGATGTAGCGGCCCACGGCGGTCACGGTCTCCTTCAGGAAGAAATCGGGCACTTCCAGAATGTTGGTGGCGGCGTAGTACGTCCCGCCGCCGCGCTCGGCAAGTTGCGCCAGATATTCCGCCGAGCCGCCGCCCGCGGCCACCACGCTCAGCGTCACCCCGGAAGCGCGCATCTCGGCGGCCTTTTGCAGCAGCGCGGTTTGATGCACCCAGCCGTCGGTGAGCAAAATGATGTGCTTGCGCGCCGCATCCACCCCCTGGAGCGAGTCGTAGGCCGCCTGCACCCCGGCTTGCAGGTTGGTATCGCCCTCCGCCGGGATGCCGCCGATGGCGTGCTCCAGCGAATAGGGGTCGGGCAGTTGCCGGGGTTCCATCGCCCAGTGCGCCGCGCCGTCAAAGGCCACCACGCCCAGGTAATCGAACTGCCCCAGCGCGCCCGCAGCCCGCATCACCGCCTCCTTGGCGATATCCACCTTCGCCTGACCGCTCTCCGACCGGGTGTAGGTCTGGTTCAGGTCGGGGTCATCACAGTGGCAGCGCCCCATGCTGCCCGATTTGTCCACCGCCAGCACCAGCGCCAGGTTGGCCTCCTGCTGCTTGTTGCGCACGTCCATGTAAACCGGCAGGGCGGCTTCCACCGGCGTCCGCAGGTAGCCCCCCGCCCCAAACGACTGCGCCCCGCCGGTCATCACCAGCCCGCGCCCCAAATCCCGCACGTAAATTTCCAGGGCTTCCATGCTCTCCGGCGGCAGGTCGGTGACGGGCACATCCGCCAGGATGATAGCGTCGAAATCCGCCAGACTGGTGAGATTTGTGGGGATTTCACGGGCCGGGCGGATTTCCACCTGCATCCGGGCGGCGGAAAGCGCCCTGGCGAGTGCCTCGGCAGGATTTTGGGCGGCCTCCGCGCCCGAGGCGGATTCCTCGCCCGCGGCGGACCCCGTCAAAATCAGCACCCGCGGCGGTCCCTGCACCACGGTGAACGCGCTGGCCTGATTGTTTTGCAGGCGCGTGTCGGCGTCGGGCACAATCTGGGCTTCAAAGCGGCGGAAACCGCTCTCCCCGGCCTCTACCGGAATTTCAAAGTGGTTCAGCCCCGCCTCCAGTGCGGCCTCCTGACGGTGGATCATCACCCCGTCGGCGAAGACGCGCAGTTCCGCGCCCATGGCCTGCGAGGCCTGAACCCCCGCCCGCAGGGTGAAGTTCTGCCCCTCACGCACGCTGGCCGGGGCGGTGAGGCTTTCCAGCAGGGCTTCGGCCTCGCCTGCCGCCCCGCCAACGGGGACATAGGTCAGTTCCACGCCGTGCGCGGCGGCGAGTTCCGCCTGTTCGATGGCGTGCCCCAGGTTTTCGCGCCCGTCCGAGAGCAGGACGATGCGTTTTGCGCCCTCGGCGGGGAAGAGCGCCAGGGCGAGTTGCAGCGCGTCGGCGATATTGGTGCGCGTCCGCACGGGCAGGGAGGCGATTTCGGGCAGGGCGCGGTGTTCGCCGGGCAGTTGTTCCACCAGTGCGTCCTCGGCGAAGACTACGATGGCGGCCTGGTCTCCGGCGGGCATCTCCCGCACGGCGGCGCGGATGAAGTCCTCGCCGCGCGCCTGCGCTTCGGGCGGGAGGCTGTCCGAAAAGTCGAGCACAAAGACGGTGGTGAGCGTATCCGCCGGGGTGCGGAGTTGGATTCCCGCCAGGGCGAGCACAATCATCGTGAGCAGAGCCAGCCGCAGGCCGAGCGCGCTCCAAAAGCGGGCGCGGGTCGGGCGGCGCGGACCGAGCAGCGCCAGCCCCGCGGTCAGCGGGAGCAGGAGCAAAAGCCACAGGGCTTGCGGATGGATGAAGGCGAGGGTCATGGGGCGTGGAGCGTAGGGGGGTGGAGCGTAATACTGTTGTCGGCGCACAAAGTGCGCCGACAACAGCCGTTTTTTGCAGCATGGATATTCGCGGTATGCAATTTTCCTGTGCAAGTTGTTTGGTGACGGTGGGTTTTACCGGATGACTAACGGCAGGTAGATTCTGTAACCTGCCGGTAGCAAAGTCACAGATACCGTATCCGTACCGGTGACAGGGTTGCCCGCGGGCGGGGTGCCGGTGACGGTGACGGTGTTGACCAGCGGGCCGGGCAGGTCGCCTTCAACGACGGTGTAGGTGAGAACGCCGGAGGTGCTGGCACCGGGGGCAAGGCTGGCCGCGCCGAGCATGACCGGGCCGAGTTGGTCATCTGTGGCGGTGATGCTGCCCAAACTGACATCGCCGGTGTTGGTGACGCGGTAGGTGTAGGTGATGGTATCGCCTGGGGCGGCGGTAATCACACTGGCCGATTTGCCGATTTCAATGGCCGGGCTGCTCACCAGCGTAACAGACGCGGTATCTGTGGCGGTGATAACGCCCCGCAGGCTTGCGGTGCCGCTGACAATGACGGTGTTGACCAGCGGGCCGGGCAGGTCGCTGGAGATAACGGTTGTGTTCAGAATGCCCGTTGTGCTTGCTCCGGGCGGGAGTGTGGTTGAGGCGAGCGGAACCGGTCCGAGTACATCATCCACAGCCACAACCGGGTTGAGCGTGATGACACTGTTGTTGACAATGTTATAAGTGTAGGTGATCACATCCCCGGTTGATGCAGAAGCCGGAGTGGCGGTTTTGGTGACCTGAACGCTGTAAAGCGGTAACAGCCAAACCCCGCGCCCGAAAGCACTGGCGACCAGTATGCCGTCTTGGTCATCGTAGTCGAGTGACCAGATGAGAGTGTTTGGCAGACCGCTTCCGAGTTCGTTCCAGATTCCCGTGGAGAGGTCGAGAATGTGTACGCCCATGCTGCCGCCCACAAGCAGCAAACCGGGGGCGGTGGCGATGCTGTGCAAACTTGGGTCAGACAGGCTGCCGGTAATATCTGTCCAGGTTGTACCGGCATCAGTTGTTTGAAAAACCTGATTGGCATCAATCACAAACGCCACCTGGTCGTTGTGCGGGTCTACGGCTACGCCAAGCAGACGGGTTGCTCCGGCAACCCCAATTGAAGAAAACGTGACGGGTGTTCCCGGTGCTCCGGCAGTTCGGACGGCAACGACATTGTTACCCGTGCTGGTGTCGTAGCCGACGGCGTAGATGACATCCGGGTTGTTGTTGGCGCCGTAGGCCAGGGTGTTATCTCCCAGCGTACAGCCAGTTGTCCGAAAGCGTGCGCTGCCAATATCAGTGATGTTATTGCCGCCATCGGTGGATTCGTACAATGTATTCCAACCGCCGACCAGCAGGCGGTTGCCGGCAAATTCGCTGGTGGCAATGGGGGTGCAGAACTGCGGAACAAGCGCAGGACCGCTGGTAACATTCAAACTGGGGCCTGTCCAACTGACAAAGTTCCCGTTAGCGTCCCATACACTGCGGCGGAGCCAGCCCAGGTTCTGAAAACTGGAATAGCGTACCGACTGGCTGCTGCCTGCCAGCACAAGGTTGTCCACTGCCACATCGCCGCCGTCTCCGCTGGTGAGTTGCTGCCAGACAGTTGCACCGGCAGAAGGCTGGTAGGTGGTGCCGTTGTCCTGATTGCCGGAGATGATGGTATGGGAAAGCGAATCGTAAGCCACGCTATGGGCCTCGAGAATTTGCAAATCGCCGTTGAGTGTAACCCAATCGCCGGTGTTGGCCTGTGGATTTGTGCGGCGGTAAATGCCGCCGTCGTCGGTTTCGATGATATTGCCGTTGGCGTCAAAAACCATCTCGCGGGAATCGGCGTGCGGTGCGCTGGAACTGGTCGTGCCGCCGTTCGGCATGGTAGCAATGCTGTCGGAGTGGGTCAGATGATCCCATTGGGGCGAGGGGGCGGTGCCTGTGGCTGCAACGCTGCTGTCTCCCCGGTAAAGGCTGCCGGTGTAGTTTCCTGCGCCAATGTAGTTGGGGAAGGGCCCGTCTTGCCGGTCGCCGCCGATGTACACCGTGGTGGGGGTGGATGGGTCAACCCGCAAGGACGCGTGAATGCCGCCTTGCCCTCCTGGCTTGAAGGTCGGATTGGTGCCAACGACCTTTTCCCAGGTGCCGCCGCCTGTGTAGGCATTCGAATCACTGGTGCCGTTCAGGTCAAATTGCGTTGCGTTGACAACGGTAATTGTGTGTAGCCCATTTGCTCCGGTGGTGCCGGTGACGCCGGCAATTTGCACTTCATTTCCGTTTGCAAGGTTGTGGGCGGAACCGGTGGTAATGCGGATGGGCGCACCGGGGGTGACGTTGCTAATGGCAGCCGGGGAAGATGCCGGAATTAACGGGCGGTCCATTGAGTTCCAGGTTGTTCCGCTATCACCGGAGTAGAAGATTCCGGCTGTTTGCCCGCCCTGAAGAATGTTGACAAAGACATTGCCGCCATAAGCAGCAATTTCGATATTGTTGGTCGTGCCGTCCACAATCAGGGCATCCATTGCCGCGGTGCTGATTTTCGTCCACGTTGCGCCGGTATCGGTAGATTTGTAAATGCCATTGGATGTGCCGCCGCAAAAGGAAACGTAGGTCAGGCCGGCATAAAGCACGTTGGGCGCGGCCGGGTCCCCGGCCAGGTCGAAGGCAACTCCGGGCGGGCCAACTTTTACAAATGTTCCGCCGGTATCGGTGCTGCGAAACAGCCCGAAATTGGGGCAGGTGTACGGTTCGGAGAAGTTTACCGAGACGACAAATGTACTCCCCCGCGGCGCAACCCCGGAGACATTTTTGCCAATCAGAGAAACGCCGCCGCTTCCGCCGGATATGGGCATCCAGGTTATTCCGCCATCTGTGGTGTACAAAAGCCCGCTGCGCGGCCCGCCCACGCTGCCCATGGAACTGTACCGCCCGATTCCGGCCAGCAGGGTATTGGAGGTGGTGTCGCTGGGGTCGAACTCCAGGGCGCTGATAGAGAGCGAGGGCATATGGTCGGTTAGCGGAATCCAGTGCGGGCTGCTGTCTGTGGCATTGTCGGTGCGCCAAATGCCGCCGTTGACTGTTCCCGCATACAGAATGTCGGGGTTGGCGGGGTGTGCAGCCAGTGCATGAATGGCGCCGACGACTTCGTCCCGCGGGGTGAGGTGTTCCACCTGCCCCCCGCTGACCGGCGCGGGGCCTTGCGCAGTCCACGAGCCGCCAACTACGGCCATTGGCGATAGACTTTTTTGCCGGGAAAGCAGCAGCGCACTGCTAACGCCGGGCAGAACATAGGGATAATCCTCATCTGGCGGGGGATTTTCGCCGCTTACGGGCCGGGCATAACGGGCGGGCGGAGCGGGCTGTTGCCCGATTTCTTCAGGCATCCTTCTGAAATTGCCGCTTGGTGCGTCGTTATCGGGCGGGTTCAGAATCTCTGCCTGGGCGGGGATCACCCCCACGGGGAGCAGCAATCCGATGATCACAAGCAGGTAAACGGTTTGTTTCAAGCAGGATAGACGGGACATGTGATTTTCTCCAAAAAGATAATCTTGGTGCGGGGCAGTGACAACAATACTATAGCACGTTCCCCCTTCTCCGGGGAGCGCGAAGCCTGCACCCGCCTGCCCAAAGGGTGAGGGGGGATGCAGGGGGGATGGGGCTCCAGAATACCACGGCTTGTTGGCAGATAACAATCTTTCTACAACATGGGTGCAAGCAAATGTTGGAGAAACGCCTGGGTTCCCCCCACCCAACCCTCCCCCCACCGGGGGGAGGGTAAGGGAGGGGGGAAGAAGCAATGTCCTTGTGACTGCCCGATTTCTACATCTTGTGCCTGCACCCGCCTGCCCAAAGGGTGAGAAAGCCCAGGAGACGGGGAAACAGCAAGGTTTTTGCTCCTGCATCCCAGAAAGTGCATAACAGACTCCAGCAAATAGCGCTGTTGTTTTACGGCTGGGTTCAGGGTTTTACTTGCTGCCACAATTTGAACAGGGTACTCCGATTATATACGACCCATTCCCCAAAAATCAACCCCAACGCCAGCAGCGCCAGCGGACGCCACCACTCGCGGCGGCCCTGGGGCGCGGCGGCCTCCGCTCCCCCGGAGTCGGCGGTCAGCAGGGGCAGGGTTTCGGCGGGCCGGATGTCCGATTCCTGCGGAGAAAACAGGTTGACGGCGAAGGCCAGTTGCCCGCCGCCCGTTTCTCCGGTTTCCCAGTTTACCGTGTAAACGCCCAGGGCGGCGGTATCCGCAAAAACGGCGCGCCCGCCATCGGGTTCCAAGGCGAGGGTCGTCCCGTCGGGGCGGGTGACGGTCAGGGAGGTCACGCCGGGGGGCGGGGTGAAGGTCAGGGCTTCGCCGGGCTGCACGGAGGCGGGAATCTCGCCGATTTTTCCGGGCAGCAGGTAATCCATCAGGTTGGCGATCAAAATCGGGTAAGCGGGCTGGAGCGGCAGGTCGGAGCGCAGCGGGTCGAAAGCCAGCACGGCCACGCGCCGCCCGTCCGGCTCGCCGACGAAGAGCAGGGGCGCGCCGCTGGTTTCATCTACCAGCACGGGGCGCGCCCAATCGGGCAGGGGAATGCGGGCGGCATCCAAAATGCTGACGGCGCTCAAATCCGCGTGCCGCAGGAGGGTGTCGGCGGGGTCTGCGGGGAGGGGCACGGGGGCGCTGATGATGCCGGTGACGCTGAAAAATCCGCTGCTGGCGAGGGGGGCGTGGAAGAACAGCGGGGCGCGGGGGGCAGGGAGCGGGGGCGGCGTGCGGTCGAGGATCAGCACGGAGGGGGGAGGGGGTGTTTCGGTGTCAGGTGTGCCCGATTTCGGGTCTCTGACCGTCACTTCCACGCCGGGCAGGAGGGTGAGGGCGGTTTCCAGAAAGCGGTTGCCGGGGGTGAGCAGGAGAATTGTGCCGCGCCCGGAATCGGGGGGCACCGCCCAGGCACGGTCGTCGAGCGGGAGCGCGTCCGTGCCTTCGAGCGCGGCCTCCAGACGGGTGAGACCGGCGGGCAGGCCCTCGCTGATGACCGTGACCGAGCCGCCGCCGGGGATTTCCAGGTCTTGCACGTCGAGGGGCAGGCCGTCGGCGGTGAGGGTCAGGCGGCGGCGAACGGTTTCGGCGGCGTAGTTGTTCACCCGCAGGAAGGCGGTCAGGGTTTCGGGGGGATTGCCCGCTTCCAGGGAGAATTGCAGGATGGCCTGGTTGTCCCCGCTTTCTCCGACGGGGAGGTAGCGCACCCGCCCCGGCAGGGCGAGGCGTTCCGGCAGTTGGACGCGCCCGTCGGAGAGGATCACAATCTCGGAATCGGCCTGCCGGGCGGCGATGGCGGAGGCCAGTTCCAGCGCGCCGGTCAGGTCGCCGCCGCCGGGCTGGGTTTGCACGCCCTCCAGGGCCTGCTGGAGTTGGCGTTTATCCTGACTGGCGGAGACCAGCACCTGCGGCGGCTCCCCGGCGGTGATGAGGGTGGCGCGCGCCCCCGCGGGGAGGTTGTCAATCAGCAGGCGCGCCTGGTCTTTGGCCGCTTCCAGGCGGCTGGGGCGCACGTCGGTGGCGGCCATGCTGGCGGAGGGATCCAAAATCAGGATGGTGGTCTGCCCGCCGCCGGTCTCCGTCCAGGTGAAAGGGCGCGCCAGGGCGAAGATGACCGCCAGCAGAAAGAGAATTTGCAGCAGCAAGAGCAGGTTCCGCCGCAGCCGCTGCCAGGGAGCGTTGGCTTCCACATCCCGCACCATGCGCCGCCAGAGGTAGGTGCTCGAAACCGCCCGCTCGGTGCGCCGCAGTTTGAGCAGGTACATGGCGACGACCACGGGGACGAGGCCCATCAGGGCGAAGGCGAAGGGGGTGAGGAAGGACATGGGGGGTGAGGAATTGGGGGATTGGGTAATTGGGTAATTGGGGATTAGGTAATTGGGTAATTGGGGAACTGGGAATTGGAAATTAGGGAATTGGGAAGCCCGATCCCCTGATCCCCTAATCACCTGATCACCTGATCCCTGATTACCTGATCACCGCGTAGCGTCGCAGCCAGGCGAAGAGGAGGTCATCCAGGGGGAGGGTGGTTTCCACGGGGATGTAGGTGATGCCGCGGGCGGCGCAGAAGGCGCGCCATTCGGCCTGCCAGTCGGCGAGGGCGCGGCGGTAACGGGAGAGAAGGTCGTAATCGGCGGTGATTTCCACGGGCGCGCCGCGCTCCACGTCCACAAGTTTGAGGTCGCCCTCCAGGTCGGGGTCGAGTTCGTCCGGGGCGAGCAGGTGGAGCAGGGTCACGTCAAAGCCGCGGGATTGAAGCCCGGAAATCGGCGGCTGGAGATCAGGCTCGAAGAGGTCGGAGAGCAGGATGAGCGGGCCGGGGGCGGCGGCTGTGTAGTTGCGGAGTTGGCTGCTGAGCGGCGCTGCCGGTTGACCGTGCGCGGCGGACGGTTTTGGCGCGGCGGGCAGGAATTGTTCCAGAAAGGTGAACAGTGCCATTGCGGACTGTTTGCCGCGGTGCGGGGGGAAAACCCCTGCGCCGGTGTTCGCGCTGCCTGGGTTTCCGCTCCCCGCCACCGTGACTGTCACCCGGTCCAGCCCGGCGAGGGCGATATAGCCCAGGGCGGCGGCGGTTTTCAGGGCGTAGGCGAGTTTGTTGGGGCTGCCCCAGTTCATCGAAGAACTGGCATCCACCAGCAGGTGAACGGTCTGGTCTTCCTCCTCCACGAAGAGTTTGATGAAGAAGCGTTCCATGCGGGCGTAGGCGTTCCAGTCAATGCGGCGGAAATCGTCGCCGGGGCTGTAAGGACGGTAATCGGCAAATTCGACCGACTGCCCGCGCTTGGGGCTGCGCCGCTCGCCCTGCATCTGCCCGGACATGGCGCGCCGCGACATCACGCTCAGGCGTTCCAGTTTACGGAGTTCGGCTTCGTCGAGGAGCATGGGGTTGATGAAG
>CAZPSL010000168.1:0-4391 GCA_964589145.1 uncultured Anaerolineales bacterium
CCGGTGGATGATGCTGGTCGGCGTCAGTTACTGGCGCGCCCAGGAGAATCCCTGGGCGCGCCATAATCCCATATCGGCACACACAGGGAAGGCCCTAAAAGGGACATAACCCAGGTTATTGTCAACGGAGGCATAAACTGATTACTGCCGCGTGCAGGGACACCCCCCTGAAAGAGACATAAGCGATGGACAGAACAAACAGCCAAGTTGACAGTATCCGCAAAACACGGTAAAGTATTGATGGATGGATTAATTAATCATAGTCGAAAAGGGCAAAAAGACCATGCAAACTTTCAGCGCAACCGATGCACGGATCAAGTTTGGCCGGGTCATGCGCCTGGCGCAAAAAGCGCCGGTGCTGGTTGAGCGCGGCGGGAAGCCGGTCGTAGTCGTGCTTTCCAAGCAAGAGTATGACCGTCTGGCAGGAAAAGGCCCGGATTGGCGGGAAATGCTGGCCGAAACCCACCGCCGGGTAGCAGCCGTTCAAAACAATTTGCCGGACGCCGCCGAGATGGTTCGTCTGGGCCGGGAGACGCGGGATGAGCAAATCGCAGATGCTTTGCGTTGATGCCAGTATTGTTGTTCGGTTACTCCTGTATCCTGAAGACGAGATTCAATCTCGCTGGCAAGACTGGATGAATGATGATGTCCACCTGATTGCGCCGACCCTGCTTTTTTACGATGTACTCAACGCACTCTACCAATATCACAAGCATGATTATATCAATGATGATGCGTTGGAAATCGCCGCAGCCACAGTATTGTCGCTGCCGATCGAGGTTATTGGAAACACGGCTATCCACCGCGAGGCGATCACCATCGCAACACAGTTACATCTGCCCGCAACGTATGATGCCCATTATCTCGCTTTGGCGTCACAAATGGGCGTGGATTTGTGGACGGGAGATAAACGTCTGATGAATGCTGCACACAGAAATGGATTAATGTGGGTGCGTTCTTTACGGTACCCGGGACCGCAACAACGACGCCACTGACGGCAACGGCATCCGGATGGATATGTGGTGTGACGATAATCAGGTTTACAACAACATCCCCTATCACAACGACGGACCCGGTATCACTACCTGCGATGGCAGCCGTAACCAGATTTTCAACAATACGTTGTACGATAACGGCTTGCATCTGGGCCTTTGCCGGGCACGCACGTCCCTGTCCAACAGACGGGGGCTACGATATTGGAACAGATGGAGTTTGTGAGAGATGATTTGTGTTCCCCAGTGCGTTACCAAAAACGCAAAACGCCCCACGGGCCATCCCGCAGGGGCGTTTCATGTTGGGCAAGATGCCCCGTATTCATTTTGAGGCGACGACCGGATTCGAACCGGTGATAAAGGTTTTGCAGACCTCTGCCTTACCACTTGGCCACGTCGCCATCTTCATAAAAGAAAAACTGATTGATTATTGGAGATTGCTTCTGTTAGCATTTTACAATCTTCAATCGTCAATCAGCAATCTTTAGAGCGGGCGACGGGATTCGAACCCGTGGCCTTCTCCTTGGCAAGGAGACGTTATACCACTTAACTACGCCCGCAAATCGGCTGTTTTGCCGAAGGTGCCGAGAGCCAGAATCGAACTGGCGACACCGCAATTTTCAGTCGCGTGCTCTACCAACTGAGCTATCTCGGCCTGATTTGCAAAGGTTCCAATGCAGGCGGTATTTTACACGCGGGCGCGCGTATTGTCAAGAATACCTGCACCCTGCACCCTGGGCCAAATTCGCCCTACCCCAAACTTTCGTAGCACAGTACAATGGAAAGCAGTATGTCTGCTGTCTCTTCCCGTGCCACTTGTCAGTTGCTGCCCCTTGTTTTGTGCGGAACCTGATCTGGAATCTTGCCATTTCCTGCCGATTTCCCATCATTCAACCTCAATCTGCCTTCCCCCTTCTCCACTCTCCAGGGGGAGGCGGATGCCAAGGCGGGGTTTTCGGCGGGCAGGTTTTTACCGATGCAAACATTATCCCGAATGGACGAATTCGCCCTGATTCGCAATGCTCAAAACGGCGATTTAGAAGCCTTCAATCGCCTGATTTTGGCTTATCAGGAAATGGTCTACAACCAGGCCTACCGTGTCATGGGGGAGGCTGACGCTGCTGAGGACGCAACCCAAGAGGCCTTTATTTCCGCTTACCGTAAAATTCACACCTATCGCGGCGGTTCCTTCAAAGCCTGGCTGCTTCGGATTGTCACCAACGCCTGCTATGATGAACTGCGGCGGCGCAAGCGTCGCCCTGTCGTTGCTATCGAACCTACTGATGATTATGACAACGAAATTGAATCCCCGCGCTGGATGGCTTCCCCCGGCGAATCCCCCGAAGATTTCGTTACCCGCACCGAACTTTCTGCATCTATCCAGCGTTGCCTGAACACGCTTTCCGAAGATTTTCGCACGGTAGTCGTTTTGGTGGATATCCAGGGCATGGATTACGCTGAGGCCGCAGAGATTATGGGAACCCCGCTGGGAACCATCAAAAGCCGCCTGGCGCGGGCTCGCCGGGGAATGCGCAAATGCCTGCAAAACATCGGGGAACTTTTACCGGCAGCGTTTCGTTTCTCAAGTGAGGTTAGCGAATGAACAACAAAATCTCGAAACGCGACTGGGAAGCGATTTCCGCCTATTTGGACGGCCAGATTTCAGAGAGAAACCTGGCACGTTTTGAGGCCCGTCTTCAGCGGGAACCTGCCTTGCGAAGCGCGTTAAACGAGATGGACGCTGTCCGTCAGGTATTGCGGAATGCCCCGCGGTTACGCGCCCCCCGGAATTTTACCCTTACCCCACAGATGGTTGGGCAGGCCGCGTATCGTCCGCCTCGCCGCAAAACGCACCTTGCCCCGTTTTTAGGGTGGGCAACCATTGCTGCAACTTTGCTGCTTGTCTTTGTACTGATTGGGGATTTCCTCATTGTCAGCAATGCAAAACCGGTTGCCATAGCCCCGCCTTCTGATATTGTCCCCCTTCAGGAAGTTGCACTGGAAATTTCCCCGGCAACAGAAGCAGCCGCACCTGCGAACGAAGTAGAATCGCCTCCCCTGAACGCTCCTGCTGCCGGGGGATACTCGGAAACACAACCCGAAACCTCGGGAAGCGCCGCCGTTCTTGAAACTGCTGCCGTCCCGGAAACGGAACCAGCCGTCACCGCAGAGCGGATTTTTAGCCCCGCTGTCGCTCCAACTGCTACCCCGGCATCACCCCAATCGGACGTGTCCCTCTCCGCCGCCGCGGATCCAGTCACAGGCACCACCCTCTACCCCGCCGAATCCGCTGTTACGGGCACTGTTGCTCTGACCGAAACGGCGTACACCGCGGATGTCGCGCTGGCAACCGCTGTTACCGATGTTCCGGTTGCCACCACAGCGACCGCCGCTGAAAGTGATGCCGCTGAATTGCCTGCCGAGGGGCTCCCGGCCGAAAACACCGCGCAGCCAACGACGGTTCTTCAAACGCCGGTGCCGACATCAACTCCCCAGCCGGCCGTCTCGCTGCCCTCGCCCTCCACGTCGGAGGCGACCTCGACGGCGGCCGCATCGGTGCCCGCGGATACGAACGCGAATCTGGCGGCGGAGGACCGCCCCGGCCAAAACTCCGCTGCGGAGACAGCGGAAAAACCGGCATTTCACCTTTTGCTGCGCGATATCGAGATCGTTTTACTGGTTGCCATCGCAGGAATGTTTGTTTCCTGGCTCTTCCTGCGTCGTCGAGGGTAAGAGTGGGGGGAACACCGTTGTTCCACACCATTGACTGCACCTCCTCTCTCATGGGGGCCAGCAAATGTTGTAGAAAAATTGTCATCTGCTAACAAACCGTGTCATTTTGGAGCCCCATCCCTCCTAATGTCCCCCCTCATCCTTCGGGCAGGCTTCACACTCCCCAGGGAAGGGGGGATTGGACTTTTCGGTGTGTGTGCGGCGCACGAAGTGCGCCGCACACACACCTGACGAACGCTCCCCTCCCCAAAATTTCCGCTTTGGTTCCCCTCTTCCTGTGCCCATCCTCACCCTTCAGGCAGGCTTCGCACTCCCCAGGGAAAGATGGAACAATCGCTAAGTGGTGTATTGGCGGGCACTTCGTGCCCGCCAATACACCACAAGGTGATTCCCATCCCCCTCAGGGAGAGGGGTCGGGGGTGAGGGTGGGGGGAGAGTTCGGAGGTGGGGGCATACTTGACAGAGCGATATGGAACTTCACGCAATTTCTACATCTTTTGCTGCACCCCTCTCTCATGGGTACAGGCAAAAGATGTAGAAATCGGGCAGCCGCATGTCTCTGCCCTTCCCCCGGCGGGGCGGGGTGTTCGGTGCTTGTCCTGTTCGCCAAATGAAGACTGGCAGTCCTGCCAGGACTGCCAGTCTTGTGTGCGGGGCGAGGGAAAC
>CAZPSL010000169.1:0-16375 GCA_964589145.1 uncultured Anaerolineales bacterium
TGATCCACGTAACTGTCAACCACAATTTCCCAGGCCTGCCAGAAGGGCTGGAAGAGTTTATCCAGGTCTTCGGACGGGGCCGGGGGCGGGGTGATATTCTGTGCAGGCACACCGGGCTCGGTGGTTGTTCCCGACTCGCCAGTGGCAGGGGGGCTTTCCCCCGCGGGGGTGGATACTTCCGGTGAAGGTGCGGGCTGTGAAAAGATTTCGCTAATCGAGGTGGCCTGGCTTGTTCCAACGCCAACCAGCACGCCGAAGAAAAACAATCCGCAAGCCAGGACAAGCGCGGTGATTACACCGACGATGATGGCGATAGTTTTGTTCATAATTGCTCCTTTTGGAAAACTCGTGCAAGAAGTCCAGTTTTTCTCTGTATACCATATCGGGATTAGAGAAGTGTTAGCGTTTTTCCGGTTCCCTGCTTTTCCCAGAACTCCGGGACGGCCTGCGGCAGGTCGTGGATGTCTGTCAGGGTGCGGTCGGCGGCGGGATGGGCTCCGTTGCTTCCCACCAGGACGGTGAAGATGCCCATCTCGTGCGCCGGAGCGAGGTTGCGGGTGGAATCATCAAGCAGGGCACAATCTTCGGGGGCGGCGACCCGCGCCAAATCCAGTGCGAGGCGGTAGGATTCTACCTGGGGCTTGCAGTACGGCTCCAGGGCGTAGACATCCACAATCCCCTCGAAACAATCGGCAATCCCCAGCGTTTCCAGCACCCGTTCGGTATGCGGTCGGTCGGAGTTGGTGAAAATCCAGCGGCGTTGCGGCAGACTGAGCAGCAGGGTGTGCAGTTCGGGGTCGGGTTGCAGATATTCCTCCAGCGGCAGGTTGTGGACAAAATCCAGGTACGTCTGGGTGTCGATATCGTATTGCGTTTGCAGGCCGCGCAGCGTGGTGCCGTAGTTGACGTAATAATGCTCGCGCAGGCGGGAGATTTCACCTTCGGGGAGGTGCATGACCTCGCGCATATAAAGGCCGATCCGCTCACGGATGGCGGGCCACAGCCCGTTGGATTCGGGATACAGGGTCGCGTCCAGGTCGAAGAACAGGGTATTGATGGGCATGGCGGGGTCGAGGGAAAGCCCCTCTATTCGTACTCGTCCGTATCCGGCTCCGATGCGGCGGGTAATTCCCCGTATAACTGCGCATAGAGAGCGACCATATTCCGCTGGTGGAGTTCCTCTGCCAGCCCCCCGAGGATGACGCGGCTTTTCCCGCAGGATTCGACATCCAGGGTTTCCAGCAAATCCCGCGGGTACTTGCGCCGTGACGCCCGTCGGACGTGTTTGCGGATGGTGGAGAGGTATTGCAGGTGATCCTCGATGGTGGCCTCGATCTCCCCCCGCAGCACCACGTCCCCGTGCCCCTGGACGATATTTTCCAGACTCATTTTGCCGAGTTTTTTGTAGGTGTCGATCATCTGCTCGATGTCCCCGTCCACCAGATAGGGCAGCGGCATGCAGACGTCTCCGGAGAACAGGATGCGGTCTTCTTCGATGAGAACGCCGATGCCGTCAGCCGTGTGGCCGGGCAGGGGCATCAGCACCAGATTTTTCTTGCCGACTTTGATGGTCAGCCTGCCCTCGCGGAAGGTCAGGTGCGGGAGGATGATTTTTACCTGCCGCATGGAGGCGTTGTGCTGGCGAGCCTCTTTGAGCGAGGGGATGCCCCGCGTTTCCAGCAGTTCCCGGCACAATTCATGGGCGATTACTAACGCCCCGGGGAAGAAACACGTCCCCCAGGTGTGGTCGGCGTGGTAGTGCGTGTTGATGATGTAGCGAATCGGGACTTTCAGTTCCTGCTCGACAAAACCCCGGATTTCCAGGGTCTCATCCGGGAAGGCAAGCGTATCAATCAGCACCGCCCATTCTGGCCCGACGATGACCCCTGCCGTAACCTGAGCGTAAATATCACTTTGAAAAACGAAGACGTTTTCTGCTATGCGCTCTCTTTGTATCATATCTTTCCACGTTACGTGAGAGATGAATGTTTTTCGCAGGGAAGGGTGGCGGAAAATATCCCCTCACGGAGTGTTGTTATTCCTAAAAATGGTGGCACTGCCACCATTGCGAAGACGGTCGTATACAGCCCGAAGGATAGCACAAAACGGGTATGAAAGTCAAGCAAAGTTTGTTTGCAGGGTGCAAGCAAAAGATGTAGAACGCCGGTGTTCCCCCCACCCAACCCTCCCCCCGGCGGGGGGAGGGCGGGGGAGGGGGGAAAGGAAGCAGTTCCCATAGACTGCCCGATTTCTACAACATTTGCCTGCACCAAGTTACCAAACTACACTTGACTGAGTAGTAGTATGCTGTTTTGCACATCGAAGAACTCGTCACCTTGCTTGGCGGCGCACCTTTCCTCCCTGGTAGCGAGCGATTGCCTCCCATTTCCTTATCTTGAATTGTCTGGCGTTTTACGGCTGTGGTTCGCGGTGTTCCGTTTTGGGCAGAAAAAATAAGGCAGGAATTGCCAGCAGGGAGATTCCGGCCCCAATTGTTAAAGTGGTGTCTAGCCCCAGCGCGTCGCCTCCCATGCCGATCAGCACCATTACCAGTGCACGCAGCCCGAACGAGAGCGACAGGTAAATGCCATTGCCTACTGCACGATTGTTGGGGAGATGATCCTGCACCAGCGCCAAAAAAATCGGGCCGGCTGAAAGCGCAGTCAAGCCGATCAGCAGTAAAAGCACAACAATCCAAATACCTGTGGCATTTACGAACAACACGGCCAGCAGCGATGAGCCCCCGAATAAAAACAGAAGTACCTTTCGGCGGCCCAAGCGGTCACTGACCGTTCCGCTGAGCAGGGTGCCGATGACCCCCGCGGCCTCGATCCAGGCCAGGGAGTGCCCCGCAGATACAATGTTCCAGCCGCGCTGAGTCATGTAAATTGGCAGATAAGTGGTTAAACTAACCG
The DNA here is from genome assembly GCA_964589145.1 of uncultured Anaerolineales bacterium. Classification (GTDB taxonomy): domain Bacteria; phylum Chloroflexota; class Anaerolineae; order Anaerolineales; family UBA11858; genus UBA11858. Next base: position 2,916 of record CAZPSL010000169.1, read on the forward strand.
TCAGGAACTGACGCAAAAAAATCATAATCCCCAGGGGAACGAAAAGTTGTATCATCTCCGGGGACGCGCTTCGCAGACTCCCCGGTGCCTCCCGGCGGCCAGATACATTTCGCAGCCGCCAGTACAGTAACAATGAGGCTCCCCACCCGATAAACATCAGCCGGTAAATGCCTTCCAGCCCCCACATGCCCACCCCCCAAACAGCGAATAACGGTCCAACGGCGCGAGCCAGTTCTCCGCCGGTCATAAACAAACTCATCCCCATCCCCACGCGTCTCCCGGAAACACGGCTGACCATCGGCGGGGCGGGAGCGTGGAATGCGGCTGCGTTGATCCCGGCCAGCACCATCACAAATGCCAAAATCCAGTAACTGGATGCCAGCCCCATTGAACTGAGCAATGTCGCACTGACCGCAGGGGCAAAAATCACCAGGTAGTGCAGGCCGACACGATCATCCAGATAGCCAATTAACGGGTTTAGCAGTCCCATGAATTGCATCATGGCTGGCAAGGTCCCAGCCATAGCGAGGTTTAGCGAAAGTTTCTCCACAATCAGCGGGAGTAACGGGGCTACAAAGGATGTGTAGACATCATGAACAAAATGGGCTGCCGCAATCGTCACAACCTGATCGGCCTTGTATTGCGGAGCGTTTTTGATGTCGGGGAGAGAATTTGTCGGTGTTTTCATTGCACCTTTGAGCGGCCTGATTGCGCACCCCCTGTCCTGGCCGGTACGGCGGATCGCGGCCGGCTTTGCGGGCGGCGCGTGTCCAGCCCGCTATCCGTAGTGGAGGTTTCTTCTCGTCTCCCTGCTGCCAATTGGGATAACTGACCCCCACTGCGGGCGATGTGTAAATGCAGAACCTTCGTTCTGTGCCATGGTTGGTGGTGTTTCGTGCGTATGAAGCACGCACAAAACACCACCTTTCCCTGCGCTTCAGTGAAAGCCCTGAGTATCTGTCTGCAATTCAACTACACCACGATATTGACCAGCCGCCCCGGAACGTAGATCACCTTGCGGGGTTCCTTGCCGCCGATGAAGCGCTGGGCTGCGTCGCTGGCGAGGGCGGCGGCTTTGGCATCTGCCTCGCTGATGCCCGCGGGGACGGTGATGCGGTCCCGCAGTTTGCCGTTGACCTGCACGATGAGAGTGATCTCCTCCTCTTTGGCGGCTTCCTCGTCCACCTGGGGCCAGGGCTGGGTGTGGATGGAGTAAGGCTTGCCCAGCGCTTCCGTCCACAGTTCCTCGGCGATGTGCGGGGCTACAGGGGCCAGCATCCGCAGGTAGATGTCCAGGGCTTCGTCCCAGGCGGGAGTGCCAGCGACGCCCTGCTCGCGGGCTTTGTACATCTCGTTGAGCAGTTCCATCAGGGCGGAGACGATGGTATTGAACTGGAATTCCTCGAAGTCGCGGGTCACGCTTTGGAGCGTTTGATGTACCTTGCGGCGGAGCCGCTTCTCGGCTTCGGGGGCAGGATTCGCTCCCTTTGGCGGAATCGCCTGGAACAGAGTCCAGACGCGCTTCAGCCAGCGGGCAGGGCCCTCAATGCCCTGACTATCCCAGGGGCCGCCCATTTCCCAGCGGGCGAAGAACATCAGATAGGCGCGTACGGTATCCGCCCCGTAGCGTTCTACCAGTTCGTCGGGGGCGATGACGTTACCGCGGCTCTTGGACATCTTCTCGTGGTCTTCGCCCAGTACCATGCCCTGGTTGCGGAGTTGGGTCATCGGCTCCGGGCCTTTCATGATGCCCATATCGCGTCCTGCCTTGTGGAAGAAGCGGGTGTAAATCAGGTGCATGGTGGCGTGCTCGATGCCGCCGGTGTAGGTATCCACGGGCATCCAGTAGTCGTACTCCTTCGGGTCGAAGGGGCCTTTGCCGTAGTGCGGGCTGAGGTAGCGCAGGTGATACCAGGATGAGCACATGAAGGTATCCATGGTGTCGGTTTCGCGCTCGGCGGGCTTGCCGCAGACCGGGCAGGTGGTGTGCTTCCAGGTGGGGTGGAACTTGAGCGGTGATTCGCCGGTAGGCCGCCATTCCACGTCGTCGGGCAGGGTGACGGGCAGTTCGTCTTCGGGGACGGGGTTCCAGCCGCAATCTTCGCAGTAAACCATCGGGATGGGTGCGCCCCAGTAGCGCTGGCGCGAGATCAGCCAGTCGCGCAGGCGGTAGTTGATGTCCTCGTGCCCGATGCCCTGTTCCTCCAGCCAGTCAATCACCGCGCTGATGCCGGGGTTCTTGCGCCCTTTGGCGTCGGTGACGCGGGTGCCGTTGAAGGGGCCGCTGTTGATCATCACGCCGGGGCCGATGTAGGCTTCGGGCATGGTGGCGCCATCCAGTTGCGGTTCGACGGGGCGGCCATCCTCGTCCACGGGCTGGATGACGGGGATGATCTCCAGGCCGTATTTGCGGGCGAACTCGAAGTCGCGTTCATCGTGCGCGGGGACAGCCATGATCGCGCCGGTGCCGTAAGTCATCAGCACGTAGTCGGCAATCCAGATGGGGATTTTGGCTCCGTTGACGGGGTTGACCGCGTACCCGCCGGTGAAGACGCCGGTTTTTTCCTTGTCGGCGGATTCGCGCTCGATGTCGGTTTGGCGGGCGGCCTGGGCTTTGTACGCTTCCACGGCGGCGCGCTGTTCGGGGGTGGTGATTTCATCCACCAGCGGATGCTCCGGGGCAAGCACCATGAAGGTCGCTCCCCAAAGGGTATCGGGGCGGGTGGTGAAAATTTCCATCGGGGCACCGCCTTCGGTGCGGAAAACCACCGAGGCACCCTCAGAGCGGCCAATCCAGTTGGTTTGCAGGGTCTTCACCCGTTCCGGCCAGTCCAGATGGGAGAAATCGAGCAGTTCTTCGGCGTACTCGGTGGTGCGGAAGAACCACTGTTCCAGGTCTTTCTTGATGACGGGGGTGCCGCAGCGCTCACAATGGCGGTCTTCGCCCCAGACCTGCTCCCGCGCCAGCGTGGTGTTGCAGGTCGGGCAGAAATCCACGGGGGCTTTTTTGCGGTAAGCCAGGCCGTGTCTGAAAAGTTGGATGAAGAACCACTCCGTCCATTTGTAGTATTCCGGATCGGAAGAGACGGCTTCGCGCCGCCAGTCGAACATCGCGCCCATGCTGCGGAGTTGCTTCCGCATCCGCTCGATGTTGGCGTAGGTCCACTCTTTGGGGTGGATGCCGCGCTTGACGGCAGCGTTCTCCGCGGGCAGTCCGAAAGCGTCGAAGCCCATCGGGAACATCACGTTGTAGCCGTTCATGCGCTTGTAGCGGGCGCGGGCGTCGCTGGGGGTCATCGCGTACCAGTGCCCGATGTGCAGGTCGCCTGACGGGTAGGGGAGCATGGTCAGGGCGTAGTGCTTGGGGCGGCTGGGGTCAATGTCGGCGTTGTAGAGGCCATCCGCCTCCCATTTTTTTTGCCATTTGGGTTCGATTTCTGCGTGATTGTAAGGTTTTTCGGTCATGGATACCTCCAAGAGAGAGCGCGTGGGGAAGAAAGCGAGAGTTGGGGGCTAGGGATTGGGGATTGGTAAATTGGGAATTTGGGGGTTCAGAGAACACCTGATTCCCCAATTACCTGATTACCCGTTTACCAGTTTCCCAATTACCCGCTTCTCCCCTCCTATTCCACCAGCGTCAGCCATCCGTGACGGTCTTCGAGTTCACCGGAGACGATGCCGAAGAAGGCTTCTTGCAGTTTTTGAGTGATTGGCCCGCGGCTGCCGTTCCCGACGGGGACACGGTCTACCGATCGGATGGGCGTGACTTCAGCAGCGGTGCCGGTCATGAAGATTTCGTCGGCGATGTAGAGCAGTTCACGGGGGATAAGTTCTTCGCGTACGGCGTAGCCCATTTCCTTCGCCAGGGTAATCAGGTATCCGCGGGTGATGCCCGGCAAAATGGAGCCGCTAATTGGGGGAGTGTAGATTTCGCCGCGGTACACTACAAAGATATTTTCGCCGCTGCCCTCGCTGACATAGCCGTTCACGTCCAGGGCGATGCCCTCGGCGAAACCGTTTTCCTTCGCTTCGCGGACGATCATCTGGGAGTTGATGTAGTTCCCGCCAGCCTTCGCCATTGTCATGTGCGTGCCGGGGGCGATCCGTCGCCAGGAACTGACCTGTGCGTCAATCCCTTTTTCGATGCCTTCCGCCCCGAGGTAGCGGCCCCACTCGATGGTCATCACCAGCACTTCCACTGGGGCGGTGCGGGCATCCAGGTTCATTGTTTCAGAGCCGAGAAAGACCAGCGGGCGGATGTAGCAGGATTTGTGTTCGTTCTCCCGCACGGTTTCGATGATTGCTTTTTCGATTTCTTCCTGCGTGTAGGGCACCTCGTAGCGCAGCAGGCGGCAGGAATCGAACAGCCGCCGGACGTGAGGCCGCAAGCCGAGTATGGCGGGGCCGCGCGGCGTTTCGTAAGCGCGGATTCCCTCAAAGATGCTCGATCCGTAGTGCAGGGCGTGAACGGAAACGTGAACCTGGGCATCATCCCAGGGCACGAGTTTTCCGTTGAACCAGATGTATTTCGACTTTTGCAAAGGCATGGCTGCTCCTCATAAAAAAATCCCTTCATCCGTTCAGGGACGAAGGGAACTCTCCGCGGTACCACCCTGATTATGCAGGAGGTAGCCAAGTAGTCCGATAGTCTGGTCGTCCAATAGTCAAGCGATCTGACTACCAAACTATACGACTACGCGACCAAGCACCTGCATCGCTCGGTGGCGCTGTAACGGGCGTACCCGGCACGGACTACTGGATTTCACCCGTGCGGCTTGCCCCCGACGGGGCAACAGGCGAGTTCGGCCTTGCGGCGCTCTGCGTACGCCAATGCCGGGGCTTTCAGCCGATGGCTCCGACTCTCTGGCAGATGGCTTACTGCTCCTGCGAACCTTTCTGATTGCAGAAACCCGGCTCCATCCAGAAACCGGGTTTCGTTGTTGTGGACCCAGAGGGACTCGAACCCTCGACCTTCTCAATGCCATTGAGACGCGCTCCCAACTGCGCCATGGGCCCAAACTGTAACGAGCCGCATTTTACCACAAACGAAACAGCCGTCAACCGAGTGGACCTGGCGGGATTCGAACCCGCGACCTCATCAGTGCGATTGATGCGCGCTCCCAACTGCGCTACAGGCCCATTGCCAAAGCCCCCGAATTGTATCCGAGCGGGCGCGCGATGTCAAGGAAACGAGAAGATTGGGGTGCAGGCAAATGTTGTAGAAAAATTGTCATCTACCAACAAACCGTGCCGTTTTGGAGCCCCATCCCCCCTATGTCCACCCTTCGGGCAGGCTTCGCACTTCCCGGGGAAGGGGGGATTGGACTTTTCGGTGTGTGTGCGCCGCACACACACCTGACGAACACGCCCCTCCCCAAAATTTCCGCTTTGGTTTCCCTCTCCCTGTGGGAGATGGGTTAGGGGTGAGGGCAGGGGGAGGGGGTGGGGGCATACTGGACAAAGCGATATGGAACTTCACTCAATTTCTACATCTTTTGCCTGCACCCAGAAGATTGAGCGCAAAACGGGCATCCCTGATCAGGAATGCCCGTTTTTGCGGCGTTTTTTAGTCCGCGGCTTTGGCTGCCAAACCGTCAATCTCCAGTTGCAATTCTTCGGTGTTTTTGTTGATTACGCTGTTTACCGATGTGTTTGTGTTCTTGGCGCCAAGTTTGATCAGATAAACCAATAACCATGCCAGCGCCAGCCAGAAGATGATCGCAATGATCACTTGCCCGCTGTGTGACGCAGTGAACAGTTCAGGCCAGATGTATTTCTCTACCATTACGGTATTTTGCAGGAAGGCTTTGTGCTGCTCATAAAACAGGGTGAATGGCAGATACCCAATGGCGAAACCCATGAAACCGACCCATGTGTTCAGGTAGCCCAGCCCTAAACGCATGTAGGAGCGGATTTCACAACCAATCAGCAGCACCGCACCGGCACCTAACAGTAGCGCTCCGATGGGAACGCCCGCAGTCAGTTGGTATTTCACCGAGCCGCTGAAGCCATGCTTGTAACCCAGGAACCCCCAGAAGAAGATTATCCCGGCTAGTGTGATTACCCATGCGGCCACAACACCCTGCAAAGGCAGTAACCCTTTGAAGAGTGTGCGCGTGATTCGGGGCAGCCCCATTTTGGCGAACTTCCCTTCATCCTTTTTGATCATTGAACTGGCTTCCGCGGAAACCAGTGCGCATTCCGTCCCGAAGCCTGATTTCGCCATCCCAAACCCGGCGACAATCCCGGCAATCAGGGTGATCACAACGTAGGCGAGCCCCTCATGGGCAATGCTTTTGTTGAAGGGCTTGAGCGCACCGTCTTTCAGGTGTCCCAGAAACTCAGGGGCAAACAGGCCTCCGTAAACCGCTACACCAAAGAAAATCACCAGAAAAGTCAGCGATACCCAGAAAATCAGCCGCTTGGCAGGCTTGTAGTCAGGGTCGTAATTGGCACATTCCATCGTATCTCCGCGGGCACAGGCCGCCTTGGAATAACTGCGGGTATTCTGGTGTTTGAAGTTTTGGGCGAGGTTTAGTTTCCCCATCAGCAAGAAGGCGCTAAGCCCGCCGATGCTCATGAAAACAATGGCTACCAGCGAATGGATGCTCATCATTGGAACACCGCCCAGCAGGTGATTCAGCGTGCAGCCCCCGGCCAGCCGGGTGCCGTAACTGAAAATGATGCCGCCGATGAACGAGGTAAGTAGCATTTTTTTGCTGTATTTCACCCAAACGCGGGAATCGCGCTCGAAAACGGCAACCAGCAAACCGCCGATCATCATCCCGAAAATGATCCAGCCAATTCCGGGGTAGAATGCACCACCGTTGCTGATGGTTTCACCGCCTACTTCCGTGGACTTGCCGTAGATTTGGGGGTCGGCAAATCCGAAGGTGTGTGAGAGCCACACTTCTACCCCGCGGAACATCTTCCCCAAATCCGATGTGACCGTCATCGGTTTAACTTTGGGGGTTTCTCCGGCAGCCCACTTTGGGATCATCGTGCCGATCAGGTAGATGATTTGGGCGATCCCGAAGGCCACTCCGGCCCACAGGAAAGACCATTGCTTGGTCAGGTACTTCTTCATGGCATACTCCTCCAAAAGTAAGTGATGAATGGGAAATTTGCGCCTGTCAACAAAATTCGGCCGGCCGGTTTCCGTGGGGCGGATTACCGGCAGGGGATAGGCATGCGTCAGTATAACGGTATCGCCAGTTTGCAAGAACCCCTAAATGGCTTATAATCTGATATAAGTGTAAACTAATGAGGCCCCCATGCTTACGCTTTACAAACTGCAAATCTTTTCTTTAGTTGCCCAAACGGGGAGTTTCAGCCGGGCGGCGAAGCGGCTGTATCTGACGCAGTCCGCTATCAGCCAGCATGTTGCCGGTTTGGAAAAGCAACTCGGCACGCAACTGTTTGAGCGCGGACCGACAGGGGTGCGCCTGACGCAGGCGGGCGAGAATCTGCTCCATTACGCACAGCAGATTTTGCGCCTGGCGGCGGAGGCGGAAATTGCGGTTACGCAAGTTGAAAATCTGTCGGAAGGGCAACTGAAACTGGGGGCGACCCCGGTTGCCTCGATTTACCTGCTGCCTACCTGGATACAAAAGTTTCACAGCCAATACCCGGCGCTTAACACCTCCTTGCATACCGGCATCACAGACGATATTGTTCATCGTGTGGTGCATAGTCAGTTAGACCTGGGCTTTGTCGAGGGGGAATTAAAGCGCAATGACAATTTCCATTCCCTTGAAGTTCGGGAGATCACGCTTTATCTGGTAGTCAGCCGCGAGCATCCGTGGAGCCAGCGCGAGGAAATTCGCTTGCAGGAACTGGAGCAGGCGCGTTTTATCATGCGCCCGCACAACAGCCATACCCGTGCCTGGGCAGAAAAGATTTTCCGGCAGCATCATGTGGAACCGCAAATTGTTGCGGAGTTCAGTGATCCAGAGGTGATCAAACAGGCGGTGATCAGCGGTATGGGGGTTACCATTCTCCCGCTTTGCATGGTACAAAAAGAATGTGCCCAACAGGTGCTTTCGGCTGTTCCTATTCGGGAAATTACGCTCAAGCGATCGCTGAAACTGATCTGGAAAGCCGATACGGTTTTTACCCCCATTAGCCGGGCTTTTCTGGCGACTTTGGTGGATTCGCTCCCCGTGCTGGTTTCGCTGTTGCAGCAGACGCGCCCATCCTATCCGCTTGCCGAAGCCGTCTCGGTGTAGGGTCTCCTGCGGGGAACTGGTGCGCTCTGGAACAGCACGCCTGCTCTAATTTTTGGATTTCATCCGGGAGGTAAAGATGCAACGCAATTTGCAATGGCTGGCCGTTTTGGTGTTCGGCAGTTTGGTGGCGGTCAGTTGCCAGTTTTCGGGAACAGGAGGCGACAAAATGGATAGTTACCCGCCAGGAGCCGGGTTCCGTTACTCTTCTTATGGGCCGCCGTATGACCCGGGGCCGGAATACTGGGTTGACGTCGGGCGGCAAATGGCGGAGAAATTCGAGGGCGCGGTGCCGCAAGGCATCTGGATTGTCAGCATTATCAACGGAGAGAGTACATTCGCCAACTTTCCTACCGGCATTGACAGCCCTTACATTCTGGACACTCCGGCGGATGGCAATGAGGCCGCCCTGACGCTATTCGATGAGCAAGGGGTGCAGGTCTGGCTGCAAGTGGAGCCAGGAATGGCCCCGGTGGAAGATCTGATCCATGCCATGCTGAACCAGTACGGGCATCATCCCAGCGTGATTGGCGTAGGCGTGGACGTGGAATGGTACCGGTCGGGCGACGTGCCGGAGGGGAAACCGGTTAGCGATGAGGAAGCACGTGCCTGGGTGGCAGCGGCGCGCAGCCATGGGAAACAATACCGTGTTTTTCTGAAGCATTGGGAAATCGGCTGGATGCCGCCCGGCGAGCGTGATGGGCTGGTGTTCATAGATGACAGCCAGGAATTTGATTCGCTGGATTCCATGGTGGCGGAGTTTAAAGAATGGGGGGATGCTTTTGCCCCTGCACCGGTTGGATTCCAGTTTGGCTACCGGGCAGATAAGCCCTGGTGGAGCAACTTTGATGATCCGCCCGGAGAAATCGGGCAGGCCATCCTGAAAGCCGTGCCAAACACGGAAGGCCTTTATTGGGTGGATTTCACTGTTTTGGAGGTTTTCCCTGAGAAGTGACAGGTCATTTTAACATTTTTTCTCCAACATTAGCCTGCACCCCATTTTCCTGCACCCATACAAATCTGAACCAGTCTGCATTATAATAGGTGTACAGAGGTCCCCAATGAGCGAGACGCACGAAGTGATCTACTTTTACGGCCGTCGGTACAACAGTGTCCGCGAAATGCCGCCGAAAATCCGTCAAAATTATGAGCAACTGGAACGTCTGTTTGCAGACGCGAACGCGGATGGCGTCCCGGATATTTTTCAGCCGCATTCGTTCCGGGATTTGAAAACGGCAGTTAGCCTGGCTGTGGAACTTGCAAAAAAGCGGCCGGGCGCCGATGTGAACGGGCTTGGTGCTGCACGGCTGGCTGTTGTCCGCGAGAACGACCAGGGCATTTACGTCAACGGGAGGTTTTACGAGACTCCGGAAGATATGCCGCAAGAAGTTTTTGAAATTTACGACACGGTCGTCAGCGGCTCGACCGAGGCTCCGGCGGAAACTGTCGCTGATATCTGGCCGGATACAAGCAGTTCGTCTTCCCATACTTCCCCTGTCCTTTCCGAATCCGGCGTGCCCAGCCAAAACGTAACTACAACCTTCCGATTTTTTGCTGTACTCATTTTAGCAATCCTTTGCCTGTGCGTGATGATTGTTCTCGCCTGGATGTTTCTTTTTTAGATAATTAGCGAAAGCGAGAAATTATGACTGATCAAAATGCTACTTTTCACCCTCAACTTGGGGATAACGACAAATTAACCCCGGCGATGTTTTACACCGCGAGCAGCATGGTTTGGGGAAAGGTACTTTCCAAAAAACCCATTCGGGTCAGCACCTGGTTGCTGACCGACATGGCCCCCAATTACCTGACGATTTACGATGCCCAGGTGATGCTTGTCGGTGGTGTAAAGCCAAAATCAATCAAGTTCCCCGTTCTGTATCTGCAAATTCACAATATCAATGCCTACCATCTGATCCCGCCGGTTTCGGAGCCTGTTGATTACGATCCCAACGAACCCAACCGCAAGATGGTGCCAACCACAGCGATTATCGAGCCCTTTCGTTTCGACGGCTTGACTCGTATGGCCTCCTTCAGCACGGCGGATAACTACCTCGCGGCGGCAAAGGCAGAGTTTATCACCATTTACGATGCCCGCATGACCTGCCCGCTGGTGCCGTCCATCAAGGGTGCACAAACCCCAATGGTGCTTCTGCGCCAGCACCGGGTGATGTTCTCAATGGAAGAATGAGACGCCTCCCAATGGGATTAACATTCTGTCAGAACGGCTGCTTCTGATCCCAGGGTATGGATATTCTCCGCAAGGCCGCGCTGTTTAGCGGGATGCCCCGCCCGGCGGTTGAGATTGTGTTTCGCTCATCCCTGGAGATGGAGCGGGGGGACCGCACCTTCTTCTTTCTGGAGGGCGACCCGGCGGAACGGGTATTCGTGCTCGTTGCGGGGAAGGTCAAACTTTCACAGGTCACGGAGAGCGGACAGCAGGTCATCCTGGGGTATCTCTCGCCCGGCAGGGTTTATGGCATTGTCGCTCTGCTGGAGGATGCTACCTATCCGGTTTCCGCACAGGCGGTTGGAAGGTGCGTAGCCCGTTTCTGGACTCACGAGGCACTGCACCGTCTGATGGGGGATTTTCCACAGATCACCACGAACGCGATGCGCATCATGGCCGGGCAAATCCGCCAGTTCCAGGGCATTGTCACCGATCTGGCAACCCGCCGCGTGGAACAGCGGATCGCACGGGCTGTTTTGCGTCTGGCGCGCCAGTCCGGGCGCAAAACCGAAGCGGGGATTCTGATTGACCTCCCGCTTTCCCGGCAGGATTTGGCAGAAATGACCGGCACCACGCTTTACACCGTCAGCCGGGTGCTGACTGAGTGGGAGAAGCAAGACATCGCCCGCAGCAAACGCAGGCAGATTATCATCACCAACCCGCACGGACTGGTCACAATCGCCGAGGACCTGCCCACCGGCGAACAGCCCACAGTTTGGGTGGATGGGGGAACCTGAACAGCGCGCAAAACGTGCAAGCCTTTTTTGCGCCAGCGCAAAGAAGAAAGCACGCGGGAAAGGTACAATCAGGATTAAGGCAGTTCGCCAATTGCCCCGACCTTGATTTTCAGGAGACCCCATGTCAAAAAACATTTTCAAAACACTGGTTTTGCTGCTTTTTGTGAGTCTTTTTATCAGCGCGTGTGCATCTTCCGGCGCAGATGAAGCCGCAGGAAGCGCGGCCGGGAATCAAACCGCCGTCGCCGCGCTCCAGAAGGGCGGCTGCACAGCCTGCCATGTGATTCCCGGTGTGCCGGGCGCAGTGGGCAATATCGGCCCCGACCTCTCCGAGATGCGCACAGTGGCGGAAGAATACATCCAAAGCGATGCCTACACCGGCCACGCAACTACGGTGGATGAATACGTCCGGGAATCCATCCTGGAGCCGGATATCTTCATCGTGCCGGAGTGTCCTAACGGGCCCTGTCAGCCCGGTCAGATGCCGGAAAATCTGGCAGACCTGATCACGGACGGGGAACTGGAAGCCATTGTTCAGTATCTCGCTGCCCTGCCCCAGGGGGAGAACAGCCAACCGGAAACGGAACCCACCCCGGAGGCAGAGCCCGAAACGCCGCCCCAGGGCGAGCAGATGCCCTCCGGGGCTGCCCCATCCCTCACGGAAGAAGAGTTCACCAGGGCCACACAAATCTTCTTCGACCGCTGCGCGGGCTGCCACGGCGTGCTGCGCAATGGCGCAACCGGCCCCGCCCTGACCCCCGACCATACCCTCCCGATGGGGACGGCTTTGCTCTCGTCCATCATTTTCAACGGCAAACCGAGCGGGATGCCCGACTGGGGCAAGCAGGGCATCCTCACGCAGGAGGAAACCGAACTGATGGCGAAATTCGTCCAGAACGAGCCGCCGATGCCGCCGGAAATGTCCATGGAGAAAATGATCTCCAGTTGGCAGGTCTTCACCCCGCCCGCCGAGCGCCCGGCAGAGCCGCAAACCGCCCGCGACTGGCAAAATTATTTCGTCGTCACCCTGCGGGATGCCGGGCAGGTTGCCGTGATTGACGGGGACACCTACGAGGTGGCAAACACCGTGGATACCGGCTACGCCGTCCACATCACCCGCATGTCGGCGTCGGGGCGTTACGCTTACGTCATCGGGCGGGACGGCAAGGTGGCACTGGTGGATTTGTGGATGCCACAGCCCGAAAAGGTGGCGGAGGTCAAGGTCTGCTACGACGCCCGCTCGGTGGATACCAGCAAATTCACCGGATTTGAGGATGAATACGCCATTGTGGGCTGCTACTGGCCCCCGCATTTTGTCATCCTGGACGGGGCGACCCTGGAACCCCTGAAAGTGGTCAGCACCCGCAGTTACACCTTCGATACCGGCGAATATCACCCGGAGCCGCGCGTTGCCAGCATTGTGGCATCGCACGCCAAACCGCAGTGGGTGGTCAACGTCAAGGAAACCGGACAGGTCTGGCTGGTGGATTACAGCGACCCGAAGAATCCAACGATAAAAATGCTGGAAGCGGAGCGCTTTCTGCACGATGGCGGCTGGGCGATGACCTGGGACGGCGAGGACCGCGTCGGGGTCAGCCCGTACTTCCTGGTCGCCGCCAATATGCAGAACAAGGTGGTAGTGGTCAACACCGAGGATGAGAAAATCGAAGCCATTGTGGATGTGGGCATCAAACCCCATCCAGGGCGCGGCATGAACTGGGTGCATCCCGAATACGGTCCCGTCTGGGCGACCTCCCACCTGGGGGAAGGGCTGCTCTCCGTGATTGGCGTGGACCCCGAAAATCATCCCGAATATGCCTGGGAGGTAGTCGCCAGCGTTGAATTGCCCGGTACGGGGAGTTTGTTCGTCAAAACCCATCCCAACAGCCGCTGGCTTTGGGTGGACTTCCCGATGAGCAGCGACGAGGAGATGCAGCGCAGTGTGTGCGTGCTTGACAAGGACACGCTGGAACTCAACAAGTGCTGGACGGTTGCCGATTACGGGCGCGCGGTGCATTTTGAGTACAACAAGGCAGGCACCGAGGTCTGGGTGAGCGTTTGGGGCAATGCCGATGAGCCCGGCAAAACCGGCGAAATCGTGATTTATGATGATGCCACGCTCGAAGAGATTGCCCGTATCCCCGACCTGGTGACGCCGACCGGCAAGTTCAACGTTTACAACACGGTGAACGACATCTATTAGGCTGTCTCGGTTCTTACCACGAAGACTCGAAGGCACGAAGAAAAACAAAAATTAGTGTCTTGGTG
>CAZPSL010000170.1:0-13351 GCA_964589145.1 uncultured Anaerolineales bacterium
CAGGCAAATGCTTCCTTGCTATCTTCTCGCATTTGTGTTATTGTAATCGCTGTTTGGCAGCCGCCAGAAGGGAGACAGGCCTTCCGCCGAAATGCAGGGAAAACGGTATTTCGTACGTGTGAAGCACGCACAAAATACCCCTGCCGTTACTTACGTGCGCAAGTCCTGACAGATTCTCTGCGGCCCGGGACTGCCAGCCCGCGGGCGGAAATGCCGCTCGATGCGATTAACCCTTCAATTGCTGTAACATTTTGAACCATGCCTACGAAACTAAGCCGCTATACCGATGGAATCATGGAGGCTGCCTGGATTGCAGCCGTTATTCTGACACCTTTGTTTTTCAACAAGTACTCCAGCCGCATCTTTGAACCGGATAAGGCCACTTTGCTGCGCACCCTGGCCCTGGTTATTTTGGGAGCCTGGATTGTCAAGGCTGTCGAGACCGGTGTTTCCAAGCGCGATTCCGGGAAATCCTGGTGGCAGAACTTCGTGCTGATTCTCAGGGAGCCCATTGTGCCGTTGGTTTTTGCCTTGGCAGTGGTTTACACAATCGCAACAATTTTCTCGGTCACACCGCATATCAGTTTTTGGGGATCGTACCAGCGGTTGCAGGGATTTTATACAACCTTCGCCTACGTTGTGATTTTTGCAGCATTGGCCGCCAATTTGCGCCACCAGGAGCAGGTGGAACGGTTGATGACGGCGGCCATTCTCACCAGTTTGCCTGTGAGTTTGTATGGTGTGCTCCAGAAAAACGGGATTGACCCCATTCCCTGGGGCGGGGATGTGACCAGGCGGGTGGCTTCTCACATGGGAAATGCGATTTTTGTTTCTGCGTACCTGATTATGGTTGTTCCACTCACTTTTGGGCGTATTGTACGTTCATTTGGGGATATTCTGAACGCCGAAAAGAACCTGGGCAGACATATCGCTCGCTCCACCCTTTATATTTTTATTGCCGCGCTGCAACTGGTTGCTATCTATTTCAGCAAAAGCCGCGGCCCGTTCTTGGGATTGCTGGCAAGCGCGTTTTTTATTTTTATCCTGCTTTCCCTGCACTGGAAGTTGCGCTGGCTGGTTGTGGCTGTGGTTACGCTCGGCGTGGTCACCGGCGGATTTTTGCTCATGCTCAATGTTCCCGACGGGCCTTTGGAGAGCATTCGTAATGAACCCTGGCTGGGGCGGTTGGGAAAAATGCTTGATACGGAATCCAACACGGCGAAGGTCAGAACCTACATCTGGGGTGGCGCGGCGGATATGGTCGCTCCCCACGAGCCGCTGACTTATCCCGACGGGCACACCGACCCGCTTAACTTTCTGCGCCCGCTCATTGGTTACGGGCCGGAGACGATGCACATGGCTTATAACCCGTTCTACCCGCCAGGGCTGGCTCATGTGGAGAAGCGCAACGCTTCGCCCGACCGCTCGCACAATGAAACCTGGGATACCTTGGTCATCACTGGCGCGTTGGGGCTGCTTGTTTATGTCGGGCTGTTTGCGTCCATTTTCTATTACGGGTTGAAATGGCTGAAACTGATAAACTCGCACAGGCAAAAGATTGCCTTCTTCACCCTTTATTTTGGAGGCGGAGTCGCGGGCGCTATCGGATTTTACCTGTGGGGAGGAATCGCTTACTTTGGTGTCGCTTTGCCTTTCGGAATGATTGTAGGCACCATCATCTACCTGACTGTCAGTGCAATACTTGCAAAGCCCCGGACAGAAACCGATTTTACTTCGGCGCGGTCAATTACACTGATTGTTCTGCTGGCGGCGGTAATGGCGCACTTTGTGGAGATCAACTTCGGAATCTCCATTGTGGCAACGCGCACGCACTTCTTTACGTATGCAGCATTGTTGCTGGCGGTTGGGAGGCTGCTCCCGGAGCGGGGGGAATACCTGCTAAAGACAAAATCACCTCCGACTGCGCCTGCGGCACCCTCCCGAAAATCCCGAAAATCCAAGAGAAAGCAACCTGCCGCGTCCGGCAAATCTGTCTGGACTCGTCCTGTTGCAATTGGAACCCTGATTACTGGTTTATTGCTGATTCCACTGCTTTTTGAGTACGTGTCGAATCTGAGCGGCGGCACGGCCACACTGGAAATTTTGTGGCTTTCGCTGACGCATTATGACAAAAACACCATTTCTTACGGCGTGCTGGCGTTGCTGCTGACCACCTGGCTGACGGCTAGCGCACTGTTTGCCAGCGAAACACCAATTGCTGACGAGCGCGGCCGCCAGGTGCTGCGGCGGTTTGGGGTGATCCTGGCAGGTTCCGCGGGAGTCGCACTGGTTTATGGTTTGTGGCTTTCCCACTCTCTGGCATGGCTGACCCAAAATGCCCCCACCAATGTGGATGCGCTGATCGTTCAGGCCGGTGCTTTTGAGGGGCTGCTAACCCAGTTTTACACCGTCCTGTTCCTGATTCTTCTGGGGCTGGCGGTTTACCTGCCGCGCGAATACCCCAAGCGGATGTTCCGGGAATCCTCCTTTGGGGCTGTCCTGGCTCCCGTGATGCTGATTGCGGTCGTCGGGTTGAGTTACTTTTCAAACTGGCGGATCATCCAGGCCGATATCGCTTTCAAACTGGCTGAACCGTTTTCCGCCAGCAAACAGTATGAAATTGCCAACCTGTTGTATGAACATGCCAAATCGCTGGCGCCCGACGAAGATTATTACGACCTTTTCCTGGGCCGCAACTTGCTGGAACTGGCAAAAACCAAAGCCGATAACGCCGAAAAACAAGCCATCTTTGAGAAAACCGAGACGGACCTTATCGAAGCGCAGGCTGCCAACCCGCTCAACCCGGATCACACAGCAAATCTGGCGCGCTTGTATTCCTGGTGGGCTATGCAGACCTCCGACCCTGCCGAACGCAGGGAACGCGGCGAAACTTCGGATGATTACTATCGCAAGGTGCTGATGCTCAGCCCGAACAACGCCCGCCTGTGGAACGAGTGGGCGATTTTGCACCTGGATGTCCTGCGTGACGCGGAACGCGGTCTGGCACTGCTTGATAAATCTCTGGAAGTTGACCCGGAATACGACTGGACACATGTTTTACTTGGCAATTACTACTTCAACGCTGCCCGTCAAGCCACAGATGACCCCGATTTGCAAGACGAGTATTACCAAAAAGCCATTGAACATTACGAGATTGCCATTGATTTGGCGCCGAAAAACATCAACTACCGTCTTTCACTGGCCTCTGTGTATCAGGCGCAAAGCGACTTCCAGAAGTTGCTCGAAGTGCTGGAAGAAAGTTTGCAATATGCCAAAAAGAAAAAGGATATTTGGCGGATTGAAGAAAACATTGCTTTGGCAGCCTACCAGTTGGGCGATTACGATAAAGCCCTGGAACACGCCTATCGGGCATTGAGTGTTGTGCCCGACTCGGAAAAGGACCGGTTGCAGCAATTTATCCAGCAACTTGAAGACCTTCAATCACAACCCTGACGATGGTTTTGTGTTTGTCTTTCGGCATCGCCCTGGCGGCGAGTCTGGTATTCATCCCTGTATTGCGAAAACTCAGCCTGCATTTGGGGCTGATTGATACGCCCAAGGCAGACCGCTGGCACAAACGGCCGACGCCCAAAATCGGCGGAATTGGCATGTTCGCGGCCTATGTGTTGGCCTTGCTGGCGACGATGGCGGTCGCAGCACCCCGGAATATTCCCTGGGCGCTGTTAGGTGGCTCTGTACTCATTTTTGCTTTGGGGGTTGTTGATGATTACAAAACACTCTCCCCTGCGGCTAAATTGGTCGGGCAGATTGTTGCTGCCTCGCTGGTGGTTTTTTTTGGGCGTAACCTGCAATTCTTTAGCCTGGAAATTTTCAATGTCACCTTCACCTTTGTCTGGCTGATTGGCATTACCAATGCGATCAACCTGCTCGACAACATGGACGGGCTGGCGGGCGGCATGGCGCTGATTGCCGCATCCATGCTTAGTTTGATGTTTTGGCAAATTGAAGCCTGGAACCTGCTGCTGATCTCATTGGCGTTAGCGGGCAGTGCCCTCGGATTTTTGTTTTACAACTTCCCCCCGGCCTCGGTTTTTATGGGAGACAGCGGCAGCCTTTTTTTGGGGTTTACACTGGCCGCACTCTCAATCGCAGAAGCCCCGCGGGCATCCAATCTGCTGGCGGTGTTGGGGGTTCCCACGCTGATTTTCCTGCTGCCAATCCTCGATACCACAATGGTTACGGTCACCCGGATTTTGCGGGGACAGTCGCCTGCACAGGGCGGGCGCGACCACACCTCTCACCGGCTGATCGCCTTTGGCCTTTCGGAGCGTCAAACCGTACTTGCGCTTTACGGGGTTGCACTGGCATCTGGCATTATCGGCACCTTGCTCGAATCGCTCGATTACAACATCAGCCTGCTGCTGATTCCGGTACTGCTGATCATCCTCACCCTGCTGACGGCCTACCTGGCTCGCATCAAGGTTGTTGAGCGCAGCGTGCCTGCTCATCCCGGTCGCATCACCCGTCTGGTAATTGGCCTCACCGGGCGCGGGCGCATCCTCGAGATTGCACTGGACTTTCTGATCATCAGCGTAGCGTACTATCTGGCTTTCTGGCTGTATTTGGGCTTCGATGCAGATGTTTTGGGGCTGGAGATTTTTGTCCATGCCCTGCCGCTGGCTTTTGCCGGAGCGTATGCGGCATTTTTCTTCTTTGGAATTTACACCCGCGTCTGGCAATACGTCGGCCTGCATGATCTTCCCCGTTTTTTCGGCGCCGCTTTAGGCGCGGGCATCCTGCTGGGGATCAGCGCACGCCTTTTGTTTTCAGAACCATACCCGCTGAGCCCTGTTTTCCTGTTTGGCATTTTCCTCTTTCTGGGGCTGGCGGCTTCGCGGGCCTCGTTTCGGCTGCTGGATCAGGCCTATGTCCACCGGCATGTCCCGCCAGCCGACCAGATTGCAACTGTACTGATTTTTGGCGCAGATAACCGCGGGGTACTGGCCCTCGAGTGGCTTGGCAGCCAGCCAGAAACCGCCTTCCGGGTTGTCGGCTTTCTGGACAGCGACCCTTTCAAGCACGGCCGGCAAATCCAGGGAGTACCTGTGCTGGGCGGGCTGGACAAGTTGGAATCCATTCTTGACCGCCACCCTGCACAGGGCATTATCATCCCGTCAGAACCATTGCGTGAAAATTTCCAGAAATCGGCAAACAGTGTGGAAATCTGCCGAAAGCGCGGCGTTTGGCTCAAGCAGATGGAAATCCGTCTTGACGAGATCCTCTAGTACACAGTCGGGCATGAAACGATACGCGGCTTGCAGACAAAACAAGGTTGGATGGCGTCAGTCTCGTGATATTCGCCCATTCGCAGATGCCCGTGTCCTCTCCCGGCCGCTCTGTACCCCATCCGGATTTCTTCGGCCCGCAGCCCGAAAAAGGAGCCCGCTATGGCATCCCGGTTGACTCAACGATTTGAAGATGCGCTCATCTTTGCTGCGCGTCTTCATGCCGCCCAAACCCGAAAAGCCACTCAAACCCCATATATTGCCCACCTTTTGAGCGTCACAGCCCTGGTGCTGGAGGCGGGAGGAGACGAGGAGACGGCCATTGCCGCACTGCTGCATGACGCGGTGGAAGACCAGGGCGGCCGGAAAACACTTGATGAAATCCGCCGCCGTTTTGGGGAACGGGTGGCGCATATTGTCGATGAATGCAGTGACGCCTACACAGTTCCCAAGCCCCCCTGGCGGGAACGCAAGGAATCCTACATTGCCCATCTGCGGGAAGCCTCGCCCGAAGCGCGGCTGGTTTCCCTGGCAGACAAATTGCACAACGCCCGCAGCATCTTGCGTGACCTGCGGATGGATGGCAGTCGTGTATGGGAGAAATTCAACGGAGGCAAGGAAGGAACCTTGTGGTATTACCACACCCTGGTTGATACATTACGCTCACTGGAAGATAATTTCCTGATGGATGAACTTGCCCGCACGGTTGACGAAATTGAAATTTTATCCGCCGGCAGCGGCTAATAAAACATCACCGCAACACCACGGGCGAACAGGGCGGCGAGAAGCGCAATCACTACCGTCAGCGCGGCGATCAGGAGCATATCGCGCGTGCCCAGTTCGCGGCGCAGAACAGCCAGCGTTGCCAGACAAGGAACGTAAAAAACCACAAATACGGTAAACGTGATCATCTGAACCGGTGTGAGCGCCAGCGAAAAATCGGAAACCCCCAGTGCCTGGTGCAGCATCACCAGCGAAAGTTCCTTGCGCAGCACCCCGAAAATCAGCGGCACGCCGACCTCGGCAGGCAAGCCCAGCAGCCAGGTGACGGGCAGCACCAGCGCGTTGACGTAGCGCGCCAGGTTGAAGTATTGCAGCAGCGCCAGCACCACGCTGCCGGCAATCAGCAGCGGCCAGGCCTCAAAGACAAATTCCCGCGCCCGAAACCAGGTCTTGTGAAAAAGGTTTTTCAGCGAGGGCAAGCGGTAAACCGGCATCTCCAGAATCATGCCGGGGGTATCTTCAGGCAGCAGACGCGACAGGAACCGTCCCGTGAGCGCGATCACCAGCAGGTTGAACAGGTAAATCGCCAGGGCCAGCATCGGCCCCAAATAGAACGCCACCAGCCCAAAAACCACCGAGAGACGCGCCGCACAGGGCACCAGAGTCGCCAGGGTCGCGGCCAGAAAACGGTCACGGCGGTCTTCCAAAATCCGGGTGGACATCACCGCCGGGACATTGCAGCCGTACCCCAGGATGAACGGCACAATCGCCTTGCCGTGCAGCCCGATCCGCGTCATCAGGGCGTCCATCAAAAAAGCCAGGCGCGGCAGATAGCCAATATCCTCCAGAAAACTCAAGCCAAGCAAAAACGGGATCAGGTAGGGCAGCACAATCGCCACCCCGCCGGCAATCCCCTGGATGACCCCCACCAGCACTTCGCTCAGCAGCCCGTAGCCCGCCAGCCAGATGCTGACCTGGTTCGCGAAACCGTTGAACGCCGCCATCAGGGGCTCTTCAATCAAACGGCCGACCCAATACACCCCCTGAAAAAACACCCACATAATCACTACCAGGGCAGCATACCCCCAAAGCGGGTCCAGCAGAATATCATCCAGCCGGTCGCGGGTTGTCCGGCGTCGCTCGGTCTGGCTGATGACCTGCCCGGTCAACTGTTTCGCACGCTGGTGCCGTTCCGTGCTGAAAACCCAAATCGCGCTTTGCCCGTAATCATCCAAAATCTGATGATTCGCCTGCTCGATGTTCCGCTGGATTTCCGGGAGTTTCGCTTGAACCCGCTTTAGCAGATTGGTCTCCCCCTCCAGCAGTTTGATGGCAACCCCTTCGGGCCTCAGGGAG
This sequence comes from uncultured Anaerolineales bacterium, assembly GCA_964589145.1. Taxonomy (GTDB): domain Bacteria; phylum Chloroflexota; class Anaerolineae; order Anaerolineales; family UBA11858; genus UBA11858. The sequence continues at coordinate 7,326 of CAZPSL010000170.1, forward strand.
GCCACCTGGCGGTCAATGGCTTGTGCCAAATCCTGAATAACGGTCTCGATTTCGTCCGAATACGGGAGACGCGGCGGGGTTGTGCCGTCTTCGGCGGTGTTCAGGGCGGTCACAAACAAGTTGCGGATGCCGCGGTTCTTGCTGGCAACCAGCGGGAGCACCGGAACCCCCAGCAAATTTTGCAGTTTCTCGCCATCCAGATGGATGCCCATGCGGGAGAGTTCATCCATCATATTGGCTGCCACCACCAGCGGGATACCCAGTTCCATCAACTCCAGGGTAAGATGCAGCCCCTGCTCCAGGTGGGAGGCATCCAGAACGTTGATGATCACATCCACCGGCTGCTCATCCAGATACCGGAATGTGACCTGTTCGGCGGGATTGGTGCCAGCCAGAGAGTACGTCCCCGGCAAATCCACCAGTTCGACCACCCGCCCCAGGACGCGGATTTTGCTGACCGTGAAGGTGGTCGTCGTCCCTGAAAAGTTGCCCGTCTCCGCGCGGTACCCGGCAATCTGGTTGAAGAGGGTACTCTTGCCGCAGTTGGGTTGCCCGACTAGAGCGAATCGCACGCCGCGTCCTCCACTTCAACTTTGGAGGCGATGCCGCGCCCCAGCGCGATCGACCGCCCCCCGACTTCAATCAGCACCGGGCCGCCCAACGGGGCGTAACGCAGCACCCGCGCCGTATCACCGGGCAGCAGCCCCAATTGACGTAATTTGTGTTCCATCCCCGCTCCGCCTGTAAAGTTTTTCACACGAACCAGTTTTCCGGCTTCGACTTGTAAAAGTTGCATAATGGTCTCCATTGTTGTCATCGGCGGCAATTATACCCCCATTGTGCGAAAAGCGATATGATTTTTATCACTTTTTTCATAGATATTTTTGCGTCCCACCCCGAAATTTCCGCTTTGGTTCCTCTCTCCCTTCGGGTTGGGGTGAGGGCGGGTGTTCGGTGCCTGTCTTGTTCGCCAAATGAAGACTGGCAGTCCTGGCAGGACTGCCAGTCTTGTGTGCGGGGCGAGGGAAACACATAGGAATTTCTACAACATTTGCCTGCACCCCCGGGAGGGTGCATCTCCAACAACAGGCGTTTTGGAGGTATACTTGCTCCCGCATATCTTCCCGAAAAAAGGAGTTGTTGTATGGAACGAGAACAAGCCCTTGCCATCCTGGATGAGTTCATCCAGAACCCCAATCTCAAACGCCACAACCTCGCCGTGGAAGCCGCCATGCGCTTCTACGCCCGCAAGTTTGGCGAAGACGAGGACCTGTGGGGACTCACCGGCCTGCTGCACGATTTCGACTGGGAGATTCACCCCACGCTGGAAGAACATCCCCGTGCCGGAGAGCCGCTCCTGCGGGAGCGCGGCGTCCCCGAGGTGGTCATCCGCGCCATCCAGAGCCACGCCGACCACACCGGCATCCCCCGCGAGACCCGGATGGAACACGCGCTCTACGCCTGTGACGAAATCACCGGCCTGATTACCGCCGTCGCACTGGTGCGCCCCTCCCGCTCACTGATGGATTTGAAGGTCAAATCCGTCAAGAAGAAGTGGAAGGACAAGTCCTTCGCCGCCGGTGCCAACCGCGAGGAGATGGAACGCGGCGCCGCGGAAATCGGCGTGGACTTGTGGGAGCATGTCGGCAACGTGATTGAAGCCATGCGCTCCATCGCTCCGGAGTTGGGGCTGGCAGGAGTGGAAGAGTAAATCGGGTAATCAGGTGATCAGGTAATCGGGTAATCAGGTAATCGGAGTTCCTGATCCCCAATCCCCAATTCCCAATCCCCAGCCTCCCCCGCCATGACCCCATCCCCCCGCATCGTCTTCATGGGTTCGCCGGATTTCGCACTGCCGACCCTGCGCGCCCTTGCCGAACACTTCAACGTCGTCGGCGTGGTTACCCAGCCCGACCGTCCCGCCGGGCGCGGGCGCAAACTCGTCCCGCCGCCGGTGAAAGCCCTCGCGCAGGAACTCGGCATCCCCGTCATCCAGCCGGAGCGGCTGTACAAGGCGCCCGAAGCGATGGAACAACTACGCGTCTGGTCGCCGGATGTGATCGCTGTGGCGGCCTTCGGGCAGATTCTCAAGCCCGACGTGCTGGAACTGCCTCCACATGGCTGTGTGAACGTCCACGCATCGCTGCTGCCGCGCTGGCGCGGCGCCGCGCCCATCAACGCCGCCATCCTGCACGGAGACCGCGAGACCGGCATCACCATCATGCAGATGGATGTTGGCCTGGATACCGGCCCCATCCTCGCCCAGCGGGCAATCCCCATCGGGGAGGTGGATACCGCCGGGACGCTGTTCACCAAACTGGCGGATTTGGGCGCGGAACTGCTGGTGGAGACCCTGCCGCGCTACCTGAACGGCGAAATCACCCCCCAGCCGCAGGATGACTCGCAGGCGACCTACGCCCCGATGCTCAAAAAGTCCGACGGGGAACTGGATTTCACCCGCCCCGCGGCGGAACTGGCCCGACGGGTGCGCGCCTTCAACCCCTGGCCCGGCACCTACCTTCAATGGAACGGGAAACCCCTCAAAATCCACGCCGCCCATCCCGCCGAGGAAGTGGAATCCCCCGGAGCGGGCGTGCGAAGCATCCATAACGGCTTTCCGGCAGTCGGCACATCCCAGGGCCTCCTCGTGCTGGATACCATCCAGCCGCAAGGCAAGCGTCCCATGCCGGGCGATGCCTTCCTGCGCGGTGCGCGCGGCTGGGTTGACCAGAAGTAGTTTCAGTCCTGGCGTTCCTGCCGCTCCAGGACTGGCATTCCTGGCAGGAATGCCAGTCCTTAAATACCTCGCGAGCCTTCAACTTTTAACCTGCAACCTCCAAACCCCAAACCTATGCCCAAAGACGAACACCCCCGCTACGAAATCGCCCTGCTGCGCCACGGAGAATCCGAAGGCAACGCAAGCGGCTACTATCAGGGACAGGCCGACGGCTTCCCGCTCACCGAGCGCGGGCGCGAGCAGGCCTGGTCGCTGGCGGTGTACTGGCAATCCACCGGCGTCACCTTCGATACCTGCATCGCCAGCCCGCTTCTCCGCGCCCGCGAAACCGCCGAAATCATCGCCGACATCCTCGGGCTGGAGGTCGAAACTGACCCCATCTGGATGGAGCGCGATAACGGCAAATTTGCCGGGCTGCATCACACCGAGGTCGAAAAAAGCCCCCGCGACGACATGCGAAACATCTACACCCCGATTGGCGAACATGGCGAAACCGAGTGGGAACTCTTCCTGCGCGGCGGGCGCGCCATCCAGAGCATTTTGCACCGCGAGCCAGCCCGCTACCTGATCGTCTCGCACGGGGCGATTCTCAACGCCACGATGCGCGCCACCCTTGGTGTCACCCCGCAGCCGATGTTCCGCGGCGTGTGGTTCCACTTCCGCAACACCGCCTTCGCCAGCCTGACCTACGCTCCCGAATCCGACCGCTGGGGTGTCCACGGCGTCAACCAGCGGCCCCACTGGGATGAAGACCGATGACCAGCCGCTTGAAGATACTCTCCATTGGCGCGGGGGCGATTGGAACCTACATCGGCGGCAGCCTGGCGCTGGATGGGCACGAGGTGGTTTTTGTGGAACGCCCGCAAATCGCGGCGGAACTCGCCGCCCGCGGCCTGCGGCTGAACCTTGATGGACAGGAGCATCGCATCCCGGAACCGCAGGTGGTTCCCTCTCTGGAAGATGCCCTCCGCCTCGGAGATTTTGACGTTGCCCTCTTCGCCCTCAAATCCTACGATACCCCGGCGTTTCTCGCCGCCCTGCGCGTTCCCTCTGAAGATTTGCCGCCCTTCCTGTGCCTCTCCAACGGAGTGGAGAACGAACCCGCATTGGAAGCCGCCCTCGGCGCGGGGAAAGTCATCGCCGGCACGGTGACCTCCGCCGTGGGACGCCGCGCCGCCGGTGACATCGTGCTGGAACGTCTGCGCGGTGTTGGGGTAGCCGCCGGTCATCCGCTTTCGGAGCGTCTGGCCGCCGCGCTGGATGCGGCGGGGCTGCAAGCCCGCCTCTACCCCCGCGCTGCCGATATGAAATGGTCGAAGATGCTCACCAACCTGCTCGCCAACGCCACCTCCGCCATTTTGGATATGTCCCCGGCGGAGATTTTCGCCGACCCGCGGCTCTACCGCCTGGAAATCGAACAGTTGCGCGAGGCCCTGGCGGTGATGCGGGCGCAAAACATCGGCGTGGTGGATGTGCCGGGCGTGCCGGTGCGTCTGCTGGCGTTTGCGGCGCGCTGGCTGCCGTTGACGCTCTCGCGCCCGTTTTTGGGCAAGGCGGTCGGCGGGGGGCGCGGGGGCAAGATGCCCTCTTTCCACATTGACCTGCACAGCGGGCGCGGCAAGAGCGAGGTGGGGTATCTCAACGGGGCGGTGGTGCGCGCCGGGGAGCGGTACGGGGTTCCAACGCCGGTGAATGCCGCCCTCACCGACACACTGCTCAAACTCACTTCTGGGGAAATCCCGCTGGATGCGTTTGCCCGGCAGCCGGAGAAGTTGGCCTTACGGTGTGCCGGGCACTGACGGATTTTTGGATACCGCAGATTGCGCATAGTCACTATCACTTCCATGACAAAACCCACCATCTACCTCACACTAATCATCACACTGTCCGCTATCCTGACCGGATGCTCCGGCCCCGCGGGGGAAGGGGGGGCGGCAACTCCAACTCCATACCCGACTCCCGTGGTTCCCTCCAAGCCGACCTACGCCGTCCAGCGTGGTGATGTCACCCAGGAGGTTCAGTTTACTGCCCGCGTTGCGCCGACGGTGCAGGAAGAACTGTTTTTCCGCGTGGACGGGCGAGTGCGCGGCGTCTATTTCGATGAGGGCAATCCCGTTAGAGCCGGGGAGGTGATCGCCGATTTGGAGTATCTCGACGACCTGGAACGCCAACTGGCCTCCGACCAACTGGCTTTGCGCCGGGCGGAGATCTACGTCGAGAACGCGCAAATCGCACTGGATGCGTTTTTAGCGGAGCAGCCTTCGGCGGAGATGGTTTTGGGGCAGGCGCAGCAAACTCTGGTTGCCGCCCGCAGGGCGTTCCGGCAGGCGGAGAGTTGCTACAAGGCCCTCAAGAATTCATCCACCGCGGACATCCGCGAGACAGCGCAATCCGAATACCGGATCGCCAAGGCCCAACTGGATGCCGCCGAGGCAGCGTGGCAGCGCGTTCAGGAGAACCCCGTCCCCGCCGAGTACGAGGCGCAGCGCACCCTGCTGGAAAATGACCTGGAACTGGCGCAAATCGCCTACGAGGAGACCAAAATCGGCGTCGCCGACATCGAAAAGACGATTGCCGATGCTCAACTGACCGCGCCTTTTGACGGTGTGCTTTCCACGCTGCACCTTTCAGATGGCCGCGCGGTGAATGCTTTCAAGCCTTACGCGGTGGTCGCCGACATGAGTCAACTGGAATTGAGCGCTAACCTTTCCACGGATGTGATGCAAAATCTGGAAGTCGGCATGGCGGTGACCGCGCAACTGGCCTCCCGCCCCGGCGAGGTTTACACCGGCACCATCCGCTACCTGCCTTACGGCCTGCCACCGGATGCCGAAAACAAAGAGAAGACCACCCGTATCGCGCTCAATGTGGATTTCGAGGAAGCCGGGCTGAAGGTCGGCGACCTGATGCGGGTCACAATCGTTTTGAAGCATCATGAAGATGTGCTCTGGCTGCCGCCCCAGGCCATCCGCACCTTTGAAGGACGCAAATTTGTGGTGGTGCAGGAGAACGGTTATCAGCAGCGGGTGGATGTGAAAATCGGTGCCGAAAGCGATGACCGCGTGGAGATCATCTCCGGGCTGGAAGAGGGACAAGTGGTGATTGCCCCGTGACCCCGTGACCGCATTCTGGATTTTGCCATAGCATGAACTTTCTCCGCCGCATTTGGGGTTTGATTACCACGATACCAGGCCGCCTGAAAGCACAATGGGGGCTGGTGCTGGCGGCGATTCTGGGGCTGGTCTCTTCCATTTCGCTGATTTTGAGCATCCCCCTGTACGCCGATTCA
>CAZPSL010000171.1:0-15490 GCA_964589145.1 uncultured Anaerolineales bacterium
CCTGCCCTCCCCCCGGCGGGGCGGGGTGTTCGGTGCCTGTCCTGTTCGCAAAATGAAGACTGGCAGTCCTGCCAGGACTGCCAGTCTTGTGTGCGGGGCGAGGGAAACACATAGGAATTTCTACAACATTTGCCTGCACCCATGGAAAGAATTGGCAGTCTGCCTTGTATGGTTATTTCGGGGAAACCCCACCTGAAAGAACGGCTGCCAGGGATTACCGCGTTTCCCCTTTTTTCTTCCCCCTGAATTTCAGCAAAGGAACGATGTTTCCTTCCCGCACCCAGCCATCAACTGCACCGAAGTTTACCGGCCACCAGTAAGCCCCTTTGGCGTAGACGCCGCCGAGACCGTTGAGCGGGGCAAGGATGATGCCGCTTCCCTCCATTGTGTCGAGCGCGGTGCGCGGGTCGCCCGGCCCCAGGTACACCGGAACGCTGCCGAGCGTTTGCACCGGGTCGCCGGGATCGTAAGGGCTGGCGGATTTTTCCATCGGCTGGACAACCACCATCAGCATCCCGTTGGCGACCAGCCGTTGCAGTGCATTTGCGTTCCAGGCGGTCAGCGGCTCTGGCGGGGGCGCGTCCTGCGCTGTCGTGGACGTGCCGCCCTTGACCACCAGCGGCAGATAGATTTTGGGCGTGCAGTAGACGTTGTTGCAATAGGTGTTGTTGACTACCTGCCCGTTGATCACCATAGTGGAGGAGCCGCCGCCGTCCTGCATGATGCCGTTGGCCGCACCGAGCGTGTTTTTGGCGAAAGCAGCCATTTCCGCCACATTCATGCCCTCGCTCACGCCGGGATTGCGCCCGTCGGCGACGATGAAGAAAACATACTGGTCATTGCAGGCGATGGCGGTGCGGGGGTCACGGACTACTGCCTCGTCTTTGTCCGAATAGGGATAGATTACGCCGTCCCGCAGGAAGTAGAACTGCCCGCCGACTCCGGCGTAGGTCTGGCTCCAATCATGTGTGGGGGAGAGGTCGCAATCTTTGACCTTCTGAGCGATACCGACCGTGTCACCGACCTGAAAAGCAGTTCGCAGTATCTCAGCGCGGCTGCCGCTGGCGGAGAGCACCACATGGTCGAAGGGAATCGGCGTGCTGCTGCCGTAACTCCGCACCCGGCGCACGATTCCGTATGCCATTGTGGAGAAGACCGAGATAGGCGCGGGACGGTGAACTTCAATCAGCACCTCCGCCCCGCCGCCGCTGGTGCCGGTATCGAGGTCGTACTGCGGGGTGTAGAGTATCAGTTCATTTTCCCCGCGCAGGCGGTTGAGACCGTCCAGAGACAGGTAGGCTCCGGTTCGGGTATTGTAAACGTATTGCTTGTCTTCGGGGTGGTAAACACATTCCCCGATGAATGTGCTGCGATCGAAATTCCAGACGAATCCGCTGAGGCTTTCGGTATCAGAGTAACGCTTGGTGTACCAGGATGAATGGATTTGCCCGCTCCAGGGAACGCCCGGCGGCTCGACTCCGCCCCCGAAGTAAAACCCGTTGATGGCAACCACTACCCGGCTGGTGGAACCCCAGGTCGGGGAGACCGGCTCGGTCGGCGGCCCCCAGAAGTTGAGTGCGCCATCATAGCGCGCTGCCATCCCGCTGACCGTTTCCACGCCTCCGGAGAGTTGTCCCTGGGCAATGCTGCTCTCGATGGTCACCGCGGGGTTGGCGCGTTCCATGCGGGCCACGAAAATGTCCACAGGCGCGGGATCAGTGATGCGGAACTTCTGGTACTCGATCCCCTCGCCGACTTCCTGCCATCCTGTAGGCGCGTCAGCCTGACTGCGGGTGGTCGCGCTCAGCGGCAAAACCAGCACAAGCAATAGCAGGAGGTTGCGGATGGGTTTCATCTAATGCTAGTGTAGCGGTTTTGGCGGGATTAAGCAAATGTAGAGCGGATTGCCAATCCGCTCCACACAGTGTTGCCCGGACGGCACCATCTAACTCATCCGCAACGCAGGCTTCATTAGTACACATCTCCTATGGCCGCGCAGCGCTTGACGGGCGCAGACTTGATGTATACTAGAAACGTGAGCAGTAACCTGCGTTTTGACGTCAAAGGCCGTATCCCGCTCTCCGAATATCAGTGGCATCCCGAAAGTTCTTGAGATGAAATCCGCATTCCGTTTGCAAGAGACGCTTTACCTGGAGGTTTCCCCGGAACGGGGGTATCCAATTCTTCCCGCGGGGCGGATTGTCCCCGCAACCTGGGCACAGACCTTCACAACATTTGCAGAAAACCAGCGTTCAATTGACCTGCATCTGCTGCGGGGTAACTCCGAGCGCATTGCGGAGTGCACAACCCTCGGCAAGTGGCGTATCGGCGGTATCCCGCCCTCGGCTCAGGGGGAGCATCGCATTCGGGTGGAGGTGCGTGTCGGGGTGGATGGCGGCATCGGGCTGCGGGCATCTCTGGGTGAGGATTTCCTGCCGGTGATCCTGCTTACCGAGGCGTTCCCCAAAATCCCGTTGACCTTTCGGGTGCCGACTGTCCCGGCAGAGACCCTGGTGCCGATGCCTTGCCCGGTGTGTCACCACCGTTTTGTTGTGCGGGCCACAAATTGGAGAGACGAGCCGTTTGCGCTTTGCCTGGATTGCGGGCATGAGTTCGACCTGCCTGACGCGGGAAAATCAGAAGCAACTGCTCCCTGGGATGATCTGCCCCCGGAGTTGATCGAAACCCTGGGCATCGAGCCGCCGCACCGCCCCGGCGGGCTGGACGATGAATCCCTGCGGGAGTTGCGGGAAAAAGGGTTTCGCGTTCCGTCTTTGGACGATTCGCAGCCGCGGCTCAGGATGGGCAAAGTGCTTGAACAGATCCCCAGGATGATGTTCTCTTCCGCCCGTGATGATGGGATTGCGCTGGATGTGGAGGATATTCTGCATCTGGCGGGGGCCCCGTTACCTGAAGATCAACGCCGTAAGTGTCCCCATTGTGACGCTGTGATCGCCCGCGATGCCAAACGCTGTGAGTGGTGCGGGCAGGAACTGTGATGCAACTCACCCGCCAGCAAATTCTCGATTACCTGCAAACCAACCGTGTAGCAACCCCTGTGGAGATGAGCCGCGCCTTGCAGGTGACTGCGGCAAACATTCGCCACCACTTGCGAATTTTGCGCGAAGCCGGTCTGGTGGAGGTGGTCGGCACCCGGAAAACGCGCGGGCGCGGGCATCCGATGCAACTTTACAGTCTGACCGAAAGGGCTTTGCAGAATAGCCTGGAAGTGCTGTCTGCCGCGTTGCTGACGGTTGTGCTGGCTGACACGCCGGATGTGGATGCGGCCCTGGAGCGGATCGCCGCGGCGATATTGGGGAATTGCTGTCTCCCGGAAAGCGCACACGCCCGTCTGAACCGGGCGGTGGAGCATCTCAACAAACTGCATTACCATGCCGCCTGGGAGGCTTCTCCCGACGGGCCGCGGGTGATTTTGCGAAACTGCCCGTACGCCCCGATTTTGGCATCGCATCCTGAACTTTGCCGCCTGGATGCCGTTTTGCTAAGCCTGTTGCTGGATGCCCCTGTGAGGCAAACCGCCCGCCTGAAACGCTCCCCGGACGGCGCGCCGCACTGTGCGTTTATCAGGCACGAGTGACGCGGATGAACTTTTCTTCGAGAATGTCACGGATGTTTTGGAAAAATCAGGGTTGTCAAAGCAAATGGGCTGGGATATAATCACGCCGCTTCGGGATGTGGCGCAGTCCGGCTAGCGCGCGCCGTTCGGGTCGGCGAGGCCGTGGGTTCAAATCCCTCCATCCCGACAATGAAATACGGGCTATTTTGCCCAAGACGAAACACCTCAGCGGATGTCCGGCGGGGTGTTTTGCGTTTGGGATATGCAAAGGCTGCCCAGAACGATTTGCTGGTCTGAAAAATTGTGCAGACTCCTGCGATGCCGTAGCCGGGACGCATCCTCTGGACCTCACGGGGCTGATGGGCAGAAAACCCTGCGTTTTCCTTACCCTGCCTTTGTGCAGGCGCGCGACGCTCGGGTAAGCCCCCAGAACAATCCGAACGCGGCGAGCCACAGGACGAGCAGAATCCCCATCATGCCGAGCGGGGCAATCCCGCCCATCACTTTGCCGATGACCCAGGGAACCAGCATCGCGCCCGCGCTGCCGATGGCCCATACCGTGCCCGTCTGTCTGCCGCTGAATTTGGTGATCTTCCCGACGTAACTGAACGTAGTCGGAAAGATGGCGGCGATGCTCAGCCCCAGGATGGCGGTGCCAGCCCAGATGCTCCAGGTTTGTGCGGGGAGCAGAAGCATCAGCATCACACCGAAGACCGCTCCGCTTATGTAAATCCACAGAATGCGCCGTGCCGCGAAGCGTGCTGCCAGCGGGATCGCCAGCAGCCGCCCGAAGGTGATCGCCAGGTAGAACAGCGAGTTGAGTCTGTATCCCGCCGCCTCGTCACCCAGGTCGCTGGCCTGAAAATAAGTGAAAATCCAGCCGCCGTAACTGACCTCGGTGCCGATGTAGATGAACGCCAGAAATGCGAACAACAGCAGAATACCGAGCGGCGCGCTGTCCCCGTTGCCGTGGTCATGCTTTTCTATCGCGGGGGAGGGGGTGAACAGTTGCCACACGGCAACAGGCAGCAGGGCGATGGCTAGCAAGCGGTAGCCTTGTTCGAGGGTGAGCGCGCCGATCAGCAAAGGGGTCAGGAAACTGCCCACCCCGGCCAGGAAGAACATGGCGTTGAGGTACGGGCCGACCCTGCTGCCGTGAACACGGCTGAGTTGCATATTGCAGCCCACGTCGGTTGCCCCCTGGAAAAAGCCGATCAGGAAGAGAACGGTTGCCAGTACAACGAAAACGGCGATGAGCGGGATGGTCCACAGCGCCAGCGCGGAGAGCAGGGCTGCCGCCGCCAGCACATCGTTGCCGCGCAGTCGGTCATAGAGCGCGCCGCCCAGCAGCGAACCGAACAGGTAGCCCAGCGAGCGCGCTGAGAACACAATTCCGATGCTGGCGATGGCGATGCCGGTATTCGCTGCCAGGCCGGGCAGGGTTGGCCCCAGTGAGGCAATAACTGCACCGAGCATAAAGTAGGCCGCAAGGTATCCGATCGTTTGACGGGTGGAGGTTTTCATGGAAATGGTGTAAACTTTAGCGCATTTTGCTGGTGTCGGCTGTCACCAGGTGAACAGCACTTAACCGTGGCGGCCATTTTCATTCGTGCGGGATGCAAATGCTAACTTGAGTTGCGGATAGACCAAACACTGCTGTCTGGGGAATGCGAATGCAACGAATGGCACGGATTACGCAAATAAAAATCCCAGACCCCTGCGTTTCAACGAAAGCCCTGAATCAAAATCGTGAGATTTGCTCCATTCGCGGGTGTTTTTCGTTTTGAATAATGAGAATGGATGGCGTTACGCACTTGCGTTCAATCGTGCCGGTACGAATGATGTCTGTCAATGCCATCCACGTTCAGTATCAGGAGCGATTATGGTTTCAGCCTCAATTGTCATCGCGGCGTATGCCGCTTTTCAGATGATGGCGGACATTGCCAGTTTGCGGATTGTGACCGTCGCCGGGTTTTCAGTGGATGCCGGGACGTTTGTTTATCCCTTTACTTTTACATTGCGGGATTTGGTTCACAAAACCGCCGGGATTCGCGTTGCCCGGACGCTGATTATCACCGTGGCGGTGCTTAATCTTATCATGGCCTTGCTGTTTTGGCTGACCTCAATCCTGCCCCCGGATATGTCCGTCGGCCCGCAGGTGGAGTTCGGGATGGTGCTTGCCCCGGTCTGGCGGATTGTGTTTGCCTCCATCTTGGCGGAGGTGGTCTCGGAGTTGATTGACACCGAAGGCTACCGTTTGTGGGTGGAACGGGTGACGCACCGTTATCAGTGGGCAAGAGTGCTGGTGAGCAATGCAGTCAGCGTGCCGGTGGATAGTTTGATCTTTGCCTGGCTGGCTTTTGGCGGGACGATGCCCAACGCAGTGGTCTGGTCGATTTTTGTCAGCAATGTGTTGATCAAGGGGGCGACTACGCTGATCAGTTTGCCGGGGATTTATCTGGTCAAGGAGAAGGAACCGGAAGGGGATAGTTAGCGGTTAAAAGCAAAAAAGCGCACAAAGGTGCGCCTTTTTCGATTGCGGAAGCACTGCTCATACAGAGGAGTATTGTTGAAAGTAAATGGTGAGCCTGATTGGTTACGCGCCGGGAAATAGTCTGCTTTATCTTTCCCGCCGTCCGAAGAGTTTTCCCCTTTTATGTCCAGAAAGTTCATAATAACTCTGGTAGACGTAATAGCTGTTGGCGTAATAGTAGCGCGCTCCGCGGGTTGGAATGTCGTTTAGTACCACGCCTAAAATATTGACGTTCAACCGCCGCAACTGGTTGACCGTTTGTTGCGCCGCAGCGATCTTGGTTGATCCGGCCTTGATAACCAGCAAAACTCCGTCTACTTGTTTTCCCAAAACAACCGAGTCGGTCACGACAAGCACTGGGGGCGTATCCAGAATGACGACATCGGCGCGATTCTTTAGTTGATCCAGAATTTGCATCATGCGTTCGGAACCGAGCAATTCCGCTGGGTTCGGGGGCAAATTCCCGGACGTGATCAGGTGCAAATTTTTCACGTCGGTCGTCTGCATTGCCCCATCCAAATGGATGTTGGAACGCATAAACAATGAGGTCAGCCCTTTTCGGTTGGATACCCCCAGCCGTTGATGGATCTGCGGCTTGCGCAAATCGGTATCCAGCAGGATGACGTTGTTGCCTCCCTGAGCCAGGGCAACACCCAGGTTGGAAGCCACCGTAGTTTTCCCCTCAGCGGGGCCGACGCTGGTGACCAGCAACGTATTGATTGGGCGATCGACACTGGCGAACTGGATATTGGTGCGCAAGGCGCGATAGGATTCGGCCACCGGTGAGCGCGGCTTGGTGATGGTGACCGGTTTTCGATTGCCGTTCTGCCCTTTGACGTGGGCAATTGCTCCCAGGGTGGGCAGTCCCAAATGGCGGGCGACATCGTCTGGCCCTTTGATGGTGTTATCCAGCGCATCGAGAAGGAAAATCAACCCCACAGCCAGCATCCCTCCGACAATCGCAGCCAACAAGGTGTTTTGCATTACCTTCGGGCGAATGGGGTGGCTTGGCGGAATGGCCGGTTCAACCAGTATCACATCCGAAGTTGATTCTGCTTTTGCCAGTCGTACGGATTCGTAAGTTTGCAGCAGCGACGCAAACAATTGCTGATTTTGGGCCAGTGTGGTTTCCAGTTTGTTGCGCTCCAATTCCTGAGCCGGGTCGTCTCCCATGGCTTGTAACTGCTGGTTGATATCGTGAATGCGCTGGTTTAATTCATCCAGTTGTGCAGATAGACTGGCCTCGGTATCCGCATAACGGGAGGCCTGGAAGTTTTTGTTGTATTCTGCAAAGTTGATAACCACGGCGTTAGCAATTTGGGCTGCCAGCACAGAATCGGTGTGCTGCACGCCGACCCGGATCAACTGCGTATCCCGCACAGGTTGAACACTGATGTAACTTTTAAGTGTTTGCAAAGGAATGTTCAATCCCAGGGATTTTGCCACGCCATCCAGAATGGGTTGTGTAGTCAGCATTTGGGCGTAAGTTTCCGCCAGCCGCTGACTGGTCAGCAAGGCGGCGTACTCACTGGAATTTGATGATGGGGCCTGGTTAACCAGCAGGGTGGCGGTGGCCTGATAAACTGGCGTCATCTGGAGACTGGCCAGAAAGGCGGCACCTCCGGCCAGCACTACAGACAGCACAATCAGCCAGGCCCAGTGCCATAGCATTCCGCCGTAACGGCGCAAATCATCGGAGAAGGAAGGAGTTTCAACAAGGTCAGACATTGCCTGCATTATACCTTAACCTGAGCTGTGGATAAGAACCTATCCGAAAAGGGGGCGCAAGCAAATGTTGTAGAAATTCCTATGTGTTTCTCTCGCCCCGCACACAAGACTGGCAGTCCTGCCAGGACTGCCAGTCTTCATTTTTCGAACAGGACAGGCACCGAACACCCCACCCCGGCAGGGGAAGGGTTGGGTGGGGGGAACACCGTCGTCCTACATCTTTTGCTTGCACCCTCCGAAAAGGGGTGTGGGCACACTGGCACACGCTCTTCCAGTGATATACTTAAACCTGTCCGAAAAATCACTTTGCAACAAATCCGATACGTTTGAGCGCACAATATTTTTGCAAACAACGGAGCACCATGAGACGCATTCTGAAATTCTCCCTGCCGGTGATATTGCTGGCCGCTGCCGCACTCCTGATTCTGATTCAAAATGCACAGGCGGGCGGTGCCGCTTCCGGCCTGGAACAGCAGCCTACTGTGGATATCCCCACCGTCACCGGCACGCCAGCCGGACCGTACATCATTGTGGTTTCCGACCCGGAAGACCAGATCAACGTGCGCTCCGGGCCGGGGACGGATTACCCGCTGATCGGGGTGCTGCTCAACCGTCAGCAAGCCCCCGCGCTGGGAAGAACCGCCGGAGGAACCTGGGTGCTGATTGTTTATCCGGGTGCAGAAAACGGGCAGGGATGGGTGTACGCCCCGCTGGTGCAACTTTATGGAGATGTGCCGATTGTTGAAATTCCGCCTACCCCAACGCCGCGCGTGACCCCGACGATTGACCCTACGCTGGCCTCCCAGTTTGTGGTGGATATCCCCCCCACACGGATGCCGACCTTCACCGCCCCGCCCCCGCTGGCAATCCCCACCTTCCCGGCAGAGGACATCCCCACCGGAACCGGCGGGCTGCCGATGGGCTTTGTAATCTCCGGGCTGCTGGTGGTGGGCTTTTTCGGGCTGGTGATTTCGCTTTTGCGCCGCCGGTAAGTTTTCTGAGGACTGCCAGTCCTGTGTCAGAACAGCAACTCGCCCAAAATCACGGCGGTCAGGGTGACGGTGATGTTGTCCACGTCGCGGAAGGGGAGCGATTCCACCGCGGTTCCGGCGAGCGCAATCAGGGTCACGGGGAGCAGGTAATCCCCCAGGGGGCCAGGGAAAACCCCGGCGAGCAGGTAGGCCCCCAAAATTCCGAGAGCGAGGCTCCAGCCGCCGAAGAACATCCCCAGCGAACCAATCCAGGATTTTTCCGCCGCCCAGGGGAGTTTGCGCTTTCCCCAGCGGCGTCCGACAATGTCCGCCAGCCCGTCGCCGCCGCACATCAGCATCAGGGCGGTCATCCCGATGGGGGAATCCTTCCAGTACCAGAGCGTCAGCACCACGAAAACGATGCCGTAGAACAGCGGGCCGCGCAGGATTTCGCGGCGGTCGCCGGTGCGGGTCATCGCCTGGACGGCGGCTTCGTCCTTGACTACGCCCAGCCCGACCAGCACAAACTGCACGGTGATCAGCCCCGGAACGAGCGCGGCGAGGTAGCGGGCTGAGGCGGCATCGTTGAACAGCAGCCAGCAGAGAACGAAAATCGGGCCGGTGCCGATGTGGATGATCTTGCGGCTCAGGTGGTTGCTGATCCAGCCGCGGTGGGCGGCGAAATCGTTGATCCGCAGCCAGGCGAGGGCCGCGGCAAAGGTGATGAAGAGGGCAAGGTAGTTGTTGGAAAGCATCGCGTCTCCAAATCTATCAGGACTGGCAGTCCTGCCAGGACTGCCAGTCCTTGTCGTCAATCACCAGGCCACATCGGGACAGGTGGAAACTTCAGCATCCACGCCGACGCGCTTGTACATGGTCACATCGCGGAACGGTTCGCCGAGGATGCCGTCGTGAATCGCCCAGGAACGCAGGCGGATGCTGTGCGCCGCCTCGGGCTGGCGGAAAGGGGTGCTGCCATCCAGCAGGGGAAGCAGGTCGCCGCCGGGGGCAAAGCCGCGCTGGATGCGCTCCATCAGACGGCGGCCGCGTTGGTAGGCGAAGCCGAACCGCTCGAAGATGACCGCATTGTGATAGAAAAGCGGCTCCGCAAAGTGCAGGTCATGCCCCAAAGTGCGGACAAATTCTTCAAACGTACGCATGGCGGCGCGCAGCAGATGGGGGCCGCGGCGGATCTGCCCCGGCGCCAGTCCGGCCCGCAGGGCGGCGGCCTCCGCCTCGAGGTTGCGGCAGGCGGTTCCCAGTTGGGTGTCGCGCCCGTCCGGGGTGCGGTCCACGTCAAAACGGGGCGAAAACGGGTCATTGAGTTGGTAAAACAGGATGTGAATCTGCCCGTTGAGCGTGTCGGTAATGTGCCCGTGCAGCACCGGATCAGGGAAACCGTACTCGTGGAAGAGCGCAATTTCGGCATCGGTGCTTCCCCGCGGACACTCCAGGCGCAGCAGATCGCGCCCCTCGGTGTCGAACATCTCCGCGGGGATGGTGTATTTCTCCAGCAGTTGCGGGGGAACCGCTCTGGCGTAGATGGCGCGCTTCTCCGCGTCGGGCAGTTGGTTGATGCTCCCGATGGTGTAAACTCCTGCCGGGTTATTCGGGGGCGGCAGATGGAGATTGCTCCAGGGCTTGCGCGGGGTCAATAGTCCCTCCGGCGCAGGTTGCGCTCCATTTCACGCTGGGCGTCGCGTTTGGCAATCTCCTGCCGCTTGTCGTACTGACGCTTGCCGCGGGCGACGGCGATCTCCACCTTAGCAAGGCCATCCTTGAGATAAACCCGCGTAGGCACGATGGTCACGCCCTTTTTGCGGACCTCGTTCCACAGGCGGTTGATCTCCCGCCGGTGGAGCAGCAGTTTGCGCTTGCGGCGCGGCTTGTGCCCGAAGTAACTGGCCTGGTCGTAGGGGGCGATATGTGAATCCATCAGCCAGGCTTCCCCATCCTCGATTTGGACGTAAGCCTCGTTGATGCTGATGCGCCCGGCACGGATGGATTTGATTTCGCTGCCCTTGAGGGCGATCCCGGCTTCGTAGGTGTCGCCGAGGAAATAGTGGTGCCGCGCCTTGCGGTTGGTTGCCACGACTTTGACGTTGCTCATGGGGGGATTCTAGCACAGAATGAGGAATCAGCGAGTCAGCGAGTCAGCGAATCAGCGAAGGGTGTAGACAAATGTTGTAGAAATTCCTATGTGTTTCCCTCGCCCCGCACACAAGACTGGCAGTCCTGCCAGGACTGCCAGTCTTCATTTGGCGAACAGGACAAGCAAAAGATGTAGAACGCCGGTGGTCCCCCCGCCTCGGGCCTCCCAAAATTTTCCGCTTTGGTTCCCCTCTCCCTTCGGGAGAGGGGTTAGGGGTGAGGGCGGGGGGAAAGGAAGCAGCGCCCATATGACTGCCCAATTTTCACAACATTTGCCTGCACCCGCCAACAAAAAAACGCTTGCCAATCGTCCGCAATGGGTTATAATCCAGTTGTCAGACAACTTGCAGCAGCCGCGTAGCCCGATTGCCTTGCAGTCCCGTTGCCGATTATGAGGCGGAGCCGCCCGACTGCCCACCCACCCGACTATTCACGGAGAAATCATGTACACCATAGACCTCACCATCCACCCCGACCGCCGCGAGCGGGCTGTGCAGCGTGCCCGCGAGCGCAACATTATCATCCCCACTTTTGCTCAGATGAAAGACCCTTCCCTGATTCCCGATCATATCAAGGAAGAACTGAAGGGCATCGGGCTGTGGGATGTGCATCCCCGCAACCTGTTTCGCATCACCTGGCACAATGAACCGAAGCCCAGCGGCGGCGGGTTCGGTGATGTCAACTATCTGGAACTGCCTTCCTCGCTGACAGGGGTTCCGGCCCGCATTATTGTGCTGGTTGGCAAATGGTTCCCCACCGGCGCACACAAGGTTGGTGCGGCGTTTGGCTGTCTCGTCCCCCGGCTGGTGACCGGCCAATTCGACCCGACCACCCAGAAGGCGGTTTGGCCTTCCACGGGCAACTACTGCCGCGGCGGGGCGTATGATTCGGCCCTGCTGGCCTGTGAATCCATCGCGATTCTGCCGGAAGAGATGAGCAAGGAGCGCTTTGAGTGGCTGGCGAATATCGCCGGAGAGGTAATCCGGACTCCGGGCAGCGAATCCAATGTCAAAGAAATTTTCGACAAGTGCTGGGAACTGCGCGAATCCGGCGAGGATCTGATGATCTTCAATCAGTTCGACGAGTTTGGCAATTACCTGTGGCACTACGAAGTCACCGGCCACGCGATGGAAGAAGTGCTCAACGAGATCATGGGACCGCAGGATACTTACCGCGGCCTGGCTTCCGCCACCGGTTCTGCCGGGACGATTGCCAGCGGCGACTACATGAAGCAACTTTTCCCCGACAGCAAGGTGGTCGCCAGCGAAGCCCTGCAATGCCCGACCCTGCTCGAAAACGGGTATGGCGCGCATCGCATTGAGGGCATCGGTGATAAGCATGTGCCCTGGATTCACAATACCAAGAATACCGATATGATTGTCGCCATCGATGATAACGCAGTGGTGGATTTGGCCCGCCTGTTCAACGAAAAGGCCGGGCGCGAGTATCTGGTTAGCCAGGGTGTGCCGGAAGAACTGGTCGGCCAACTTGACCTGATGGGCTTTTCCGGCATCTCCAATGTGTTGACGGCGATCAAGGCCGCCAAATACTACGAGATGGACGAGAACGACATCATGCTCACCGTCCTGACCGACTCGATGGAACTGTACCAGTCCCGCCTGCGGGAGATGCACGCGGAACACGGCGAATACACCGCGACCGATGCCGCTGTGGATTTCAACCGCTGGCTGAAGGGTGCCTCCACGGATAACATGCTCGAATTGCGCTATACCGACCGCCGCCGCGTTCACCATCTCAAGTATTTCACCTGGGTGGAGCAGCAAGGCCGGACCTACGACGAGATTCAGGCCCAGTGGTACGATCGCAGTTACTGGACATCCATCCGTGAGCAGATCCCCGAAATGGATGCACTGATTGAGGAATTTAACGCCGATGTCGGGCTGATTTAATGGCTTGGCTCCCTTCTCCGTTTTGGAGATGGGAGCCAAAGCGGAAATTTTTAGGAGGGAAGGGGAGGGAAAATACCGTCATTTTACAAAACTCGCCTGCTTCCCTGTTCGAGGGGTGCAAGCAAAAGATGTAGAACGCCGGTGTTCCCCCCTCCCTTGCCCTCTCCCCGCCGGGGGGAGGGTTGGGTAGGGGGAAAGGAAGCAGCGCCCATACGACTGTCCAATTTCTACAATATTTGCCTGCCTCCCTGCTCAAGAATGACGGGGGATTGGGCGCCGACCTATGGTAAACTTTTCGGGACAGAGTTTGTGCAGTTGTCCCCGGCAACAGTATTCCTGTTCACACCTGGAGAGCAGACATGAGCACAAAAACACTCACCATCGGGTTGCCGCGTATGCACGCGGAATATGGCGAAAGGCGAGATTTTTTGCCCGCCTTCGTGCATCAACTGGCGGAATACGGCGTGGACGTGGTGCTGGAGTACGGCTACGGTTCCGGAATGGGAATCGACGCCGGCGCCTATCTGCAACCGGATGCCAGAATTCGCTTTGCCGTGCATGACGAGGTTTACCGGCAGGATATCGTCCTGGTGCTGCGCTGCCCCTCGGATGCCGATCTGTGCAAACTCAAGCCGGGTGCGACTCTGATCTCCATGCTGCACTACCCGACCCGTCCGCAGCGGGTGGAACTGCTGCGGGCGTTGGGCATCGAGGCGGTCTCGCTGGATTCCATCAAGGACGATGTCGGCCGCCGGTTGGTGGAGAACCTGCGTTCCGTAGCGTGGAACGGGCTGGAGGTCGGATTCCAGGTTTTGCACCGTACCTATCCCGCCCCGGGGCTGGAGAGTCCCGAACGGGGGCCGGTGTACGCTGCCATCCTGGGGGTCGGCGCGGTCGGGATGCACGCCGTCCAGGCCGCAAACCGCTACGGAAATCTCAACTTGTGGCGCAGTCTGGCTTCCGGCGGCGTGCCGGGCGTACAGGTCACTGCCATTGACTACGACCTGACCGGCAACGCCGGGTGGATGCGCGAAATTCTCTCCCACACCGACATTCTGGTGGATGCCACCCAGCGCCCCGACCAGAGTAAAGTGGTCATCCCCAACGAGTGGATCGGCTGGATGCCGGAACACGCCGTGCTGGTAGACCTTTCGGTAGACCCTTACGATTGCACCACCGACCCGCCCGAAGTCAAGGGCATTGAGGGCATCCCGCAGGGGAACCTCGACCAGTACGTTTTCATGCCCGACGACCCGGCGTATGACCGCATCCCCTCCTGCATCTCCACCGAGAACCGCAGGGTGGCGGTTTCCTGCTACTCCTGGCCGGGCATCCATCCCCAGGCATGCATGGAAGTTTACGGCAAGCAGATTGCCCCTCTGATGCGGACGATCATCGAAAAAGGCGGTGTCGCAAAAATCAGCCCGCAGGGCAATTTCTTCGAGCGGGCAATCAGCCGGGCGATGCTCTCGCGGTGGCGCAAGGATGGGTAATCAGGCAGTCAGGTAATCAGGTAATCAGGCGGCAGGAGCACCGGGCACCGCAACACTTGACACCGCAACACTGAACCACTGACCACACAGGAGGACACCGATGCAACCAAAGACCGTTGGATTTCCCCGCATGAAGCAGGAAGCCGGAGAAAAGCGCGTCTTCCTGCCGGATTTCATTCAGTTCATGGCCGATTTGGGCTTGCAGGTTTACATTGAAGAGGGGTACGGCTCCCGTCAGGGGTACACCTTCGAGGAGTACCGTCAGGCAAACCCCAACATCCACCAGTGCAGCCGTGAAGATGCCTTCGCTCAGGATGTGGTGATTATCCTGCGCTCGCCCCATGAGCCGGAGTTCAAACTGCTCAAGCCGGGGGCGGTGCTGGTTTCCATGCTGCACTACCCCACCCGTCCCAAGCGGGTGGCGCTGCTGAAAAAACTCAAAATCAAATCCATCTCGATGGATAGCATCGTCAACGATGACAACATCCGCCTGGTGGAGAACATGAAAGCCGTCGCCTGGAACGGGCTGGAAGCCGCCTACGACGTGCTCGAAAAGCGCTGGCCCGGCCTGGTGCGCCCGGACGGTCAGCCCATCCGCACGCTGATTTTGGGCACCGGCATGGTCGGCAAACACGCCATTGACGCGGCCACCAAACTCGGCAACGTGGAGCGCAACAACGCCCACATGGCGGCGGGCGGCCCCGGAGCGGTGGCGGTTTCTGTGGGGCGCAACGTCACCGCCAACCCGAAAACCATGCGCTTCCTCTTCGAGCAGGCCGATATCCTTGTGGATGCCACCCAGCGGCGGGATTCATCAAAGCCGGTGGTGCCCAACGAGTGGATTGCCTGGCTGCCGGAGCACGCCGTGGTGGTGGATTTGGCGGTAGACCCCTACACGCTGGACAGCACCCCGCCGGTGGTGCGCGGCATCGAGGGCATCCCGCAGGGGAACCTCGACCAGTACATCTTCGAGCCGGATGATCCCAAATGGGATGAACTCGTCCCGGAGAGCATCCCTTCCGGGAACCGCCGTACCACGGTGACCTGCTATTCGTGGCCTGGAATCCATCCCGATTCCTGTATGCGGCACTACGCCCGTCAACTGGCGCCCCTGATGCGCGTCCTGG
>CAZPSL010000172.1:0-11393 GCA_964589145.1 uncultured Anaerolineales bacterium
GCCCAGCGGGCGGATGCCCTGCTCCCGCAGAACTTCGGCGATGGTTTCGGGCTGCAAGACGCGGGTGTCGTAAGCCGCGAAAATCAGCCCGGCGGCGTAGTTGACGTTGGCGTGCAGCATTCCGGGGATGCGCTCCAGGGCGCGGCGCAGGTACGGGGCTTCGTCGGCGGTGTCCATCCCCTCGAAGGGGATTTGCTCGTGCCGGTAGCGGCCGGAGAGTTTGGCGCCGGCTTTGCGGGCGGTGCGTTCCACCGCTTTGAGGCTGATCTGGTTCGGGTTGTAATGGATGCACACCCGCGGTTTGCCGCCGTCGCGCTCCAGGTGGACGTGGGTGATGCCCCGCCGGGCGCGCAGCGCATCTTGCAGGCGGATCAGGCATTCGTCGTGCGCGTCCGTAACTTCGGGGAGCAGGACGCGGGTTTCAAGTTCAACGGTTTTTTCGGGCATGGGGGTTGGGAATTGGGGAGCAGGGATCAGGGATTGGTGAGTGGGAGTTCACATGCTACATGCGAACATGCACACCTGCAAACTTGCAACTCCCGACTCGCGGCTCTCGACTCCCGACTCGCCACTTACTGCTCCTGAACATGATCCAGCCCGCGCTGGAAGAGTTCATTCACGTGGTCGTCATCGATGGCGTAGTACACCTCGCGGCCCTGCTTGCGGGCGCGCACCAGGCGCATCTGCCGCAGGGTGCGGAGTTGGTGCGAAACCGCCGATTCGCTGATGCCGACGATCTCGGCCAGCGCACCGACGTTGGTTTCGCCGTCAATCAGCGCGGCGATGATGCGCACCCGGCTGGGGTCGCTCAGGGCGCGGAACAGTTCTGCGAGTTGGGATGCCTGGGGGTCAGTGAGTCCGGGCATGGTTCGGGTCGTGGAGAGTGGGGCATGAGTGCGTGGATGGTGGAGTGAAAAGCGTTTTCTCCGTGCTCTCCGTGTCGAAACGAATACATGAATACTTGCTCAAATGTTCATGTATTCTACTCAATTTTGGCAGAGCGTCAAGACGTGCGGGCTTCGGCAGGCACAGCGCGAAGGTTATCATCGCGTCGAGCGGAAGCACAAGACTGGCAGTCCTGCGAGGACTGCCAGTCTTCGGTTAAGCAGGCAGCGGATTGCTGACGCGAAGCGGATGAACGGATACGCCGTAATGCGGATTGGCAATCCGCACCACCCGCGCTCAGCGCGGTGGGCCTCCCCCCTCTCCCTTAGGGAGAGGGGCCGGGGGTGAGGGAAAAAACGCCCCCCTTACACAACGCTCACGCGGGTGCCGTAGCCGCGCACATCCCAGCCGCGGCGGTCGCTGACGGGGTATTCGTAAACCGGCGTCACCCAGCGGAACAGCCATTTGGCATCGGCGTTGCGCATGTTGATGCAGCCGTGGCTCATCGGCACGCCGAAATTGTTGTGCCAGAAGGTGCCGTGCAGGGCGACGCCGTAATCGTAGATAAAAAAACTCGTCCAGGGGACACCCGGCAGGCTGTAACTCCCCGGCGCGCCTGAGGCGGAGAGGCTCCCCATGTGCTTCGAGGGAGATTTGGAGGTGATGGTGTATTCCCCTTTGGGGGTGCGCGTCCCTGCGGGGACATCGCGCCGCCCCAAACCCGATGAGATTTTCGCCCCGAAAACCACGGTATCCCCCTCGTAGGCGGTCAAAAACTGCCGTTCCAGGGAAATCTCGATGCGCTTGGCTTCCCAGGGCAGGTCGGGCGAGATGGGGGCGATCTCTTCGGGCTGGATGATCCGCAAATGGGTGGCGGGGACGTAGTAAATCAGATAGTCGGTGACTTCGGAGGTCAGTTGATACCAGGGCTGGCGGTCGGGGCCTTCGACCACGTCGGTGATCCAGTGGGTGGTCTCGTAATACAGGCGGAAATGGTGCTTTTGCCAGCCATCGGCGCGGCTGAACTGGTAAGCCTGCGTGTAGGGCACCGTGACCTCGGCCAGTTGCCCGCTTTCGGGGACGCTTTCCAGCGGGGTGTTGTAGCGATAGTAAACCGTCTGAACGTAGGCACTGTGGATGTAGCCCTCCCACACCCGAAACCAGAAGGGGTTGTAGGCGGGGCCATCGGGCGGGGTGAGCGTGTAGTAGATGTTCAGCAGTTCGTCTTGCAGGGTCCAGCGCACCACCCAACTGTGCTCGCGCGGCTCGCGGTAGATGGCAGTCTGACGGTCCACGGCGATGCGGGCGATGGGCAGCAGGGGGATTTCACGCTCATCCCGCGGATCGGGGTAGGGTGAGAAAGCCAGCGCGCCCAGCGAGCCGAGGGTCAGGGCACTGAGTTTGAGAAAATCGCGGCGAGTGAGGGACATGACGGGTTTCGCGAAAATATATGTAGAGCGGATTGACAATCCGCTCTACATTTGCCATCGAACCGGGCAACCACAAAACGATAGAAAGCCGCGGATGACGTTACGCTCTCCAGTAGCCGCGGCGGACGGGACGCACATCTTCGGCGGTGATGAAGGCGGAATCATCTACCTCGCGGACGAGTTTATCCACCTCCGGGGCTTTGCGGCGGCGGACGCTGCATTCCAGCATGGTGACCATGCCGTCGCGCCCGCGGGCGGGCACCTCGGTGACGGCGTACCCCGCCTCGCGCAGTTTTTCGGCGATGGCGGTGCCCCGCCGCGGGCTGATGATGTGCAATCGGGTGTGGCCGACCGCCAGTTTGCCCTCCAGGTACATGCCGACCACGTTGCCGGTGGCGAATCCCGCCGCGTAGCCGATGTAGTTGAGCGGGTTGTCCAGATTGGTCATCACCGTGCCGATGGCAAAGACGAAGATACCGGCCTGCAAAAAGCCCAGCATCCAGACAATGACCTTCTGCCCGCGAATCACGTACATGATCCGCAGCGTGCCAATGGTCATCTCGACCACGCGCAGGGCGAAGATCAGGGCGGCGGCGGTGATGGCGTTGAGGGTGAGTTCCATGGGGTGCAGCGGTTGAAGGTTACAGGTTACAGGTTGAAGGTTGAACCTGTAACTTTCAACCTTCAACTTTCAACTGCCATTCACACATCCATCGCCGGATGGTACATCCGCTCGGTGTATTCCTTGACCATGCGGCGCATACTGAACTGCGGCGCCAGCGTGCGCATGGCCTCTTTCATACGGGCGATCCAGTCACCGGGCAGGCCGTCGGCGGAGCGCTCGTTGTAGTAGAGCGGGATAATCTCGTTTTCCAGGGTGTCGTAGAGGCTGAGGGCGTCGCGGCGGTCCTGCTCGTCGGGGTCGTCGAGGTCGGTATCGTCACCGATAGCCCAGCCGTTGCGCCCGTTGTAACCCTCCCGCCACCAGCCGTCCAGCACGGAGAAGTTGAGTACGCCGTTGAGGGCGGCTTTCTGTCCTGAGGTGCCGGAGGCCTCGTTGGGGCGGCGCGGGGTGTTCAGCCACACATCCACCCCCTGGACGAGGTAACGCGCCAGGTTCATGTCGTAATCTTCCAGGAAGACCAGCCGCCCGCCGTTTTCGGCTTTTTTGACGGCGCGGTAAACCTCCTGGATGAGCAGTTTGCCGGGTTCATCGGCGGGGTGCGCCTTGCCCGCGAAGACGATCTGCACCGGGGTGTTGGGCCGGTTGAGAATGCCTAGCAGACGGTCGAGGTCGTTGAGAATCAGGCTGGCGCGCTTGTAGGTGGCAAAGCGGCGGGCGAAGCCGATGGTCAGGGCGTAGGGGTCGAGCAGCGTACCCGCCGCAACCACCTGAACGGGGTGAACGCGCAGGTTCAGCCATTGCTTGCGGGCGCGGTCGCGCATGTAGGATACCAGTTTGCGCTTGAGATGACGGCGCAGTTCCCAGAATTCGGCGTCGGGGATGTCTTCGATATGCTCCCAGATTTCAGGGTCGTCCACCCGTTCCAGCCAGTTTTCGGGGAAGTAGGCATCCAGCAGATGATACAGGCGGCGCGCCATCCACGTTCCGGTGTGGACTCCGTTGGTGATGTAGGTGATCGGCACGTCATCCGGTTTGCGCCCCGGCCACAGGAACTGCCACATCTCGCGGGCGACCTGCCCGTGCAGTTCCGAGACGCCGTTGTGCTGCCCGGAGAAGCGGAACGCCAAAATGGGCATACTGAAGGTCTCGCCCCAGGGCATCTCGTGACGGGCGAGGTCAACAAATTTTTCGCGGTCCAGGTGGAGTTCAGGCCACAGGTGGGAGAAGTATTTGTCAATCAGCCAGAGGGGAAACTCGTCGCTCCCGGCGGGGACGGGGGTGTGGGTGGTGAAAATTGAGGATTTACGTACCTGTTCGACCGCCTCCTCGAAGGTGTGCCCCGCGGCGACGATTTCGCGGGCGCGTTCCAACCCCATGAAGGCGGAGTGGCCCTCGTTCATGTGCCAGACTTTGGGGTTGTAGCCCAGCACCCGCAGGGCGCGCACGCCTCCCACGCCGAGGATGATCTCCTGGGAGATGCGGGCATCCAGGTCGCTGTTGTAAAGGCGGGCGGTCAGTTCGCGGTCGGCGGGGGTGTTGCCCTCCACGTCGGTATCCAGCAGGTAGAGAGGAACCCGTCCAACGTGAATCTCCCACAAACGAGCCAGCACCTCCCGCCCCGGGAGTTCCACAGAAATCGTCAGGGGCTGGTCATCCTCGTCGAGAATGGGCATCACCGGCAGTTCGCTGAAATCCAGCCGGATGTTGCGGGCCTCCTGCCAGCCGTCTTCGGTGATGTGCTGGGAGAAGTAGCCCCGCGTATAGAGAAAACCGACCGCCACCATCGGCAGCCCGAGGTCGCTGGCTTCCTTGATGTGGTCGCCGGAGAGCACGCCCAGCCCGCCCGCGTAGATGGGCAGGGTTTCGTGCAGGCCGAACTCGGTGGAGAAGTAGGCAATGGGGTCGTGCTGATGATCGCCGAAGTGCTGGCTGTACCAGGTGCTTTCGGCCTTCATGTAGGCGTCAAACTGGCGGAAAATCTCATCGTAGAAATCCAGGTAATACAGGTTTTGGGTAACGGCATTGAGTTTGGCGCGCTCAACCCGGTGGAGGAAGCGTACGGGGTTGTGGTAGGTGCGTTCCCACACATCGGGGTCAATTTGCGTAAACAGCCGCTGGGCGTCCGGCGTCCAGGTCCACCACAGGTTGTAAGCCAGTTCGCCCAGGCGGCGGATGCGCCGCGGCAAACTGAAATGGTTCGGGATTTCTGCGCGAAAGTTTTTCATCGGGTTCCTCAAGGATTGAAGGATTGAAGATTGAAGATTGAAAATTGGAGATTGAAGGGCGACAGAAGGCAGGCACCTGATACCTGTTTCCCTGCCCTCCCTCCTCACACCGGCGAATCTTACCACAACTCCTGGTAGCGCAAACACGGTATTGACAAGGCACTGAAAAACAGATAGAATTCAACAGTTAGTTAGATTAACTAACTGTCTGGACACCGAAAATGCCTGATCCCCTCGCCTCCCCTGAAGAACGCCTGCTGAAACTTCTCCAGCGAATGCGGGCTATCCCTGTGCTGAGGCCGCCGGATGAGTTTCCGCTGAGTATGCCGCAGGTAGCCGTACTCCGCTGGGTGGCGCGTTCTCCCGGCTGCGGCGTGCGCGACATCGCCAAAGGGCTGCATGTTACCCCGCCGACCATCAGTGTGGGCGTGCGCCGTCTGGTCGAAGACGGCTGGCTGGAACAGCGCAGCGACCCCCATGACCGCCGCGCCCGCCCACTTTACCCGACCGAAAAAGGATACCGCTATCTGGAAACCCTGCGACAGCATCACAACCGGATGCTAAAAATCTTCCTCTCCGGGCTGGAACCGGAGGAGCAGGAAACCCTGATTGACCTGCTGGGCCGCGCCATCACCGCCCTGGAAGAAGCACAAACGCAAATTAAGGATTAGCGACTGGAGATTGAATCGCCCCCCAACCCCCAACCCCCAACTCCCAATTCCCAATCCCCCAATTCCCAATTTCCAACCCCCAGCCCGCATGAAAAAGTTTCTCATCCCCCTCGCAATTTTTCTCGCCCTCGCGGTCGGCGTGTTTGCCGTGATTGGCGCCAGCGCGCAGCGACGGGCGGAGGCTCAACTCGCCGGGCTGGAGACCGAACCCGTCCGGCGCGGCACGCTCTCCTCCGTGGTGGAGGCCAGCGGGACGGTGCGCTCCGAGCAAAGCGCGCTGCTGACCTGGGAGACCTCCGGGCGGGTTGCCTGGACGCTCGCGGAGCAGCCGGGAGAGGCTGTCCGGGCCGGGCAGGTGCTGGCGGAGCTTGACGACACCACGCTCCCCGGCCATGTCATTCTGGCGCAGGCCAATCTGGCGGAAGCCCAAAAACAACTGGACAATTTGCTCAACACCTCGCTGACCCAGGCGCAGGCGCTGAAAGCCGTTGAAAAGGCCGAGCAAGCCCTGGAAGACGCCCAACACCCGGAAGCCGCCCAGGCTGCGGCGCTCCAGGCGGTTGCCGCCGCCGAGGCCGACCTGGAAGACGCCCAACTCCAACTGGCAATTCTCACCAAGCCCGTGCCGCAATCCGCTATTGAGCAGGCGTATGCCAACATGCTGCTGGCCGAAAAAAAACTGACCGATTTGCAAAGCGAAATTGCCCGCATCGAGCAGAAAATAAAAGGCCCATTTGACCCCTGGGAAAGCAAAAAGATGTACCAGAAAATGCTCGACGGGCTGAACCTGCAACTCCCGCAGGCGCAGTTGCGCTACGAGCGGGCAGTCAACAAGTACAACGACCTGCTGGAACCGCCCGACCCGCTGGATGTTGCCGTTGCCCAGGCCGCGGTGGAAGCCGCGCAGGCGCAACTGGACGATGCCCGCAGGCAGTACGAGCGCATCAAGGACGGCTACAGCGAAGCCGACCTCGCCGTGCTGCAAGCGCAACTGGACGACGCCCGCCGCGAATACGAGCGTGTCAAAAACGGGCCGCCGCCGGATGACGTCGCCGCGCTGGAAGCCCGGATCGCCGCCGCGCGGGCCGTCGCCGCCCAGGCGCAGATCACCGCGCCGTTCAGCGGCACGCTCACCGAAGTTTACGCCCGCCCCGGCGACCAGGTTGCGCCCGGCACACCCGCCTTCCGCGTGGATAACCTCTCCCGCCTGCTGGTGGATGCCAGCGTCTCGGAAGTGGACATCAACCGGGTGCAGGTCGGGCAGGAGGCAGTGATCACCCTGGATGGCGTTTTCGCCCGCGAGTACCGCGGCCGGGTGGTGGAGGTTGCCCCTGTGGGCGTGGAAACCCGCGGCGTGACCACCTTCCCGGTCACGGTGGAAATTCTGGATGCGGATGAAGCCGTCAGGCCGGGGATGACCGCCGACGTGCAGATCATCACCCGCTCGATGGAGGACGTTTTGCTGATCCCCAGCCGCGCCCTGCGGATGCTGAACGGGGAACGCGTGGTTTACGTGCTCCCCCCCGAAGGGGAGCCGCTTGACGGAACCCGCCAGGGGCTGCCGTTCTTTTCGGTCGGGCAAGCCTCTGAAAGTTCCCTCACGCCCGTCCCCGTGATTTTAGGGGTATCCGCCAACGGGTACAGCGAAGTCCTCAGCGGTGATCTCAAGGAAGGCGATCTGGTAGTGCTCAATCCGCCGGAGTGATTTGTGAGTGGTGAGTCGAGAGTCGGGAGTCGGGAGTCGGGAGTGGTGAGTTGAGAGTGCGGGTTGAAAGTTTGCCCGATAACCGGCAGCCTACAACCTTTACCCTGCAACCCGTGCATGGAGAAACGTTATGAAAAAATTTATCATCATTGCCCTGGTGCTGATCCTGATTGTGGGCGGCGGGTACGCCTGGTTCACAATCAGTCAACAAAAGGCGCAGGAAAAACTGCTGGCAGACCTGCAAACCGCCGAGGTGGATTACGGCACGCTGACCGCGACCATCGGCGCGACCGGCGTGGTGCGCTCTAACCAGACCGCGCTGCTGGCGTGGCAGACTTCGGGCACGGTGGATGCGGTGAACGTGCAGGTGGGCGATACGGTCACCGAGGGCGAGGTGCTGGCCTCGCTGGCGCAGACCTCCCTGCCCCAGAACGTGATTCTGGCGCAGGCGGATTTGGTCAGCGCCCAGAAGGCCCTCGACGACCTGCTGAACTCGGATTTGCAGCGCGCCCAGGCGTTGCAGGCTGTGGAGAACGCCGAACAAGCCCTGGAAGACCTGCTGAACCCGGAGTTGCAGCAAGCCCTGGCCTTGCAGGCCATCGCCGACGCCCAGCAAGCCGTGGATTACTACCAGCGGCAGGTCAACAACTTACATGCTTCGGCCAACCAGTCTGATATTGACGCCGCCAAAGCGCAGGTCACCATCGCCGAGGACGCGCTCAACCGGGCAAGGGAAAAGTACGAGCCTTACGCCAACAAGCCGGAAGACAACCTGACCCGCGCCACCTTGCAGGCCAAACTCGCCGAAGCCCAGCAGCAGTACGACCTCGCCGTGCGCCAACTCAACGCCCTGCTGGGCACCGCCTCGGAGACTGACATCGCCGTAGCGGAAGCCAATCTCGCCGCCGCGCAGGCGCAACTGGAGCAGGCAAAGCGCGATTACGAGCGCATCAAGGACGGCCCCAGCGAAGCCGATGTTGCCCTGCTGGAAGCCCAACTGGAAGAAGCCCAACGCGAGTACGAGCGCGTCAAGGATGGCCCTGACCCGGCAGACATCGCCGCCGCCGAGGCGCGTGTTGCCGCCGCGCAGGCCACCGTGGATATGGCGTTCATCAAGGCCCCGTTTGACGGCGAGGTTACGCTAGTGGATGCCAAGCCCGGCGACCAGGCCGCGCCCGGCACGCCTGCCTTCCGGGTGGATGATCTCTCCCGCCTGCTGGTGGATGTGGAGGTCTCCGAGGTGGATATCAACCAGATTGCCGAGGGGCAGCCGGTGACGATGAGTTTCGACGCTATCCCCGGCGTGGAGTACCACGGCGAGGTGGTGGATGTTGACCTGGTTGGCAGCAACATCGGCGGGGTGGTGAACTTCACCGTGGTAGTGGAAATCCGCGACCCCGACGAGCAGGTGCGCCCCGGCATGACCGCGGCGGTCAACATCGTCACCAGCCAGATCGAGAACGCCCTGCTGGTTCCCAACCGGGCGGTGCGGGTGGTCGAAGGCGAGCGCGTGGTGTACGTACTCGGCGAGGACGGCATGATGGAACCTGTTCCCGTGGAACTGGGCGCATCCTCCGACCTGTACTCCGAGGTAGTCGGCGGCGATTTGCAGTCCGGCGACACCATCGTGCTCAACCCGCCTGCCACATTCACCCAAAGCGGGCCTTTCGGCGGGCGTCCGGCGGGGCATCCGTAAAGTACAGGGCAGGTATTAGGTATCAGGTAATTGGGAATCAGGTATCCCCAATTCCCAATTACCCAATCCCCAATTACCCAATCCCTGATCCCCCAATTACCTAACCATCGAAAAACATGACACAAGAACACCGCAACACCGAGCCTGACTGGGTCATCGAAGCCAAAGACCTGACCAAAGTGTTCGTGATGGGCGATGTGGAAGTCCACGCCCTGCGCGGGCTGTCGCTGCGCGTCGCCCGCGGGGAGGTGGTCGCCATCATGGGGCCGTCGGGGTCGGGAAAATCCACCCTGATGAACATCCTGGGCTGCCTGGACCGCCCGACCTCCGGCGAGTATTACCTGGACGGCGAGAGCATCGCTGACCTGACCGACGATCAATTGGCGGACATCCGCAACCGCAAGGTGGGGTTCGTCTTCCAGAGTTTCAACCTGCTGCCGCGGGCCACTGCCCTGGCAAATGTGGAACTCCCCCTGCGCTACGCCCGCTACAAGGTCGGCAGCCGCCGCCAAAAGGCGAGGGAGGCCCTGGAAGCCGTCGGGCTGGGCGACCGCATGAAGCACCGTCCCAACGAACTCTCCGGCGGGCAGCAGCAGCGCGTCGCCATCGCCCGCGCCCTGGTCAACGATCCCGCCATCATCATGGCGGACGAACCGACCGGCAACCTGGACAGCAAATCCGGCGACGAAATCATGGAACTGCTGCTCAACCTGAACCGCGAGCGCGGCACCACGCTGATTATCGTCACCCACGACCCTGAAATCGCCGCCCGCACCCAGCGGATAATCCACATCCGCGATGGAGTGGTGGAGAAGGAAACTTGATGTATTTTCCCCATCCCCCCTGTCCCCCCTTCCCCAAGGAAGGGGGGCAAAGTGATCACGTTTGGGTTTGCGTGCGCTTTGCGCACGCAAACCCAAACGTCAAACTACTCTCCCCTCCCCCACAGGGGGAGGGGCCGGGGGTGGGGCATCGGAGAAAACCTTATGAACTTCTGGCAAGCCGTACTTGAAGCCCTGGAAAGCCTCACCTCCAACAAACTGCGCTCCGGCCTGACGATTTTGGGCATCGTCATCGGCGTGGCGGCGGTGATTGCCATGCTCGCCATCGGCACCGGGGCGGAGAATTCCATCACCGGCGAGATTCAAGGCATCGGCAGCAATCTGATTTTCATTTTCCGCGGCGGCTCGGAGGAGGTGCGCAACCCCAAGCCGCTCACCCTCGGGGATGCGGATGCCATCGCCGACCCCTTCGCCGCGCCCTCGGTCGCCGGGGTCGCACCGATGCTCACCGGCGGCGGGGAGATCACCTTCCTCGGGGAGAGCGTCCACACCGAAATCAAGGGCGTCACCCCCGATTACCAGCCCGTCCGCAACGAGGAACTGGCGGAGGGTGAGTTCATCAACGAGGAACACATGCTGGGACGCTCGGCGGTGGTCATTCTGGGCGCGGAGGTCGCGGAAGACCTGTTCGGGCGCAAAACCGCCGTCACCGGCGAGACCGTGCGCCTGGAGGGGCAGCCCTTCCGGGTGATCGGCGTGCTGAAGGAGAAGGGCGGTTCGGCCTTCGGTAGTCAGGACAACCAGGTGATTGTGCCGTTGACCACCGCCCAGGCGCGGCTGCTGCGCCGCTCCCCGGCGGACAAGGTGGACGTGATTTTCGTGCAGGCGGTCAGCGCCGAGGCGGTGCCGCAGGCCAGCGAGGAAGTGGCGCAGATTTTGCGCTACCGCCACCGCACTCCCATCGGCGAGGACGATTTCACCATCTTCACCCAGCAGGATTTTCTGGATGTAGCGGCCTCCATCACCGGCATCCTGACCATCTTTTTAGGCGGCATTGCCGGCATCTCGCTGCTGGTGGGCGGCATCGGCATCATGAACATCATGCTGGTCTCGGTCATCGAGCGCACGCGGGAGATCGGTCTGCGCAAGGCGCTGGGGGCACGCAAGCGTGACATTCTCATCCAGTTTTTGACCGAGTCATCGCTGTTGAGTATGTTCGGCGGGCTGCTGGGAATCGCCCTGGGGTGGCTGATCGCCTTCGGGGTGGGGCAGATCGCCGCGGCCACGAACACGAACATCACCCCCGAAGTCGGGCTGGATGCTGTGCTGATGGCGACGCTCTTCTCCGCGGCGGTCGGGCTGTTCTTCGGGCTG
>CAZPSL010000173.1:0-5648 GCA_964589145.1 uncultured Anaerolineales bacterium
CAGGACTGCCAGTCTTGTGTGTGGGGCGAGGGAAACACATAGGAATTTCTACAACATTTGCCTGCACCCCAGGCAAACGCTCTATTGACAGGATTTCCAAAGCATGTATACTGTAAACAGCACACCCGCCAAGCCTCTGCCCCTGCGGGGGCACGCTCAAATGTGGCGGGTTTCTCTTTTAGGGAGACATCAGAAACATGGAATATACAAAACCGGCACTTTCTTTTGCACAGCAAGCGCAGCGTTTGCTCGACCGTGGTTTGGGTGTAGCAGGCAAAGATGCACTGATACAACGCCTGAGTGTGGTGAACTATTATCGGCTGAGCGCATACTGGTATCCATTCACACAAATCAATCCTGCCACCGGCAAAGAGCATTTCGCCCCGGGCACAACTTTTGAAGTAATTTGGAGACGGTACACCTTTGACCATCATCTGCGCTTGCTGGTTATGGATGCCATCGAGCGCGTTGAGGTAGCGATTTTACGCACGCGTATGGTTGAGCAGTTTACGTTGCGCCACGGACCGTTCGGTTACTGCGATTCAGTCAATTTTGCCCCCGATTTGGATCACACACGCCTGGTACGCGAGATTGACGACGCGGTAGATCGAAGCAAAGAAGAGTTTGTGCAGCGATTCCGGCAAAAATACACTGGCGAGAAACACCTGCCGCTTTGGATGGCAGCAGAAGTGATGACATTCGGACAGTTGTTCACATTCTTTCGGTATCTGCATCGTTCAGAAAAGAAACGATTGGCAAAAATGTTTGATCTGTACCCTCCCGTACTTGAATCCTGGCTTCATACGCTAAACTTTACCCGTAATGCCTGTGCTCACCATTCCCGTTTGTGGAATCGGCAAATCCCCATCCGTCCTCGCCTTCCCAACAAAAAACATCACCCGGAATGGCACATCCCCGTTCAGATAAAAAACCAGCGCGTGTTTGCCATCTTGACTATTCTGAACTATCTGCTCGTTCGTATCACGCCGCGTACAGGGTGGAAGGAACGTTTATTCGCCCTGCTCCAACAATACAACGACATCCCTGTCAGGCAAATGGGTTTTCCAACAAATTGGCAAGAAAGTCCGTTGTGGCAATGAGAGAAATTCCCCCGCAACCAGTACAGCCGTCTAAATTTGTCTGACTCGCTCAGTACCGAATTTGCCTGCACCCATATGGTTTGCTGCACAGCAATTTTTCGGATAGGTTCCCAGGGCTTTTGCTGAAACGCAGACAGTTCCAACAGTGTCCCTCACATTACGGACAAGTTTGCAACCAGGCATTCAGATCGCGGTGTTTGAGAATGGTGCTGAAGCCCAACTCCTGCGACTGGCGGCAGAATTCGACGAAATCTCCGGGGAGGTCGGTGTATTCGGCAGCGAAAACAGGTTTGTCCGCCTGGATGTAGGGGGTCATCTCCTCCGCCCAGCCGTAGTAGAACGCATCTTCGGTGATAGCAAAATCGAAAACGTCCACCAGGTCTTTCGTCTGGTCGGGGGCGTTCTTCTGCCCGATTGCCAGGCCGCGCTTGTGGGCTTCCTCCGCCAGCCACAGGGCGTAGCGGAGTTGGTCATCGTAAGTCAGCGGGAAACCGGTGTCTTCCTCGTAGATTTCCATGTTATCCGGTTCCACGGCGTCGAAGCCCTTGGCTGCGCACTCATCCAGGCGTGCCCGCATGATGGGCGCCAGCAGATCAATGCGGCGGATGTCCAGCCACCATTCACCGCTCCAGCCTTCATACGCCTTGCCGATGACCTCCTTCGGGAACTGGTCGGTATCCGCCCGCCAGTCTTCATACGAGCCGACGCTGATGTAACAGATCACTTTCGCCCCCCGGCGGTGGAGGTCATCCACCACGGATTTTTGAACGTCCAGGTCAATGTCCCAAACGTCCACGGGGAGAGCAGAATCCAGTCTGCCATCGCCAAGTTGCCATTGCCAGGTCAAGCCCGGAACAGGATGCCACCAGTCGGCAGCGGGGGGGCGAGTAGAGACTGGAGCCGTGAAAGGGGCCTGTTCAGGCGGGGGTGGAGCCTCTGCACAAGCCACAAGCAGCACAGCGGCAAACAGCCAGAACAAGGAATTTCGGAAAGTAAGCATGATCTCGTTATCCGATTAGGATTTTCACCCTGAGCGATGGAATGTGATGTTTTGCACGCGCGAGGCACGCATAAAACCCACATTCCCCGCGGTTCAGCGAAATTCCTGCTAATAAAATTAGGGTGGTCAAAGCACAGAAAACCTTGCAGAAAGTGCTATCCGGGAGAGAAATCGTCACAGCATGTCAAGCCACATCCGATTTGTCGCACAGTGATTTTTCGGGCAGGCGATTAAGAATGGGGAGGGAACCCCATACAAGATTACCACATCAGCGTCTTTTGCAGTGAAGGAAACACTGGCGGATGCGGGGCGATGGATACACGCCGGAAGTTTTCCACAACGTTTGCTCGCACTCCCGCTTCCTCCCGCCCCCAACCCTGATAACAGGCACTTTATGGTAAACTCGCGCCTGACAACAGTCATCAGGAGATTCCATGACCCGAAAATACACCAACCGCCGTTACCTTGATGCCCTCGCCGAGCGCGTCCTCATCTACGACGGCGCGATGGGAACCAACCTGCAAACCCAAAACCTCACTGCCGAGCATTTCGGCGGCGAGCAGTACAACGGCTGCAATGATGTCCTCGTGCTGACCTACCCGCAGGCTGTGGAGAAAGTCCACCGCGCCTTTCTCGAAGCCGGCGTGGACGTGATCGAAACCGACACCTTCCGCGCTAACCGCATCACGCTCGCCGAATACGGCTTGCAGGATAAGGTGCTGGAGATCAACCGCGCCGCGGCCTCCCTCGCCCGAAAATTAGCGGATGAATACAGCACGGCGGAACAGCCCCGGTTTGTGGCGGGTTCGATGGGGCCCTCGGGGAAACTCCCATCGGCGGATGATCCCGACCTTTCGGACGTGACCTTCGACGAACTGGTGGATGTCTTCCGCGAGCAGGCGGTCGGACTCATTCAGGGCGGGGTGGATTTGCTGCTCATCGAGACCTCGCAGGACATTCTGGAGGTCAAAGCCGCCATCCACGGGATTCTCGCCGCCTTTGAGGAAACCGGCGAATACCTGCCCATCCAGGCGCAGGTCACGCTCGACACCACCGGGCGGATGCTCCTGGGCACGGATATTGACGCGGCACTCACCATTCTGGAGGGCCTGCCGATTGACGTGATCGGCCTGAACTGCTCCACCGGCCCGGAGCACATGCGCGCCCCGATCAAATTCCTGGGCGAGAACGCCTCCCTGCCGGTCTCCTGCATCCCCAACGCCGGGCTGCCGCTCAACGTGGACGGCGAAGCGGTTTACCCGCTGGAGCCGGACGACTTCGCCGAGGCGATGGCGGAGTTCATCGAAAAGCACAACATCTCGGTGGTGGGCGGCTGCTGCGGTACCACGCCCGCGCACCTGCAAAAACTGGTCGAACGCGTCCACGGGCACCCGCGCCCGCCGCGCCCGATTCTCTCGGTGCCCAAACTGGCATCCGGCGTTCAGGCTGTGGAACTCAAACAGGACCCGCCGCCCTTCATCATCGGGGAGCGCTGCAACGCCCAGGGGTCGCGGCGGTTCAAACGGCTGCTCCTCGCCGAAGACTGGGACGCGATCATCGAAATTGCCCGCGGCCAGGTGGAATACGGCGCACACGCCCTGGATGTTTCCGTCGCCGTGACCGAGAACCCCGACGAGGTCGGGCTGATGAGCACCGTGGTGAGGAAACTCGCCAGCGCGGTCACCGTCCCGCTGGTGATTGACACCACCGAACCCGATGTGCTGGAGGCCGCTTTCAAAGCCGCGCCGGGCCGCTGCATGGTCAACTCCACCCATCTCGAAGGCGGGCGCGCCAAAGCCGACCGGGTGTTCGACCTCGCCAAAAAGTACAACGCCGCCGTGCTGATTTTGACCATTGACGAGCAGGGCATGGCGAAAACCGCCGACCGCAAACTGGAAGTGGCGCAAAAAATCTACAAAATCGCTGTGGAGGAGCACGGCCTGCGCCCCGGCGACCTGATTTTCGATGCCCTGACCTTCACGCTGGCAACCGGCGACCCCGATTTCGCCGATTCCGCCGCCGAGACCATCGAGGGCATCCGCCGCATCAAGGCCGCCCTGCCGGGGGTGTTCACCTCCCTGGGGGTGAGCAACCTGTCCTTCGGGCTGAGTCCGCGCGCCCGCCCGGTGCTCAACAGCGTGTTCCTGTACCATTGCGTGCAAGCCGGGCTGGATATGGCGATCATCAACCCGGCGCACATCATCCCCTACGCCGACATCCCCGAAAATGAGCGCCAACTGGCCGAAGACCTGATCTTCAACCGCCGCCCGGATGCGCTCTCGCGTTACATCGAATACTTCGACCAACTCGCCCCGCAGGAACAGGAAGCCGCCGCCGACCCCACCGCCGGGATGACCCCCGCCGAGCGCCTGCACTGGCGCATCGTCCACCGCCACAAGGAAGGCGTGGAAGCGGATATTGACGAACTGGTGAGGGCGTGGGCTGCTTTGCCCCCTACCCCACCCTCCCCCCGAGGGGGGGAGGGCTACGCCCCAGCGTCAGATTTCTCTCCCTCTAAGGGGGAGGGGACTGCCGCCGCGCCGCCCCCCTCTCCCTTAGGGGGAGGGGCGGGGGGTGAGGGAGAAGCCGGGGAGACTGGTTACACCATCAAACACCGCCTGCCCGCGGCCTATCTTGAGCGAGTGCGCTCCCTGCGCCGCAACGCCACCGATGCCGAAAAGTTTCTGTGGCAGTTTCTACGGCGCAAGCAAATCAACGATGCCCGATTCCGCCGCCAGCATCCCCACAAGGGATACAGCCTCGATTTTTACTGCCCGGAAGTCAAACTCGCCGTTGAACTGGATGGCAGCGGGCATCTCCGCCCCGACCAGCAGCAACACGATGAAGAACGCACCCGCGCCCTGGAAGCAGACGGCATTCACGTGCTGCGTTTCTGGAACAACGAGGTGCTCCAGGAAACCGAAACTGTGCTGAACCTGATTTGGCAAACAGTGGATGATTTGCGGGCGGCTTTGCCCCCTACCCAACCCTCCCCCCTTCGGGGGGAGGGGACTGCTGCCGCGCCGCCCCCCTCTCCCTTAGGGAGAGGGGCCGGGGGCGAGGGAGCAACCCACGCCGCCGCGGTGCGCGTCCTCAACACCGTGCTCCTGCCCGCCATGAAGGAGGTCGGCGACAAATTCGGGGCGGGCGAACTCATTCTGCCCTTTGTGCTGCAATCCGCCGAGGTGATGAAAAAAGCCGTTGCCCACCTCGAAACCTACCTCGAAAAGCAAAGCGACACCAGCAAGGGCACCATCGTGCTGGCGACCGTTTACGGCGACGTGCATGACATTGGCAAAAACCTGGTCAAGACCATCCTCGCCAACAACGGCTACACCGTGGTAGACCTCGGCAAGCAGGTGCCCGCGGAAACGGTGATCTCCGCGGCGGTGGAGCACCACGCCGACGCCATCGGGCTGAGCGCGCTGCTGGTCAACACCTCCAAGCAGATGCCGCTGATCGTCAACGAACTGCACCGCCGCGGCCTGAAACTCCCCGTGCTGGTCGGCGGGGCAGCCATCAACCGCCGCTTCGGGCGCAGGATCAAC
>CAZPSL010000174.1:0-19143 GCA_964589145.1 uncultured Anaerolineales bacterium
CCGGACGGCACCTTTGAGCGTTACGACCCCTGGCAGAACGCGGCCACCGTGGCTTTACAGCACTACTTCGTTCAGAAGGAAACCGATACCGCCG
Source organism: uncultured Anaerolineales bacterium (assembly GCA_964589145.1). Taxonomy (GTDB): domain Bacteria; phylum Chloroflexota; class Anaerolineae; order Anaerolineales; family UBA11858; genus UBA11858. The sequence goes on from CAZPSL010000174.1 coordinate 95, forward strand.
CCTTTCGGCGGCATATCGGCCCCGACGGATTTTTGCGCGTTTACCAGGATTTGTTCGGCGACCCCTGGGCGGAGGTTCAGCCCCACATTGAGGGGAGCCTCCGTCAACCGGAGATGGTTCTCCCCTTCGAGGCGGGCACAACCTGGGCTTACACGGGCGGTCCCCACACCGGATGGGGGTCGAAACTTCCTTACGCCGCCGTGGATTTTGCCCCTCCCTCGGTGGCGGGCGGCTGCACTCCATCAAACGAGTGGGTCACCGCAATTGCCGACGGGCTGGTTGCCAGCCACGATACCGGAGTCCTGATGCTCGACCTCGACGGAGACGGCGACCTGCACACGGGCTGGGTGATCCTGTACCTGCACATTGCCACCCGCGATAAAGCCCCGGTCGGGAAAACCGTCAAAGCCGGGGAACCCATCGGGCACCCCTCCTGCGAGGGCGGGCACAGCACGGGGACGCACATCCACATTGCCCGCCGCTACAACGGCGAGTGGATTTCAGCAGGCGGGGTGATTCCGTTCAATTTGGAAGGCTGGATTGCCGAAAACGGCGATGCTCCCTATGAAGGCACCCTGCGCCGCTACTCACAGGTGATCAAAGCCTGTGTTTGCTCCAACGCCGAGAGCCAACTGACGGCGGGGGAGTAGTCCGACGTTGCCATCCGGGAGACGCGAATCCGCGAATGGCACGAATTGCACGAAGAAAAAGCAAAAATTCGTGATATTCGTCTCATTCGCGGATGTTCAGGGCATAACCAAGTGCTTGCACCTTATCCAAATCCAGACAACAAAAAACAGGGACGAGTTTCCACTTCGTCCCTGTTTTCGTTTTTGCGGGTGCCGCGGGCTTACTGATCCAGCAGCCAGATCGCCATATCGTCAAAGCGCACGGTGAACGGTTCCTCGCTCGCGGCGCGGACGAAATATCCGAAGCGGTAGTTGCCCACATACGAGGCGTCCGCCGCCTGCCCAATCAGAGCGCCGTTGACGTACACCTGATAGGTGCTGCCGTTGGCAATCACGCCCAGGCGGTTGACCGCTCCCGGCCCGATGTTGACTGCGTCGCTGGTGGTGAAATCCATCAGCACAACGGTGTCGGAGCCGGTCCAGTTGGTCATGGATACGCGCCCGTCGCAGGTCAGCCCCACCAGATACCCGGATTCCAGATCGGGGGTGCGGATGAACAGGCCGAAGCGGTCATCCGGCTGGCAGGTTTCAGGCATGATGACGCTGGTTTCCAGGTAGTAGTTCTGCACCGCAGGCCAGGAGACCTCCCAGCAGGAGAACCCTGCCTTGCCTTTGGCGGTCATCACAAACTGCCCGTCCGCAATCTCGGATTTGAAGCACTGGTTCTCGAAGCCCGTCCAGTTGTTGTCGGTGCTGAAGTCGTCGCGCCCGTCGGGGTTGCCGAGTTCCATGGCCGGGTCGCCGGGGATGGGGGTCGGCGGCGGCCCCTGGGTGGGAGCGGGCGGCGCGGTGGGCTGTTCCTGCTCCGGGGGCAGGGTGGGAACCACGTTCTCCGGCGGGGGCGGCGGAGGCGGGGTCTCCGGTTTGCTGAATGCCATCACCGCCAGGATGCCAACGGCAATCAGCAGGATGACGACCAGCCCGCCCAGCACCCACATCAGGGTGTTGTTCGATTGCGGCGGTGCCGGCGGGGGCGGGGATTGTTGGGGTTGTTGCGTTTGTTGTTCCATGTTTTTCTCCGTTTGGTTGTTGTAAAGGGATTGGGATTTTGCTGAAATGCAGGGAAATCCCTGGGGGATGTTGCACACTTTCGTGCCATTACAGACGTTTTGCGGCGGAGTCCGGTTCCCAAAAGGACTGGCAGTCCTGTCAGGACTGCCAGTCCTACGCGTTATGGTGACGGTTCTCCGTGACACATGGCGTACAGCCGCGGCACCTGACGGGAGATCACCTGCGGGTCGGAGAACCGCCGGAAGAACTCGCCCGTGCCGCCGTATTCAAAGGCCAGCATGTGCGCCTGTGCCCAGCCGCCGCTCCGCATCCGTTCCAGTACCCAGTCCAGCCAGGGCCAGTCCTCCTCCAAAATTTCAAGGTGATCCATCAGGTAGCCCTCCCAGTTGTGGATGCCGGTGAAGTGCAGTTCGCACAGCCGTGCTACGGGCAGCGATTCGATGTAGGTGTGTGCGTCCACTCCCAGGGCATGGGCAGCGATCCGGGCGTGGGAGACATCCAGCAGCAGACCGCAGTTGCTCTCTTCAATCACAGTTGAAATGACTTCCGGCTCCACGCAAGCGAGCAGACTGGCACGCTCCTCCGGGTGGAAGGGGATATTCTCGGCAATCACGCGTTCCGCACCAAAATGCGCGGTCAGATGCTGAATACCTGCCAGCATCCGCTCAATCACCGCCTCGCGCTGTGCCGGGGCCGGACGCTCTTCCACCGGGATACCGGGCATCTCTGCCGGGCGAATAAGCAGGTGGATGTTGACGTACCGGGTAGCGGTACTCGCCAGAAAACGCTCAATCTCGGTCAGATTGGCCTCGATCGCGTTGCCAATGCCCAACTCAAAGTGAACCGCTACCGGTGCAAGTTGCTCTGCCTCGGCAATCATCTCGGGCCAGGGCGGGGTTTTGAAGTAATCAATTTGAATGGTGCCGTTCCGAACCAGTTCGGCGGCCTGGGGGGAGTAGTTGATAGCAAAGTTCATGGGGGAATAGAGTTCCAGTTTTTTTGTGTTCCGGCATCCCGTGCGGCGATTCACGCATCACCCTCCACGAGCCTACGGGCACGCGTTGGCGAGGTGTTCCTCGTAGGTCGCGGCAAAATTGTGCCGTCCGGAGCCGTCACAGGCGGCGCGGAAGTAGTAGTATCCGGTCTGCGCGGGGAAGGCAACCGCTTGCAGGGTTTTCAGGTCGGGGCTGCAAATCGGGCCGGGGGGCAGACCAGGGTACAGGTAGGTGTTGTAGGGCGAATCGTAGCCCAGATCGGCCTGCGAGAGCGGATTGGTCCACCATCTTCCCTGCGCGGGGTTGTACCCCAGGGCGTACTGCACCGTCGGGTCGGCTTCGAGGCGCATCCCCGCCGCCAGACGGTTAAGGAACACCGAGGCAATCAGCGGGGCTTCTTCGGGCGTCACGGTTTCGCGCTCGATGATGGAGGACAGGGTAACCGCCTGTTCCAGGGTCAGCCCCTGGGCGGTGAAACCGGCGCGCATTTCGTCGGTTACAGCGGCGTCAAAGGCCGCGGTCAGTACATCGAGCAGGGCGGGTGCGGGGATCTCCCGCGGGATGGAGTAAACCCCAGGGAACAGGTAGCCCTCCAAATTCCGGGCCTGCGCCGCCGCCAGAAAATCGGCGGGGTCAATCTCCAGCCCGGAGGTCGGCAGGGTCTCGGCGACCTGCTCCAGCCGCCATCCCGCCAGGACGGCAAAATCCACCTCGGCGGGCGTAGCATCCAGCAGGGCGTAGGCCAGTGCAACCGGCGGCTCGGCGGGGCTGAGACGGTATTCCCCGGCCTGAATGCGGGCATCCAGCCCGGCGTAGATCAGAAAATCGCGGAAGGCGGCAGCATCGGGGATGATTCCCGCCGCTTCGAGACGCTGCGCCACCGAAGCGGGAGATTCTCCCATCTCGATCTGGAAGGCGACCGGCGGGCTGAGGGGATTGGCCGGTTTGGTGAGTGATTCCGCCGCCCGCAGCAGACGCCACGAGAGAACGAGCCGCTGACCGGAACTCAGGGCGGGTGAGGCCGTTCCGAAGGCTGCCTCCGCCCGCGCGGGGATGCCGTTAACCGCCCAGGCGAGGAGGGCGGCGGCTCCGCAGAGGAGCAGGAAGAGGATGACGACGCGCTTCATGGCGGATTGAAGGTTGCCCGCGGCGGGCAAACACATTCAGGACTGGCAGTCCTGCCAGGACTGCCAGTCCTTGGTGGCTGCTGAGACATTTAGCGATTGATCAGCGGCAGATACACCGGGTTTTGCACCAGGGTGGAGAGCGGGGCGAAGTTCAGGATAATCAGGTTTTCGTTGCAGGAAGGGGAGGTGCTGAAATAAGCCGGGGCGGAGAGCGGCGTGCCCTCCAGGTCGTAGAGCCGCACCCAGGCAGTGCCCACGGAGGCCCGCGGCTGTTCCCCCAGTTGGATTTCGTAACTGCCCGCGCCGTAAGCGTCCGAATCGGCGGTGATTGTCATTCCCGCGACCGGGTTCCCGGCAATGGAGCCGCCGAGTTCCACCACCAGGTTGTTCACCGGAACGCCATCTTCATCGAAAACCTGCCCGGCGATGCCCATCCAGTTGCAGCCCTGTTCGGGGCGGGCGAAGTTGGCCGTGCGGGCGGGGTATTCCCGCGGGACGCCGTAAACATAGGGCACGGGAGTCGCTGTGGGGGTGGGAGGGATGGCGGTCGCCGTCGGCGCGGGAGACGCCGTCGGGGTGTGCGTTGGCGGTACGGATGTCGGGGGCAGGGTGGCCTCGGCGGGCGCGGCAGTCTCCTCAAACGGAGTCGGTGACTCCGCCTCGGGATAGGCGGGCACGGTGGCTGTTTCCGGGGAGGGGGAAGGCTCCGGGGTCTCCTCTCCGCCGCGGTTGCAGGCGGTCAGGGTCAGCAGCATCCCCAAAAGGACAATCGTCAAAAAAAGCGTTCGTTTCATTGTCTGATTTCCGATTCTGGATTTCCTGATTCTGGATTGCGGATTGCCCCTCCATTGTATCCTAAACCGGCACATCTCGCACAACTCGTGATAAAATCCGCCCCATGAAGAACATCATTCGACCCGTCAAGGGAACCCGTGATTTTTACCCCGAAAAGATGGCCGTGCGCACCTGGCTTTACGACCGGCTGCGGCAGGTTTCGGAGGCATTTGGCTACCAGGAGTACGAAGCCCCGATTTTGGAGTCGCTGGAACTGTACGCCGCCAAATCGGGGGAGGAACTGGTCAGGAAGCAGTCGTACTCGTTTTACGACAAGGGCGGCGACCAGATTGTGCTGCGCCCGGAGTTGACCCCCTCGCTGGCGCGGATGATCGCCCAGCGGCAGCGGCAACTGGTTTACCCGCTGCGCTGGTGGTCTTTTGGCCCGTTTTGGCGCTACGAATCCCCCCAGAAGGGGCGCTCGCGCGAGTTTTTCCAGTGGAACATTGACCTGATTGGGGTGGACAGCCCTGAAGCCGATGCCGAAATGGTGGCGATTGCGGCGTTTTTGCTGAAATCGGTGGGATTGCTGCCCTCGGAGGCCGCGGTGCTGGTCAACGACCGTCAGTTGGTCAACCGCCAGTTGAAGATGGCCGGCATCCCGGAGACGGCGCGCCAGAACGCCCTTTTGTGGATTGACCGCCGCCCCAAGATGACTCCCGATTCCTGGGAGGCTTACGGTTCGGAGTTGGAGTTCACGCGTCCGCAAATTGAGGCGGTGCTGGCCTTTTTGGAGCGCGCCGACCTGTGGCAGGAATCCGAGCGGCTGGTGCGGGTGTTCGATGTGCTGGAGGCGATGGGCGTGCGCGGGTACGTCCGCTACGACCCCGGCATCATCCGCGGGCTGCCGTATTACACGGGCATCGTTTTTGAGGCCTTTGACCTGCGCGGCAGCGTGCGGCGGGCGATTTTGGGCGGCGGCAGGTATGACAACCTGATGGCGGCGGTTGGCGGCGACCCGATGCCCGCGGTCGGCTTCGCGATGGGGGATGTGGTCATTACCGTGATTTTGGAGGAACTGGGCCGCCTGCCGCAACACCTGACCGCTTCTCCGGCGGAGATTTTGGTGACGGTGTTCGATGAATCCACCGCACCTGCGTCGTTTGCGCTGGCTTCCGAGTTGCGTGAGGCCGGTCTGAAGGTGGCGGTTTATCCCCAGATTGCCAAACTGGGCAAGCAGTTCAAGTACGCCGACCGCATTGGCGTGCGGCTGGCGGCGGTGCTCGGCCCCGATGAGGTGGCCGAGGGCAGGGTGACAATCAAGAACCTGGTGACCCGTGAGCAGGTCAGCGTGTCGCGCGGGGAGGCCGGTGAGTTTGTGCGGAGAAATCTGGCATAAACCAGAGAATCCAGATGATGAATTCTTCTTCCGGCAAGCCTGTGCGAAAGGTCATTCAGCAATTCTTCAACCAGGAGATTGACGGGCAGCAGTTGCTGCGCGTTTTTATGGCGTATGAACAGTGGCACATCCCCGCGGATTTCGATTCGGAAGGCCGCCTGGGTTTTGCCCTTTCCCGCTATTCGGAAGGAGACCGCTGGTTTCAAGCCTTTACCGATCGCGACGCGGTAGAAGCATACGAAGCAGCATACGGTAAGGGTTCTCTGGGGGAATACTTTATCACAACAGCAGGCTGGAGTGCCTTTGCTCAGATTGATGAAACCCTGGATGGAGTGAACATCAACCCCTATACGCCGCTGGCGCTCCACTACCGGCAGCCCCAAATTCCACTCCTGAAAAACTGGGCTAAAACCGTGGAGGTTGAAACAGCCATTGCCGCGCCCGATAAATTTTCTGATCCTTTTGGCGTAATGAAGCATTTTGCCGGTTATCGAATCGCCTTGTTTGATTCGGGAGGAAACGTCCAAATTGCATTGGCACCTGATTCCCAGGGTCGTAAACTGGCAGCCATTTTCACTGCCGAGGATACACTCAACGCTTTTTTGGTCTATCTGAAAGCCGCAGTGCCGCACCGTTACGCGGATGTCCGTACCTTGCTTCTTGATGGCAGCGAACTTTTTTCACGGCTGCGTGCTCTGCCGCTTGATGGTATTGTGTTCAATCCCAAAGGGGCGATTCCCCCGCGTGCCTTTGGTTCTGCGCTCATCCGGCATATCCTTGATGCCCGGTGAAGGTACGGGCAGACAGGGGGCAGGGGTGAGGGCGGGGCAGAAGTGGTTTCCATGTGACTGCCCGATTTCTACATCTTGTGCTTGCATCCGGGCAGGCAGGCTGTGGCAGGAATACATCTTTGCACAGATGCAAACAAAACAGGACTTTCGCTCTGAGCGAAAGTCCTGAAGGTACCCCTGTTTCAGAGCCACCGATGGGAATTGAACCCATAACCTATCGCTTACGAAGCGATTGCTCTGCCGATTGAGCTACGGTGGCGTGGCGCACATTATACCAATGAGATCTCCGGGGAGCAAGTGGTACAAGTGAGAAGGGCGCAGGCAAATGTTGTAGAAAATCCTATGTGTTTCCCTCGCCCCGCGCACAAGACTGGCAGTCCTGCCAGGACTGCCAGTCTTCATTTTGCGAACAGGACAAGCAAAAGATGTAGAACGCCGGTGGTCCCCCCTCCCCGATACCCACCCCGCTAAATATCGTAGTACATCTCGTACTCGATGGGGTGCGGGCGCAGGCGGACGGCATCCACCTCGTTTTTGCGTTTCCAGTCAATCCAGGAGCGCAGCAGGTCCTCGGTGAAGACGCCGCCTTCAAGCAGGAAGCCGTGGTCGTCCTCCAGGTGGTTGAGCACCTCGTCAAGGGAGCCGGGCACCTGCGGCACCGCGGGCGATTCCGCTTCGAAAAGGTCGAAATCCATCGGGTCGCCGGGGTCAATCTTGTTGCGGATTCCGTCCAGACCGGCCATCAGCATCGCTGCGAAAGCCAGATAGGGGTTGGCGGAGGGGTCGGGGCTGCGGTATTCGATGCGGATGGCGCTGGGGTTGTTGCTGTAAACCGGGATGCGGATGCAGGCCGAGCGGTTGCGGCGGCTGTAAGCCATCATCACCGGGGCTTCGTAGCCGGGAACCAGCCGCTTGTAACTGTTGGTGGTCGGCGCGCAGATGGCGAGCAGGGCAGGCGTGTGCTTGAGAATGCCGCCGATGTAGTACATCCCCATCTCGCTCAGCCCGGCGTAGCCGTCGGCATCGTAGAACAGGTTTACGCCGTCCTTCCACAAACTCTGATGACAGTGCATCCCGCTGCCGTTGTCGCCGTACATCGGCTTGGGCATGAAGGTCAGCGTTTTGCCATGATGGACGGCGGTGTTTTTGAGAACGTATTTGTAGAGTTGCAAGGTATCTGCCATCCGCACCAGCGGGCCGTATTTGAGGTCAATTTCCATCTGCCCGGCGGTGGCGACCTCGCCGTGGTGGATTTCCACGTCAACCCCGGCGGCGGTCATCCGCATGATGGCTTCGGAGCGCCAGTCCTGAAGCGAATCCACGGGCGGGACGCGGAAGTAGCCGCGCTTCGACTCCGGTCGATAGCCAAGGTTAGCCCCAAAACGAGAGTCATAGGGACGTCCCGTCTCCCAGGAGGCCATGTCGGAGACAATTTGGAAAAAGGCGCTGCCGGTCTCGTACCCGAAGCGGATGCCGTCAAAGACGAAGAACTCCGCCTCCGGCCCCCAGTAACTGGTATCCGCCAAGCCGGATTCCGCCAAATACGCCTCCGCCTTGGCGGCAACGTAGCGCGGGTCCTTGTGATACGGTTTGCCCGTCACCGGGTCGTGGATGTTGCAGACGATGCTCAGGGTGGGGATTTTCATCGCCGGGTCCACGATGGCGGTGGTCGGGTCGGGGAAGAGGATCATGTCGGACTGGTGGATTTCCTGAAAAGCGCGGATGCTGGAACCGTCAAAGCCCAGCCCCTCCTCGAAGATGCTCTCATCCAGATGGTGAATCGGCATCGAGAAGTGATGCCAGCGTCCGAGCAAGTCGGTGAACTTGAAATCCACAATCCGCAGCCCGCGCCGATGAGCGTATTCCAGCACATCCTGCGGGGTCTGGCAGCGCTCGATGTCGGGGGTCAGCGCGGCATCCTCGCTGCCATACACCAGTTTGACAATTTCGTTCAGGGGAAGCATTTTACCGTCGTGGTTCATGGGAAATTCTCCGTTCCGAAAGCCATCTGCGTTACTGGCTTGCAAAGTAGGCTTTTAGTGCCGTATCCACCACCAATCCTAACAGGAACCAGACTCCAAACTTGCGGTTATGGACAAAACCTGCGGCCACGAAGTAGTTGGGCCACACATCAGGGAAGCCGGCAGGCTTCTCCGCCGGTTTGGGCTGGCGAAGCATAGGCCAGATTTTTATCAGGGTTGGGATCGCCATTAAAACGACCAACATCACAACGGTAAAGTAACCGATGGCGATCAGATAAAGCGTGAGCAGGTATTGCAGCACCAGCATTCCCATTAGCAGATAACGTGCCGCCCGCTCGCCGATGACCACCGGCAAGGTGTGGATGCCTTTGGCTTTGTCCATTTCGCATTTGTCAATGTGCTTGCCGAAAATTACACCAGTGACGCCAAGCGCGTAGGGCATACCGGCAAGGACCACCGTCCAATCCCAATTGCCGGTGATTACATAGTACCCGCCGCCGATCATCAACGGCCCCCAGACAATGAGCACAGAGATTTCGCCAAGAGCAATGTACTTGAGCGGCCAGGTGTAAAACAGCACAAAGAACACGTCCAGTCCCACCAGCAGCAAGGTCATGCCCCCGCGCAGATAAATCAGCGCAAGTCCGCAAGCCGCGGCCAGCAAACCGGTGACCACGGCATAGGCCAGCAGTTCACGCTTGCTCATCAGACCGTGCACCAGCGGCTGCGGACCGTACTGGGCGCGGTAGTAGTTTTCCTTGTCCACCCCCTTGATGAAATCAATAAAGTCGTTGAGCAAGTTGTTGGTGGCGTGAGCCAGCAGCATGCCCAGCGTTACCAGCAGCCACAGGCCGAGGCTGAATTGTCCGGCACGGACGGCGAAAATCCCGGCCAGCGCAGCGGAAAGGAAAGTCATCACCAGTACCGCGGCGCGAGTAGAAATCAGCCATTTTGAGATGACATCCAGTTGGTTCCACTCATCTTTGCTGATGCGGGGGATTACCCGCACGGCTTTGATCCACATGGAGGGGGTCATAGGTACTCCTTATCTGGGTAAAATTTGTGCGAAGCAAGAGTCGGCAGTGATGCCCGGCTGGGGGGAATCTGACCAAAACAGCAGCCCCGGCACATTTCCAATTTCCCGTCTCCCAACTCCCAACTCCCAACTCCCGACTCCCAACTCACGACTCACGACTCGCGACTCTTCAATTCCTCTTCCAGCCGGGCCATGTACGCATCTTCGGGTTCGGCGGCGGGACTATCGGGCGCGCGGGCCGCCTCAGATTGGGAGTCTGCATCGGCCGGGGCATCGGCATCCACCTGCCGCCAGATTTTGAATCCCCGGTAAAGGAAGAACGCGCCCAGCAAAAACGCGACCGGCGGGACGATGTACGCCAGCCAGTTGAAGCCCTCCGCCGGGGGTTCGGAGAGCACGCGGGCGCCGTAATGGTCAACAAAATACTGTTTGATTTCGTCTTCCGACCAGCCATCCGCCAGTTGTTCGCGAATCAGTTCCCGCCATTGGGCGCAGGCCTGGGTTTCGCACACATCCAGGGGGACGTTTTCGCAAACCGGGCAGAACAGTTGGCGGGCAATGGCGTTGACCTCGTCATCGGTGGGGGTGCCGGGGGGATTCTCGCCCGCGAGGGCAGTTACCGGCAGCAGCAAACTGACGAGCAGCGTTATCAAAAAGACAATGTGAAGGAGGCGGGTTTTACGCTTCACGAAGTTCTCCAAAAGTAAGTTTTCGGCAGGGAGCGATGAATCACGCCCCTGGAGCACGCGCGGGTTCAGGGTCTTTATCGGGCCAGGCAGCCACCAGGGTTCCGATGATGAACACCCAGGCACCCATCCACATCCACTTGACCAGCGGGTTGTGGTAAATCTTGAAGGTCGCACCCTCCGAGGAGATCGGCAGCCAGTCTACCAGCAGGACGTAGAAATCGTCTTCCAGGGTGCTGCGCACACCGGGGATGGTCATCGGCTGCTGGGAATCGTAGTAAAAATCGCGGCGGGGGTGAAGTTCTCCAACCGGCTTGCCGTTCTTCTCGACGCCGACCACCGCACGGGCCACATTGCGCCCGTCGTTGGTGTCGAAAATCGCCAGCGACTCGTAAGTCATCGTGTACTGATCCAGGGTGATGGTTCCGCCGCGCTGGACGGTCGCCTGGGTTTCGGTCTGAAACATCTCGATGCCGATGATGCCGATTGACATCATCACAATGCCCAGGTGGATGATATAGCCGCCGTAGCGGCGGCGGTTGCGGGCGGTGAGCACCACAAAAGCCCGCCACCAGCCCTTTTTATCCCGCCGGGCACGGGCGCGCACGCCGCGGTAGTACTCGTAGAGCGTCACCGAGGCCACCAGCGCAACCAGAAAGATGCCGATCAACGCCGCCGGGTTGCGGATGCCGCCCGCCAGCGCGGCGATCAGCACTGCTACGGCCACCACTGCCGGACGCCAGATCAGCCGCTTGAGCGTTTTCAGCGAAGCGATGCCCCAACTGGAGAGCGGCGCAATTGCCATCAACAGCAGCAGCCCGGCCATCAGGGGCGCGTTGGCACGCTCGTAAAACGGCGGGCCGACGGTCACTTTTTGCCCGGTGAACAGTTCCGAAATCAGGGGGAAGATCACGCCCCAAAAACTGACCACCAAAATCCCCATGAACAGCAGATTGTTCAGCAGGAACAGGGATTCGCGGGACAGGAGCGATTGCAGGTGAGTCCTGGATTTGAGGTCGTTCCAGCGGTGAAGCAGGAGTGCCAGCGAGACGATGAAGGTGATCCCGATAAACCCGAAGAACAGCGGCCCGATGGCGCTCTGTGCGAACGCGTGCACCGAGGAGAGTACCCCGGAGCGGGTCAGGAAGGTGCCGAAAATTACCAGGTCGTAGGTCAGGATGATGAGCAGCATGTTCCAGTGCTTGAACATGCCGCGTTTTTCCTCGATCATCACCGAATGGAGAAAGGCCGTCCCCGTGAGCCAGGGCAGCAGGGCGGAGATTTCGACCGGGTCCCAGCCCCAGTAGCCGCCCCAGCCGAGGACGTCATAAGCCCAGCGTCCGCCGAGCACCAGCCCCAGGGAGAGGAACAGCCAGGCCCACAGCGTCCAGCGGCGGGTGAGACGAATCCAGCGGTCATCGGTGCGCCCCGTGATGAGTGCCGCCATCGCGAAGGCATAGGGGATGACGAACGCCACGAAACCGAGGTAAAGCATCGGCGGGTGGATGACCATGCCGGGATGGCGCAGCAGCGGGTTGAGCCCCTGCCCGTCGCGGGGGAAGAACAACACGGAATTGGCAGGCGGCAGCATCCGTTCCACGATGTCCCCGGCGGGAGTCTGCCACAAACGGGTGAAGGGATTCTCCACGAAGACGGAAAGCCCCAAAAAGAACGCCAGCGTCACCAGGGAGATCACAATCACCCAGGGGAGAAACTCGCGGTCGCGGTCCCACTTGCGGAGGGTGACTGCGGAGGCGAAAGCCGACATCAGCCAAGACCAGAAAATCAGCGAACCGGCCTGTCCGCCCCAGAGAGCAGTCACCTTGAGGTAGAGCGGCATGGCGCGGCTGGTCACGCTGGCGACATATTCGACTTCGTAATGGTCTGTCACCAGCAGGTAGATGATGCTGAGCGCGGAAAGCGTCAGCAGCGGAAAGGTGAGCAGCATGGCGTTGCGGGCGCTGTCCACCCAGGCCGGTTTGTTTTTGAGCAGGCCGTACAGGGAAGCACCGATCCCGTACAGCGTGACCAGAAAGGTGATGACTAACGCACCGTATCCGAAGTTCGCGATCATAAAGTCTCCAGGGATGGGGAAGAAGTGAAAAAAGTACCCATCAGGACGAACAACAGTATATCAGGGATTTGGGGTCGGGAGGCGTGCAATTGGCGGGGATTGGGAGTGGGGATTGGGATCTGGTTGCCCAATTTACCAATCACCCAACTCCCCAATTTACCAATTACCCAATCTGCCAACTACCATCACCCAATTCCCTGCCCGCCTGCTTACTTACCCCTCTGCCTGATCCGGGACGGCTTCTTCGTACTTGGTGGGGCATTTGAGCAGCAATTCGTCGGCGTAGAAGATGCCGTCGCTGCCCAGCCGCCCGGTCATAATTGCCTGGGCTTCATCTTCCAGCAAATCCGGTTTGGGGCCGTTGTAGATGACCTGCAAGGTGGCGGCGGGGTTTTCCACGGCGTTGTGCAGAACGACCCCTAATCCGCCCTGCTGTTCGATCTCGTCATTATCACCGGGGATATGCGCCACCGTGAAGGAGAGTGTCAGCGTCTGGGGGTCGTAGTTGATCGTATCCCCGATGACTGCCCCGGACACGCGCAGATCGCGGCCCTGCACTTCGGCACCCTGAGACACAACTTCCTCAACCGTGAGAAAATACTGTGCGCTGGCAGCGGTCGAGGAGTAAATCAGATAAACGATCGCCGCTGCGATCAGCAGCCCGCCGATGATGAATTTCCAGCGGTTGGATGCGCCGGTTTGAGTTTCAAGGTTTTCGTCCATAAAGGTTTCGTTCTCCTGTGAGCAGTTAGAGCAGCAGCCACATTTTTTTCGGATGGACTCCACAAGGCTGCCCCGTTGCCGGACTTTCGGTCGAGGTAGTTTACCGCATGACGTTGATTTTGTCACAAGATAATTGGCAGAGGTTGCAAGCAAAAGATGTAGAAATCGGGCAGCCGCATGTCTCTGCCCTTCCCTCGGCGGGGCGGGGTGTTCGGTGCCTGTCCTGTTCGCCAAATGAAGACTGGCAGTCCTGCCAGGACTGCCAGTCTTGTGTGCGGGGCGAGGGAAACACATAGGAATTTCTACAACATTTGCCTGTCCCCGGCACCCTTCAGCAGGCTCTAAAGTGGCCGATGAATGTTATAATGTTCTCATGCCCATCCACATCCTGCCTGATGAAGTTGCTTCGCAGATTGCCGCTGGTGAGGTGGTGGAACGCCCGGCTTCGGTGGTCAAGGAATTGTTGGAAAATGCGCTTGATGCCAAAGCGACGCAGATTACTGTCACGGTGAAGGGGGCAGGCAAACACCTGATTGAAGTTGCCGATAATGGTGTTGGTATCCCGGCGGAGGAACTTCCGCTGGCAGTCACCCGCCATGCCACCAGCAAACTGACCTCCGCCGAGGATTTGTTTCGCGTGCAGACGCTTGGATTCCGAGGAGAGGCGCTGGCCTCCATTGGGTCGGTCTCGCACCTGACAATTACCTCCCGTCCCCGCGGGGCAGACAGCGGGACTCAATTGCGGGTGGATGGCGGCCATTTGGGGGCATCGCGCCCTGTCGGCGCGCCTGCCGGAACGGTCATCCGGGTGGAAGATCTGTTCTTCAACGTGCCCGCCCGCCTCAAATTTCTCAAATCTGACCGCACGGAACGCCGCCAGATTGATACGCTGGTGACGCGCTACGCGCTTGCTTATCCGCAGGTGCGCTTTCATCTGCGGCAGGAGGGACGCACTGCCCTGCAAACCAGCGGGAAAGGTGACCGCCGTGCGGCGTTGGCCGCGCTCTACGGTGTGGAGGTTGCCAGACAAATGATTGAGGTGTTCTTCAATGACGATACGCTGGCAATCAGCGGCTTCACCAGCCCGACCTCGCTGACCCGTTCCAATCGGCGGGAAATCGTTTTCTTCGTCAATGGGCGCCCCGTGCAGGATATGGCCCTGACCACCGCGCTGGTGCAGGCCTATCACACCATGCTGATGGTCGGGCGCTACCCGATGGCAGCCCTGTTCCTGGAGATGCCGCCGGAGTTGGTGGATGTTAATGTTCACCCCACCAAGGCGGAGGTGCGTTTTCGGGACCGGGACGCGGTTTTTCGCGGGGTGGGGCGGGCGGTGCGGCGCGCTTTGCTGGCGCACACCCCCATCCCGGAGGTGGATCGTCTCAGCAGCCAGATGCGCTGGCAGCCATCCTGGGGCGGCGGTTCCTCAAGGGAGGTGGACCCCGCCTGGGGGATGTCCGCCGCGCTGCCTGGGGGTACGGGAACCTCCCTGGATGAGGAAAATCCTTCAGGTGCAGCATCCCCCAATGAGCAGCAGTCACTGCCTGAAACCGGTATGCCGCTCCTGCGGCTGGTGGGGCAGATCGGGTTGACTTACCTGGTTGCCGAGGGGCCGGACGGGTTGTATCTGATCGACCAGCACGCTGCCCATGAGCGGGTTTTGTTTGAGAAGTTCATGCAGCAACGGATGGAAACCGTTCCATCGCAGTCGCTGCTGGAGCCGGTCGCGGTGGAGTTGCCGCCACCGGCGGCGCGTTTGCTGGAAAGTCAACTTTCCATTATCCAAAATCTTGGTTTTCAGGTAGAATTATTCGGTCAAGGGACATTTTTGGTACGGGCAATCCCCACGCTGCTGGCAAACCTTGACCCTGTTGCTGCGCTACAGGTTTTGGTGGAAGACTTTGAAGGGGACGAGACACCCCTGGAAGCGGAGATCGAGGCGAAGATTATTGCCCGTGTGTGCAAGCGGGCTGCGGTCAGGGCCGGGCAGACCCTTTCTCCTGATGAGCAGTTGGCATTGCTTCGGGACCTGGAGGCCTGCCAGTCGCCGCGTACCTGCCCGCATGGCAGGCCAACCATGATTCACCTTTCTGTGGATTTACTGGAACGTCAGTTTGGGCGCAAAGGAGCACGCTAGATCATGTGGACTCTGACCCTCCGCGTGCCGGACCATGAGCCGGAGGAGCATATTCTCAAGGTGGGGCGTACCACGCTTGGCCGCAGCCCTTCCCAGGATATTGTCGTGCTGGATTCCTCGGCCTCGCGGCAACACGCGGAATTGTATTACGACGAAGCGCAGGGCACCGTTACCATCACGGATTTGGGCAGTACCAACGGGACTTTTGTCAACCGCGAGCGGTTGACCGTTGCCCGACGGCTTTATGACGGAGACGTGATCCGCATCGGCGGTTCCACGTTGACAGTTACTTTCCGGGACAATGTGGCAGTGGAGGGGCCGCCCTCGGGTGTGCGGCGCTACACCCGTGAATTAGTGATGGAATCGCTCGACCATCACGCGGTGCTGCTTTACGAAGTTGCCCAGCAGTTGAATATGGTTACCGATCTGGATACGGCGCTGGAGAAGGTTTCTGATTTGATGCGCCAATCAATGGGGGCGGATAAGTGCGAACTGATTTTGGAAGAACAGTTTGACCGGCTGGAGGAGATCGGCTTTCCGACGGCCATTGCTGATGATGCTATCCGCAACCGCTCCGCGGTGATTGTGCCGGATATGACCAAAAGCCCCTATTGGAAGCCGGGGCAGACTTCACGGCTGATGCGGGTGAAATCGGCGTTATGTGTGCCAGTTATCAGCGGGGATGATGATCATGTTCTGGCGCTGCTCTACATGTATAAAAAAGCGGCAGATACACGTCCTTTTGATGAGAATGACCTGAAACTGGCGGTGGCAATCAGCCATCAGGCCGCGCTGACGATCCAGCGTATGTTGCTGCTTGACAGAATCCGTGAGGAGCAGCGCGCCCGCCAGTTGCTGCAACGCTTCTTGTCTCCCCATGAGGTCGAATTTGTATTGCACGATTATCTCTCGAACGGGCAACTGCCGCCGCTGGACGAGCGTTACGTTACCATTTTGTTTGCCGATATTCAGGATTCTACCCGTCTCTCCGAGCGGCTGGGGGCAAAAGCCTTCGGGGAGATTCTCAACCGGTATTACTGGGATTTAACCGACATGATTTTTGACCAAGGCGGCCTGGTGCGCTATGCGGGGGATGGCATTATGGCGGTTTTCGGCATGACCAACAAGCGGGCCGACCATGCCGCCCGCGCTGTCTATGCAGGCCTGGCGATGCTCAATCACCTCGACTCGGTTGATTTTGGTGTGGATGAGGATATCATCATTGGCATTGGCATCAACACGGGCAATGCCGCGGTCGGATACGTGGGCACCCAACAGCGAGTGGAACTGACCGCACTGGGGTATACGGTCAATATCGCCCACGCCCTGCAACTGCGGGCGCGCCCCAACCGACTGTACGTCGGCCCTGAGACGGCGGTGAGTGTGGCCGGAAAACTCCCTCTGCGCGATCTGGGGATGATCACGGTCAAGGGGGAAGACCAGAAATTCCACGCTTACGAAATTTTACAAACGCGCACCCCAAGCGTAATTGAACTGTGATTCAGGGCGGGAAATGCCCGAAACCGATTTGCGCCCTTTTGGAATCTCCGGGAAGAATAACCCCGCGGCACACCGCCCCGCAACTTCTGCAAAACTGCTTTGCTGGCTTGCAGTTGCAGGCGGCCCTGAGTGAGGTGGCAACATGCAAGGACTTTATCTCGAAAACCGGCGGCTGACTCTCCGGAACGACCTGCCGGTGCCGCACCCTGCCGACAACGAAGCCCTGGTGCGCGTCCGCCTGGCGGGAATTTGCAGTACTGACCTTGAACTGACGCGGGGATACTACCCCTTTGCAGGCATCCTGGGACATGAGTTTGTCGGTGAAGTGGTGGAGAGCCCCGACCCGGCCCTGCGGGGGGCGCGCGTGACCGGAGAGATCAACCTGACCTGCGGGAAATGCGCGGCCTGCCGCCGCGGGGATTCCCCCCATTGCGAGAATCGCACCGTTTTAGGTATTCTCGGCAAGGATGGCTGCTTTGCCGAATATCTGACCCTGCCTGTTGAAAACCTGCACCCTGTCCCGGATACCATCCCGGACGAAGCCGCGGTTTTTACCGAACCCCTGGCTGCCGCCCTGGAGATTCCGCAGCGCAGCCACATCCGTCCTGCGGACCGTGTTCTGCTTGTGGGCGCAGGGCGGCTGGGTCAGTTGATTGCCCAGGTACTGGCCCTGACCGGCTGCGCTTTGGAGGCGGTTATCCGCCGCGACAGCCAGCGGAAAATCCTGGAGGCGTATGGTATTGCCACTTTGACGGAATCTCAGGTGAAAGCGCAGAATTACGACCTGGTTGTTGAAGCCACCGGCAGCCCCGGCGGATTCGAATTGGCACGACGGGCGGTCCGTCCGCGCGGTGTGCTGGTTCTCAAAAGTACCTACGCGGGAAATCTGACCGTCAACCTTTCCTCCGTTGTGGTGGATGAAATCACATTGGCAGGGTCGCGCTGCGGACCGTTCCCGCCCGCGCTGCGGCTGCTCGCGTCGGGCCGGGTGAATCCTGTGCCGCTGATTACCGCACGCTATCCGCTTTCTGATGGGCTGCGCGCCTTTGAACATGCTGCAAGGCCGGGGGTTTTTAAGGTCTTGCTGGAAACCAAAGCGTAGACGAATGAATATCCTCTCTGTCAGCGATGTGGTCATCCCGTTTATCTACTCTCCAAAAATCACGGAGAGATTCCCGGATGCAGACTGCGTGATTGGCTGCGGAGATTTGCCGTACTATTACCAGGAATACATCGTCAGCAACCTGAATGTGCCGTTGTTTTTTGTTCACGGCAATCACGACCCCAAACTGGAATATACAGACCATGGGGCCTATAGCCAGCCGCGCGGCGGGGTGAATCTCCACCAGCGGGCAGTTCGCTATCAAGGGATGTTATTTGCCGGGGTCGAGGGCAGTATCCGTTACAGCCGCAGCGGCCTCTACCAGCACACGCCGCGACAGATGTGGCTTTCCGTGTTCAGCCTTGTTCCCCAACTGCTGTGGAACCGGATGCGTTATGGCCGTTACCTGGATGTTTTTGTCACCCACGCTGCTCCCTGGGGAATCCACGATCAGCCAGACTATCCGCACGTTGGCATCAAGGCTTTTCGGTGGTTCTTGACGGTTTTCAGGCCGCGTATTCACTTTCACGGACATATCCATGTTTACCGGCCGGATACCATCACCGAAACGCAATTTGGCGGGACGCGCGTTATCAACACTTACGGGTATAAACTGACTCGTGTTGGAGACTTGTGATGACCGCAAGACTTTCAGGAAAAACCGCCGCGCGTGGAGCGGATTGCCAATCCGCTCTACCGTTTCGCGTGGAGCGGAGAGCACGGCAGTGCCCGCAGTCGAGACGCGGGCAAGTTGACAACGGATTGCTGCCGCGAAGCAGATGAACGGATGCCCGCAAAGCAGAGCGGCAATCCCGCCGCCGCGCGCAGCCGTGGAGCGGATTGGCAATCCGCTCTACGATGGGACAATCCTGGCAGAACTGCCACTCGTACCCAACAAGGCCCTAAAGGTCTGGCAAACCTTTAGGGCCTTCTGGCAGGGTCTTCATTCCGTATCTTTGACTTCGTTGCAGCGCGCGGCGCCAGAGGGGGCTGGCCGCCCCCTCTGGACACCCCCGCTTCCAG
>CAZPSL010000175.1:0-3325 GCA_964589145.1 uncultured Anaerolineales bacterium
GCGCTGCACCCGGCAAGCAGGGCGAACAGAACGCTCAGCAGGATTGCCAGTACCTGAAAGGATGGAAATTTGTGTCTGGTCATGGGCGCAATTATACTCCTCCCCTGTGGTAAACTACCGGGAAATTGGCGGCAGGTGTCAGGAAACAGGTATCGGGTAATCAGGTATCGGGTATCAGGTAATCAGGTATCAGGTAATCAGGAAGAAAGGTTTATGACGAAGCGAAGATGGCTCATTCTCGGCGCGGCGGCGGGGGCGATGGCGCTCTTGCTGCTGGCGGCAAACTGGCGCAGCATCGGCAGGCAGATGGCGAATCCCCTGCGGGAGGTGCTCGGCGTGCACGCGGTGGCACAAATCGAGACCGCGATTTTCAAGGTGCAGGATCAGATTGAACAGTGGAAATACGACCTGGGACTGGCGGAGCCGGAAAATCCCTTTGGGATGGCTGCCAGCCCCGGGGCAGGGAACCCCGCACCGGCCCCGTCCGTGGTTCCGTCAACGGAAACGGAATCGCCCCCCTCGGCTACGCCCGTCCCCGCGGACCCCGAAAATTCTCCCCAAACCCCAACACCCAGGGCTGGCACTCCGGTCAGTAGCGCCAGCCCCACGCCTGCGCTCACCCCCACGCCTGCGGGCTGGTATCTCCCCGCTCTGACGCCTTTCGGCGACCTGCCGGGGGAGGGCCTCTGGGAGCCGTACATCTACACCCCCGACGGGGCGGTGGCGGCTTACCGTACCTTTTTGCAGCCCGACCCGGAGCGTCCGTACGCGCTGGTGGCGGTGGTGGCGATGGATTTGGAGCAGGTGGATTTGCACTTTGTCCTGGGGCTGGAAGAGCCTTCCAAGCCGGGTGGCCCGCACGGATGGGGCAATATCCCCCGCGACGACCGTCAGCCGGGGGTGCTGCTGGCGGCG
The DNA here is from genome assembly GCA_964589145.1 of uncultured Anaerolineales bacterium. Taxonomy (GTDB): domain Bacteria; phylum Chloroflexota; class Anaerolineae; order Anaerolineales; family UBA11858; genus UBA11858. The sequence continues at coordinate 916 of CAZPSL010000175.1, forward strand.
TTCAACGGCGGGTTTATCGCCGAGCACGGCGGCTACGGGGCGATGGCGGACGGCGTGACCGCGCTGGCGGCGAGCGCCGGGCTGCAAACGCTGGCGATTTACAAGGACGGGACGGTGAAAATCGGCGTGTGGGGCGATGATTTTTACACCGACGGCGATTACCGCGCCTGGCGGCAGAATGCCATCCCGATCATCCACAACGGGGAGATCAACGAGAAGGTTTACACTGGCACCGAGGCCGACTGGGGCGCAAATCTGGACGGGGCGACGGTTACGCTGCGCTCGGCGGTGGGCATTGACGAGGCGGAGCGCGTACTCTATTACTTCGCCGGTCCCAGTTTGAGTATGCCAGCCCTGGCGGAGGCGATGGCGCGCGCCGGAGTCCACAACGGGATGCTGCTGGACATCAACCCGACCCATGCCCATTTCACCGCCATGCGCGTGGTGGATGGTGAACTGGTGGCCGAGGCGCTCTACCCGGAGGTGATGGATCTGTGGGTAGACCGCTACCTGCACCAATGGGATCAGGATTTCTTCTATGTGACGGCGGGGGAGGAATAGCCGGTCGGGATTGATCCGTTTAAGCACCACAAAAAATCCCCCCGGAAACTCCGAGGGGACTCTGGCGGAGAGGGTGGGATTCGAACCCACGTCGCCTTGCGGCGAACGCGCTCTCCAGGCGCGCGCACTAGACCGGACTATGCGACCTCTCCATAATGCCGGGCTGTCTCTCCCAGCGGGCGGGATTATACCATGAACTGTCCGATTGTCACGATTTTTCGGTATAACCGGCAGAATCAGAGCGGAAGTCATGCAATTGTCTCGCCAATTTTGAACTCCCTTGAAACCGCTGTATAATGGACTTGCAGGATTTGACGGCATCCATTCTCATGACCACTTCAGGAGGCTTACAATGACCGACACGCTTTCGTCTGCTGTTTTGCTTGACCATGTGCGCGTGCTCTCGGAAGAAATCGGCCCGCGCCCGACCGGGCACCCCCAGGAAGCGCAAGCCCGTGCGTATATCCGTGCTGTGCTGGAACAGGCGGGGCTGACTGAAATTGAGGAGATGCCCCTGGAAGTTTGGGATACCTGGGGGTACACGCTGATTGCGCCGGCGCTGCTTGCGCTGCTCGGCAACGGACTGGGCCGCTGGGGGCGGTTTGGAAAATTGGCCGGGGGGCTGGTTTCCCTCTTCGGAGCCTACCACCTTTGGAAGGCAGAGGCTGCCGGGCGTCAGCCTCTGGGGTTCCTGTTTCCCAAAAAACCGACTGCCAACCTGATTGTCCGCATTCCGGCGCAGGCGGAGCGGCGAAACACCGTGGTGCTGGTCGGGCATACCGATACCAACAAGCACCGTTTCACATTCTCTCCAGAAGTCAAGCGGCTGCTGCTGCCAACGGCGACTGCTGCCGAGGCTGCCATGCTGGTGAATGGCGGGGCGCAACTGGCGCAGGCGGCAGGCGGCGGCAAGGCTGCCGAAACGCTTCGGCGAGTAAGTCAAGCCGGGCTGTCGCTCGCTTTGCCGTACCTGCTCAACGACGAGTTGGGGGAGTACATCCCCGGCGCGGCGGATAATGCCTCGGCGGTTGCTTGCCTGCTGGGGCTGGGTGCGCACCTGAAGGTGGAGCCGCTGGCGCACACCGAGGTCTGGCTGGCATTTACGGCAGCGGAAGAAGTCGGCTGCCTGGGGATGCACGCGCTGCTGGATGCCTACGGGAATCAACTGGCGGATGCCTGGTTTCTGGATTTTGAGATGGTCAGCACTCCGGAAATCGTCTACATCACCCGTCACAGCAGCCTCTCGTACCTGAGCGGTTATACCCCCGACCCGGAGTCGCTTGCCTGGGCGGACGAGACTGCCCGCCGCCACCCGGAATTGGGCGTCAGCGGGCGGGAGATGGTCATCGTTGAGGAGGTCGGTACGCTGCGCGGGCGCGGCTTTCGCGGGATTTGCCTGGCGGGGGTCGGCGATGACGGCTGGCTGTCCAACTGGCATCGCAGCACGGATGATCTGGCGCATCTCGATCCGGCAGGGCTGGAGCGGGCAGCGCGTTTTGCGCTGGCAATGTTGCAGACGCTGGATGCGCACAGTCGACAAACTTAGAGACTTTCTTGCTGTCCCTGAAAATGCACCGTTCGGCATCTGTCTGCAAATTAAAAACAGGCGTGTTGCTGCAAGCGCGTCAGCGCGGCGTGCCCTTCCCAAAACTTCCGCTTTGGTTCCCCGATTCCTGCCGAGGGGGGAGAGGGGCACGACGGATGGGACACCAGATGGGATAGGAAGCAGCAAGGTTTCTGCTGCCTGTATCGCAGAAAGTGCATAACAGATTCAATTCGGGAACAACTTTTCAAACATTTCGGGCGTGTAGCGGGCGACCATTTCCGAGGTCAGCGCGTTTTCCCGGCA
>CAZPSL010000176.1:0-9264 GCA_964589145.1 uncultured Anaerolineales bacterium
CGGTTGACGCCCATCCGCCCCCCATCCACTACCTCGCTGACCCGCCGATTCGCTGACCCGCTGACCGCTGACCCGCTGACTCGTTGACTCGCTGATTCGTTGACTCGCCGCCTCGCTGACTCCCCAGATGCCCTCTCTCCCCCCTCTCTCCCGCCGAGACTTCCTGAAACTTAGCGGACTTGGATTGGCCGGATTCGTCGCCCGTCCCTTGCGGCGGTTCGCGCCTCACCCCCAGGGTCAACTGGAAAATCAGGAGGGACGCGTGATCTATGAGAGCATCCACACCTACGATGTCCCCTCCTTCAAGGGGAGTATCGTCCGCCAGTTTTGGGAGGATACTGTTATTCCAATTACTGCGGCCACCATCGGGGATGACGAGCCCGCCTACAATCGGGTCTGGTACCGTATCGGGGAGGGGGAATATGCCCATTCCGGGGGCATCCAACCGGTGAAGACCCTCGTCCAGCCCCCCATTGCCGACATCTCCGAAGGCGGGCAACTGGCCGAGGTCAGTGTGCCCTATACCGATGCCCGCTGGAAGCCCGATCTCAGCCGCAAAACGGCTTACCGCTTTTATTACGAAACTACCCACTGGGTTACGGGGTTAATCTATGATGAGATGGGCACTGCCTGGTACACTGTTTTGGATGATAAATGGGATTTGACGTTTTACGTTCTCGCCCAGCATTTGCGATTGATTCCTGATGATGAATTGCAGCCGCTCTCCCCGAACGTGCCGCCGGAAGCCAAGCATATCGAAGTCCGCACCCCGGAGCAACTGGTGATCGCCTATGAGTGGGATACGCCGGTTTTTATGGCACGCGCTGCCACTGGCGCGGAGTTCAGCAACGGACGGTTCTACACGCCCGCGGGACGGCACTACACCTTCCACAAGCGGCCTTCCCGCCACATGGCCGCCGGGAACCTGGCGCACAACGGCTACGACCTGCCCGGCGTGCCCTGGATTTGCTATATCACCGAAAAAGGGGTCGCTTTTCACGGCACGTACTGGCACAACGATTTCGGCACCCCCCGCAGTCACGGCTGCATTAACCTGGCATCTCAGGCCGCCAAATGGATTTACCGCTGGACAATGCCGGTCGTCCCGCCACAGGAGCCGATGGCCTACAGCAAGTTTGGCGGCACGCGCGTAGATGTGTTTTGGTGACAGTCAGGTGCAGAACCGTATGCACCAACGGCACCGCGGGGAGGATGATGTTGGGCCGGTTGAAACGCAAAAAGCAATTGCAGCACTTTCGCTGAACTGTGCCAAACACCACAAGCCGCCATTCCGGACGAAAACCCTGAATTGTCGTTTACGTCATTTTCACTTATTATTTGTGACGAATATCATAATGACGAATAAGGGAAAGATTGTTATTCTTACTAGCGGCGGTTGTGGCTGAGGTGCGGGCAATGTAGCAAAAATGGCTGCCAGCGGTTTGCATTTTTTGCTTGCATCTTGGCCGGTGCAATCGCTATTTCCCAGTGCGAAGGTTTTAACTATCTTCTTGGGTTGCAGGCAGTTGCTGTCGACGGCTCTTGCCGGGGTTTTGGGGAATCTCCAGGGTGAAGGTATTTACGTGCCTCGCCCTGATGACCCCAGAAATCCCTTATCGAACAAGATGCTGCGGTACATTGCTGATTTATCATTGGTTACCATTTGTTAAGAAGGAGAATCGCATGAAGGTAAAAAAGTATCGCTTTCTCATTCCGATCTTGCTGGGTGTGCTGATTTTGGGCGGTGTGGTTGCTTTTTGGCCGACGGACAACGCCAACGCGCAGTGCGGTTCCCAGGCATCCTCGTGCAAAAACTGTCATGAGGTGCAGGGAGAAGACCCGGTCAACGCGGATGGCACTCCCTGGCACGAATCGCACGCTTTTGGCGATTTCTGCTACATTTGCCATGCGGGGAACAGCCAGGCAACCGACAAAGATGAAGCCCACACCGGGATGGTTCCGCCGCTTTCGGATATAAAAGCCTCCTGCCAGCAATGCCACGTGGATGACCTGGAGGAGCGTGCTCAGGTGTATGCCGACGAGTTAGGGATCGAATTGGGGGGCGGCGGTGCTGCCAGCACGTCTGAAGGGGGAGACACAGGCGGCAGTGGCGGGGCTGTGGTATCCGGCGGCGGGGCAGCGGTTGTGGCCTTGCCCGCAGATACAAGTATTGAGATTGAAGATCCCAATGTGGTTGACTATGTTCAGCGGTATAACGAGGTCGTTTTGGGCGAGCATCCTGTCAACATTGGCAACGTGGTTCTGGTTGTGTTGATCCTGCTGCTTGTTATCGGAGGCGGGGCGTATGTTCTCCGCAATGAAAAGTGGCTTGTCGTCACATCCGAACCGCTGACCTCCGTACCGGAAGAGTACCCACAAGAGGTAGTGGGGTTGTTGCCGTCTTTGCAAAAACTCAGCAAGCGGGGACGTTCTGGCCTGAAGGCTTTGTTGCGCAACCCGGAGACGGCAGATGATCTGCTGAGCGCGTTCAGACGGTATTTCAAGGAGGAAGGTGAGTAATGGAAGACATAAAAACCTTCATCAACTTCATCATTGGCTATATCCGCAAGGATGAGTGGTCGCCATATGTGGCTGGCATCCTGCTAGGGATTGTCGGGTTTGTGGCTGTTTGGTTGAGTGACAGCCTGCTGGGTGCCTCCGGTGCGTTTGAGAATTTTGCCGGCGCAATCGGCAAGGCGGTTGCCCCGGCAACATTTGATAATATGTATTTCAATTTCATTATGCCGCCGGGGCTGAACTGGAGTTTGGTGCTGTTCATCGGCACCATCCTGGGCGGACTGATTGCTGCCGCCACCAGCGGAACGCTGCTATGGGGCAAACGGGACGCCGCGAACAGCGATGCCCAGTGGAAGGCAATTTTTGGCCCGCAGCCTTGGAAACGGTGGGTGATTGGTTTCCTCGGCGCAATTATTATTGAATACGGAGCGGGCATTGCCGGTGGCTGCACCAGCGGACTGGCGATTTCCGGCGGGATGTTACTTGCGCCAGCAGCGTTTATCTTTGTTGCCGCCATGTTTGCTGCCGGAATTGTTACGACACTTATCATCTACCGGAGGAGATACTAAAAATCATGTTAAGCGATTACACAATGCTAAACTATGGCATGGCGCTCGTGCTGGGAATTCTCTTTGGGTTTTCGTTAAACAAAGCCGGGCTGACAAAATACAACAAAATCGTTAATGCCTTCCGGTTTACGGATATGGCGGTGCTGAAATACATGCTCACCGCACTGATGGTAGCGATGAGCGGTTTGTACTTCATGCGCTGGATTGGCTTCGTAACCTTTCCCTCCGTACCTGCCACTTACATCGCCGGGAACATCGTTGGCGGTCTGATTTTCGGTACGGGCATGGCACTCGCCGGGTACTGACCGGGCACTTGCGCCGCCGGGAGCGGCGAAGGAAAACTGGATTATCTGATCCCCGGAATGCTTGGCTTTCTGACGGGAGCGGTTATCTTCGGCCTGACTTATGACTCTGTATTCCCCGCAATTTCAGCCATCGCCAACTATGGTGGGGTTATCATTCCCGACTTGTGCAATATCAACGCTGGATTAGCCATCACCTTTTTCGTCTTGTTCGGCCTTCTCTTATTCTACCTGATCGACCGCAAGGGAATGATCCGCAAAGACAAAATTAACGATAACAAATGAATGCGTCGGCCAGCATACCTTCGCGATATTGTCGTTGATATGCCCTGACTATACGGAGAATGACCTATGACAAAAACAATCTCGCGGCGAGACTTCCTGAAGGTGGGTGGCGCAGTTGCAAGCGCACTCACTATCGGGACGATACTGCCCCCACAAGTTGCCTCTGCCGCCCGTCAGGCGGGCTTGCTGGACGCACAAGGGAATGGCAGCATTCCTACAATGTGCGAAATGTGCGTCTGGCGGTGCGGTGTACTTGCCAGAGTGGAGGGGGGACGCGTTGTCAAACTGGATGGCAACCCCGAACACCCGCACTCGCGCGGCAAACTTTGCCCGCGCGGGCAATCCGGGCTGATGAACACCTACGACCCCGACCGGGTGCTGACCCCGCTCATTCGTGTTGGAAAGCGCGGTGAAGGCAAATTCCGCGAAGCCTCCTGGGAGGAGGCGTTGGACCTTGTGGCAGCCAACATGCTCAGCATCAAAGAACAGTACGGACCGGAGGCGATGATATTCTCATCCACGCACAACCTCTCCCAGGTGCAGTTCGAGAACCTGCTCAACGCTTACGGATCGCCCAATTACGGCACGCAGCGCAGTTTGTGTTTCAATGCCATGATTGTGGGCAACCTGATGACCTACGGCATGGAGGAACCGGGACGCAGTTACGACACGCTGGAATACATCATCCTGACTGGCCGCAATTTGGCTGAAGCCATCTCGACTTCCGAAACCGGCGATCTGATTCACGCTATCGATCGAGGGGCAAAACTCGTTTACCTTGACCCGCGCTTCACCAAAACCGCTGCCAAAGCCGATCTCTGGCTGCCCATCAAACCCGGTACCGACCTGGCTTTTCACCTGGCATTGCTCAACACCATCATCAGCGAAGACCGCTACGACCATAATTTTGTGGAACAGCACACGGTCGGCTTCGATGAACTGGCGGACAGCGTTGCATCTTACACCCCTGAGTGGGCTGCAAAAATTACCGAAATTGATGCCGAAACCATCCGCACGGTGGCACGCGACTTCGCTGCCGCCGCCCCCAATGCATTAGCGCACAATGGGTGGCGAACATCCAACTTTGAAAATTCCTTCCAGACTGCGCGGGCCATTGCCGCACTCAATGCACTGGTCGGGAACTGGGGGGTTGCCATGTTCGCAGCCGCCGGGGAGGGAAGCAGCGCTTTAGGCGCGCCGCCGCAGCCGCCTTATCCGCGCATTTCTGCCATCCGGCTGGACGGCGTACCCTGGAAATACCCGCTCGTCCCCTACAAGTTGGGCGTCTTCCAGGAATTGCGTGATGCCATTATTGCCGGAGACCCTTACCAGGCGCACGGCTGGTTCATCTCCCGCCAGAACCCGGTCGGCTCCCTGCCCGACCGGGCCCGCACCCTGGAAGCCTTCGGTAAGATGGATTTTATCGCCGTGGTGGACATCTTCCTCAACGATACAGCCTGGATTGCCGACGTGGTGCTGCCCGAAGCCTCCTACCTGGAGCGCTACGACCCGATGCTGCCGGTGGGCGACAAGGCTTTCCTCCGTCAGCCGGTTATCGAGCCGCAGGGCGAGGCCAGGTCTGCCTTGTGGATTTACAAGCAACTCGGCGAGCGGCTGGGGCTGGGCGATTTCTTCCAATATGCGGATGACGAAGATTACATCCGCCAGCAACTGGCACCGCTGGGCGCAAGTTTGGACGAGGTTAAAGAAAAAGGTTACGTCCTCCTGCCTCAGGAAGAAGAGGAGGATATTTACCACTGGAATACCCCCAGCGGCAAGGTGGAACTCGCCTCGGATACCCTGAGAAATTCCGGGTTCGCGTCCTGCCCCACCTGGGAGGAGCCAGTCGCTCCCCCGGAGGGCCAGTTTTACCTCCTGACCGGAAAAGTCGGGCAGCACACCCAATTCGCTACCCAGAACAACCAGTTGCTGCACAAATACCAGGACGAACCCCGCCTGTGGATGAATCCAAAATCCGCTGAAAAACTGGGGCTGAAAGATTACGACCTGGTTAAGGTAACCAGCGAGGCCGGTAGCGTGAACGTCATGCTTCAGGTTACCCAGGGAATCCGTCCCGACTGCGTTTACATGACTCCGGGGTTTGGACACATCTCCAAAGGCTGGACAACCGGTTACGGTGTGGGTGCCAGTGATTCGGTATTGCACATTTCATATACCGATCCGGTCAGCGGCAGCCAGGCACTCTCCCAAACCTTTGTAACGGTAGAAAAAGCGTGAGGAATACGATGACATCTATAACCGATCCTTCTGCTATCAAACATCGTGCCATCCTGTTCGATGCCACACGCTGCATTGATTGCCGTGCCTGCATGGTTGCCTGTAGTGTGGAGAATCAGGTTCCCAACGATGTAACCCGCATCTGGCTGGCGGGCGGAGAAGTAACGGGCGAATACCCGAACTTGCAGCGCGCCAGCATCCCCTACCATTGTATGCACTGTGACGACCCGGCTTGCGCTTCGGCTTGCCCGGTTGGCGCCTACAGCAAACATCCTAACGGCCCGGTGCTCTACGATCCGGATGTCTGCATTGGCTGCCGATACTGCATGAATGCCTGCCCCTTTGATGTTCCTCACTTCGAGTGGAATCGGGGCGTAGACGAACATGCCCGTATTATCAAATGCGACCTTTGTACCGCCCGTGTGGATAAAGGCGGCGAACCGGCCTGTGTTGCAACCTGTCCCACGGATGCTTTGCTCTTCGGCGACCGCGAAGATCTGCTGGAGTACGCCCATCAGCGCATCAAGGAACATCCTGACCGCTACATTGATCACGTGTACGGTGAAACCGAAAATGGCGGCACTTCTTACCTGATTATCTCGCATGTCCCGTTTGAACAACTCGGCATGTCCACCGACATTCCCCACGAAAGTGTATCCGAACTAAGTGAACACATTATGGAGTTTACACTGCCTTTCGCATTCACTTGGGGCGCAGTGCTGACAGGCATTACAATTGCAACACACCAGATGCACAAGCATGGCGAATCCAAATCTGCCAAAGAAACCGTTGAAGCGGAGGCAAAAGATGAAGATTAAACTTCGCGTCCCTGAATGGATGTACTCCCCTGGCGTATGGGCCTTGGTGCTGTTGGGTGCAGCGGGTATCATCGCCAGCATGGCCCGCATGGTATACGGAATTGGCGCGGTCAGTAACCTGAACGATGCTTATCCCTGGGGCTTCTGGATCAGTTTCGATATCTACACCGGCGTTGCACTTGGAGCCGGAGCGTTTACCATGGCCGCAGTGGTTTATATCTTCGACTTGAAGCGTTTTGCTCCGCTGGTGCGCCCGTCTGTACTTACCGGGTTTTTGGGCTATGCGATGGTTGCGATCGCTCTCCTGGTGGATCTTGGACGCCCGGAGAATATCTGGCACATGATCATCTGGCAAAATCACACATCCTTCCTCTTTGAGATTGGTATTTGTGTGATGACTTACCTTACCGTCTTGTTATTGGAGTTTATCCCGGTTATCTTCGAAGGATTTCGGTGGAACTCACTGGTGCACCTGTGGCATAAATGGCTCACATATCCGCTGGTTATCTTGGGCGTAGTGCTTTCCACCCTCCACCAGTCGTCTCTTGGCTCGCTTACCATTATCATGCCGGAGAAACTTCATCCGCTCTGGTGGACTCCCTTCATTCCGGTGTTGTTTTTCGTCTCGGCGGTAACAGTGGGTTTTGCCATGGTCATAGTAGAATCACAGTTGAGTTCGCGGGCATTCGGCCATGGGCTGGAAACTGACTTGCTCAAAGATGTTGCCGGTTGGATTCCCTACGGTGCGGGGCTGTACCTGATTTTGCGTTTTGGACAACTTGCGTTTGAAGGTAAACTGGGGTATCTCTTTAGCAGCGGAATTTACTCGGTGCTTTTCTGGGCCGAAATTCTTCTGTTTGCGATTATTCCTGGCATTATGTTCCTGCAAAAGCGGTTCCGCGAAAGCCCCAGTGGATTGATGTGGGGTGCGTTGCTGGTAGTAGCGGGTTTGGTACTTAACCGCTTTGATGTCAGTTTGATTGCGCTGGGCGGGCGCATTTTCGATACGACCGGTTACGTCCCCAGTATCCCGGAAATGCTCGTTTCTTTCGGGTTGGTTGCCATCAGCGTGTTGGTTTTCCGTTACATCGCCTTGAACTTTCCTCTCTTTGAGAGTGGGCACGCTGACCATCATGTTGCCCATGCCGCAGGTGAGCAGGTCGTCCCGGCGGGTGATTGATTCACTCCTTCCGCGGCAGCATGAGAGAGTCTGTTCTTTAAACCGCAGGCTCTCTTTTGCTTTCTGGCTTTCGTCGGCTATAATTGCTCTGCCATGCGCCCCAACTTCTTCCATCACCTGCACCCGCCGACCATCCCGGCGGAACAAGCCCGCTTCCGCTACACACTGGGAGCGGGCGGTTTGTCTGTGTTCCTGGTGCTGGTGCTGGGAGTCACCGGTCTGCTGGAGACGTTTTACTATCTCCCCAGCCTGAACGAAGCTGCGGCATCAGTGCAAATCATCACCTGCCATGTTCCCTTCGGCGGGCTGATACGCAATCTGCACTACTGGAGCGGGCAACTGCTGCTGTTCACAAGTGGCCTGCACCTGTTGCGCGTAATCTTCACCGGCGCATACGCCGCCCCGCGGCGATTCAACTACTTGCTGGGGTTGGGGGCATTTCTTCTGTTGGTGCTGATCGATTTCACCGGCTACATCCTGCGCTGGGATCAGGACATCTGCTGGGCGCTGGTCACAGGCACCAACCTGCTAAAAACCATCCCCGGCGTCGGGAATGCGCTTTACCGTCTCGCTGTCGGCGGGCAAAACGCCTGCCAGTCGGCGTTACTGCGTTTCTATGCCTGGCATCTCTTCGGGCTGACTTTGCCCGCCGCTGTGCTGACCATCTGGCACCTGTTTCGCGTCCGGCGGGACGGCGGTATCGCCGCTCCGCCGCCAAAACTGCGCCGCAGTTCGGAGCGCATCACCCGCTTCGAGTTGGTGCGCCGCGAAGTGCTGGCAATGCTCGTCGCCGGAACTGTGCTACTGATCCTGGCGACATTTTTCCCTGCGCCGATTGCAGCCCCCATCAACAGCCATCCCCTCCCTGCCGAAGACGCCCGCGCCCCCTGGTTTTTCCTGTGGATACAGCAGATGCTCAAATGGGGCAGCCCGCTCTTTTGGGGCGTGATTGTCCCTGCAATTTTCGCGGGCCTGTTTGCAGGCATCCCCTACCTCTTCGCCCCGCCCGCCCCCGCCGAACGAGGCGCCTGGTTTCCCGCATCGGCCCGTTCCGCCCAAATTACCGCTGCCCTGCTCAGCCTGCTGATTCTCCTGCTCACCCTCTGGTCTCTAGCAGGATAACCCCCCCATCCGCTAATCCGTTCCACCATCCGTTCCACATCCGCTGCCCCATCCGCTAATCCGTTCCACATCCACTGCCCCATCCGTTTATCCGTTCCACATCCGCTGCCCCATCCGCTAATCCGTTTCACTATCCGTTGCTCTATCCGCTGCCCCATCCGCTAATCCGTTTCACCACCCGTTGTTCTATCCGCTGCCCCATCCGCTAATCCGTTTCACTATCCGTTGCTCTA
>CAZPSL010000177.1:0-4850 GCA_964589145.1 uncultured Anaerolineales bacterium
GCAGGCATTTCAAAAAGTTGGTATTTGATGGATGAACTTCCAGCATTGATGACGAGAATTTTCATGGTGGTTTCCTGATGAGATCGTGTCGGCATAGAACAGCCCCCCGGAAGGGAGGCTGTCAGAGCCGAAAGGTCTTGAACAGGGCTTTCGCTCTGAACGATGGTTTGCGGTGTTTTGTGCGTGCTTCGCACGCACAAAACACCGCTTTTCCCTGCGTTTCGGCGAAAATCCTATTGGAGACCTGTCAGGGTATCGAGGGTATCAGCATCCCATCAGGGAGTTTCGGTGGTCTCTCCCTGAAGGGCCTGGGCATCATCGGCGGTTTCGGGCATTCCGGCGGCAACCCAACGCTCGAACATCTCAATATATTCGGGTTTGATCAGTTTGGTGGGCGGCATCTGCGTGATGATTTCGTTGCCGGCCTCATCCAGGACGGGATGCCCGTTGATGACCTGAATCAGGTAACTGTTTTCCAGGTCGCCGGGGATGATATTCTGGCCTGCATGGTCGCCCGTGGTCAGTATTTCCTGATAGGTTCCCATCAGGTAGTTGTTGTTCTCTTTGCCTTCGCGGTGGCAGGAAACGCAGTATCGCTTGGCGAGCGGCTGGATATGAACCTCGTAGGATGGGATTTCGCCCTCCGCCAACGCCGGGATACCGCCCGCCGCGGCGGCGTCCGCCGGGATTTCGGCCCGGCTATCCCAGGTGTAGCGCATGAAGGTGACAATGTATTCGATTTCGTTGCGCTTGAGCGGGCCGCCGTGCGCCAGCCCGAAGGGAACCATGCCCAAATCCTGCTGGCCGAAATCAATGATATTGAAGAGCGTTTCGTCCGTACGGGTCCACATTTCATCCTGGCTGTTGATGGGCTTGATGTAAACGCCTTCCAGCCCTTCCACGCCCTGAACCTCACCGCCTTCCCCGTCGGGGCCGTGACATTCCACACAATGGATGGAGTACAGGTCTTGCCCGGCGACGATTTTCTCGCTGATGGTGGTGGCAACCTGCTCCTCTTCCGGTTTGGGGTAGTAGGCCGCGCGGGAAGTCGCGACAAAGGTGATCGCCGCCATCGCCGCGATGGCAACACCGGAGACCCAAAGCATGGATTTTTTCTGGATTGCACCCTGCTTTTCGGCTTCCGTGGGGTCATCCTTGTGATGCTCGAAAAAGGCCAGCCCAAACAGGATCAGAATCGCGGCAAGCGGTATCCACATCCCCACAAAGGATTGCAGCATGGTGGTGAAAGCCAGTTCCGCATCGTGGGTGGGGGTGGGCAGCCAGCCCAGGATGGTGAGCAGCACAATCCAGGCCACAATAATGCTCATCACCGAAATCCCGAAGCGGCGTTTGGAAAAATGGCGGAACGGGTTGCGGTCAATGAACGGCAGCAGGAACAGAACGCCGATGCCGATACCGGGGATCAGCGCGGTAGCGATCCATTCGATTTTCCCTAGAACCGGAATCTGCCCGTAGAGTGCCAGGAATTTGAACAGGAACAGGAAGTACCACTCCGGGCGGGGGACATAACTGGTATCGCTGGGGTCCGCCCGCGGTTCCCGCGCTACGCCGATGAAGGTTGCCAGCCCAATCAACAGCAAAAACAACGCGAAGGTGACAAGGGTATCTTTGTAGATAATATCAGGCCAAAACTTGACGCCCTTTTGCTTGGCATGGGTATAGCGTGCTTTGTATTTCTTTTTGAAGTCGTCGTTGAGCATGTTCGTCCTCCCGCCTATTCGTCCTCACCGGGGATGTGGGAAATCCCCAGGCGGACGATCATGTAAAGGTGGGTACTGATGAGGGCCACCAGGGCAGCCGGTAACATCCAGATATGTGCGGAGAAAAAGCGGGTCAGGGTCAATGCGCTGAGGTCCGGCCCGCCGCGCAACACCTTGAGGATGAAATCCCCGACGAAAGGCACGCTCCCGGCAATGGCTGTGCCGACGGTCGTGGCCCAGTAAGCCCGCTGGTTCCAGGGCAGCAGATAACCGGTGAATCCCATGCCGAGAGTCAGCAGCAACAGGATGACGCCAGTCAACCAGGTTAGTTCGCGGGGGTATTTGTATGCCCCGAAGTAGAAGGTTCGCAGCATGTGCAAAAAGACAAAGAGCACCATCAGGGTCGCGCCCCAGTGGTGCATCCCGCGGATCAGCCAGCCGAAAGCCAGGCCGTTCATAATGTATTCAACGCTGTCGTAAGCCTTTGTAGGGTCAGGGACGTAGTACATCGTCAGGAAGATGCCGGTTGTCCCCTGCATGATGAAGAGGAACAAACTGGCGCTCCCCAGCGTGAACCACCAGTTAACCTTGGGGACTTTGCGGTCCAGCACCACCCCGTAGATGGTCTCCAATCCCAGGCGTTCATCGAGCCAGGTAAAAATTTTCTCCGCCATGCTCAGGCCTCCTTGGGCGTGGGGTTAAGGTAGACGACCCCATCTTCAATTTTGGTTTCGTAGATGTCCAGCGGGCGGGGCGGCGGCCCGTAGAGCACTTCACCTTCGATATCGAAGCGGGCATTATGGCAGGGGCACTTGTAAACCTGCTCCGCATCATCCCAGGCAACGCGGCAACTCAGGTGAGTGCAGCGGTTAGAGCGGATTTCGACACTGGTATCCGATGTCCGCAGCACATAAGCGCCGTAACTGTTGGTAGTGCGTTCCCAACCGTTGACCTGTGTCAGATTGAAGGTAAACAGGGTTGGCTCATTGAGCGGAAAATTTTCAAGCGGGCCAACCGGAATCCATTCATCGCTACCCTGGGATTTAAGCGCAGGGCCGATCACATACCCGATAATGGGAATCCCCAGAGTGACGCCCATGATGCCTCCCAGGAATGCGCTGACGACCTTTGTGAATTCCCGGCGGCTCATATGGGAAGATTTGACTTTTGCTGCCATACTACCTCCTTCGCTGATGGTAGAGTATTTGCAAACCGAAAAAACCAGCAGAGCGCAGTTAAAACCAATTTACCAACTACCAATCTACCAATCTACCAATTTACCAAATTTACCAACCACCAATTTACCAACTACCAATTTACCAACCGCCAATCTACCAACTCGCCGTTTACCAATTATAGAACAGAAGATTGCAGAATGTTGATGACCTCTGTATGAACAATCCATGAAATTCGTCACTTTCACAGAATTGCCGGGAGGTGACATAATGAAGAGCACCGGGTATCAGGTGTCAGGAGAGCCCCTGGCCCTGGTACGTTCGAACATTAATTCATCAATCGTCAATTGAGGAGGCGTTTATGGCGCTCAGCCGGAAAGTAGGTTTCTTTACAGGGCTGCGATACAAAGGCGGAGGCCCGATGATTGCCTGGATGCTGCACCGCTTCACCGGGGTCGGCATGGCGGTGTTCATCGGGCTGCACGTGCTGGCTTCGTTCTTCACGCAGCAAACAGGCAGCGACCTGGGCATCAGCATCAACATCATTTACCAGAACCTCTATTTCCAGTTGTTCATCTACTTCTGTGTGCTCTTCCATGGACTGAACGGGATGCGCATCATCATTCTGGATGTCTGGCCCCGGATGATCGAGTACCAGCGCGAGATGATCTGGCTGACCTGGCTGATCTTTATCCCGGTGTACGGCCTGGCTGCCTTCATCATGGTTTACCTGGAAATCACGGGCGCATAGGGAGGCTGATATGAATGCACAAAAACGATACCATCCGGGTTGGAACCTGGAATATGCCATGTTCCTGTTCACCCGCCTGTCGGGGTTTGTCTTTTTCCTGCTGGCAATCATCGGGCTGCTGTGGGCACTCTACATGGGTGCACGGCTGCACATGGATGTCGGCACCCTGCTGCGATGGACCTTTTTCCCGAACCCGAATCACATCCTCGACAGCAACATCCCCAACACCGACCCCTGGATGACCGGCTTGTGGCAAATCTTCCAGATTGTGATTTTGGCCTTCGCCGGGACACACGGGATGAACGGGTTACGCGTGGTCGCTGAAGATTACATCCACGCCCCGGTCTGGCAGATGTTCACCCGCTTTGTCATTTTCCTGCTGTGGATTTTCATGTTGCTGATCGCGATTTACGTGGTCATCAGTTAGGGCTGGATGATTGAGGAGATACAGGTATGCAAACACATCAACACGAAGTTATCATCGTTGGCGGAGGCGGGTCGGGGCTGATGGCCGCGTTGTACGCATCCCGCACGACGGATGTCGCGGTAATCAGTAAACTTTACCCCACCCGCTCACACACCGGCGCGGCCCAGGGCGGCATCGGTGCCGCGTTGGGCAATCTCGAAGAAGACCGCCCCGAATGGCACACATACGACACCGTCAAAGGCAGCGATTACCTGGGCGACCAGGACGCCATTGAGTTCATGTGCCATGAGGCGCCGCAAATTGTCTACGAACTGGAGCACATGGGGCTGCCCTTCAGCCGCACCAAAGACGGGCGCATCGCCCAGCGTCCTTTTGGCGGACACACCAACAACATCACCGGCAAACCGGTCACGCGGGCCTGCTACGCCGCCGACCGCACCGGCCACATGATTTTGCAGACCCTCTACCAGCAGTGCATCAAGAACAAGGTCGCTTTCTACGATGAATTCCAGGTGCTGGACCTGCTGGTGGTCAATGGAAAGGCCGCAGGCGTGATTGCCATCGAGTTGGCGACCAGTGAGATACACGTCTTCCACGCCAAGGCGGTCATCTTTGCCACCGGCGGGCACGGGCGTATCTGGGAAATTACCTCCAACGCCTATGCCAACACCGGCGATGGGATTGCCATCGCCCTGCGGCGGGGCATCCCTGCCGAGGATATGGAATTCTTCCAATTCCATCCCACGGGTATCTACCGCCTCGGCATTCTGATTACG
>CAZPSL010000178.1:0-7831 GCA_964589145.1 uncultured Anaerolineales bacterium
TCAGCGATTGCACACATATCCACGAGCCGGGCTGTGCGGTGCGCCGCGCGGTGGAGGATGGGCGCATTCATCCGGCACGTTACGATTCGTATGCCCGTTTGCGGCTGGGGGATCAGGAAGATGAGTCTGAGAACCTGCCCGGAAAATTGCTACGCAACAAATCAGAGCCGTTTTGACGTGCTGCGGTGTTATCTCCCCCTACCCCTGGCGGGGCGGGGTGTTCGGTACTTGTCCTGTTCGCAAAATGAAGACTGGCAGTCCTGCCAGGACTGCCAGTCTTGTGTGCGGGGCGAGGGAAACACATAGGAATTTCTACAACATTTGCCTGCACCCCAGATGAGAAAAAGTTTGACCCATTCCTGATTTCAGGGTATGATTTAGGTCGTTGATGCTTGGCAGATGACCATTGGGGTGATTTCCCCTGTGGAAAAATTCAGCCTATCTCTGATGATTTGCGGATGAATCCTTGAATGGGAGCGGCACCCCCGTATTTTTTCCGAGATAGACATTGAAGCAGTGGAGGTGGTAGGGCTTTGAATGAGAAATCAGCCATCCTGGAAGTAAAGAATTTGTGGACGTGGTTTGATACGGAAGATGGCAAAGTACATGCTGTCAACGGAATTTCATTTGAGTTGCATGAGGGGGAAACGCTGGGAATTGTGGGAGAGAGCGGGTGCGGCAAGAGTGTAACAATGCTTTCGATTATGCGCCTGCTGGCCCAGCCCCCGGCACATATTCAGGCCGATAAAATCAGGTTGTTTGATATGGATTTGCTCGCGATGACCGAGGATGAAATGCGCGAGATTCGCGGCGGGAAGATCGCCATGATCTTTCAGGATGCGATGACGGCGCTGAACCCGGTTATTACGATTGGCGATCAAATCAGAGAGCCGATTCGCCTGCACATGGATTTAAGCAAGGATGAAATCGAAGCACGAGCCATCGAGATGCTGCAACTGGTCGGTATCCCGGATGCCAGGCAGCGGCTGGACGATTACCCGCATCAATTTTCGGGCGGGATGCGCCAGCGGGCAATGATTGCGATGGCACTGGCCTGCAATCCGCCGGTGCTGATTGCCGATGAGCCGACCACAGCCCTGGATGTGACCATCCAGGCGCAGATTGTTGACCTGGTGAAGCAATTGCGTGAACGTTTCAGGCAGGCACTGATCTGGATTACACACGACCTGGGCGTGGTCGCCGGACTGGCGCAGCGCGTTGGTGTGATGTATGCCGGCAATATCGTTGAAATCGGCCCGGTGAAAGAAATCTACAAAACCCCGCACCACCCTTACACGGTGGGCTTGCTGGGGTCGCTGCCGAGACCGGATACCCGCCGGGAAGACAAACTGTTTTCAATCAGCGGCGAACCCCCCGATTTGATCGGACGGCAGGTAGGCTGCCCGTTTGCTCCGCGCTGCACCTATGCCGTTGACCGCTGCTTTGAAGATCAACCCACCCTCGAAGAGACCGAACCCGGCCATTTTGTGGCTTGCTGGGAAAAAGAAAAGGTACACAAGCAATCATGACCTCCCAACCGACCGAACCCGAAGTCATTTTGAAAGTTGAAAACCTGAAGATGTATTTCCCGATTCGGCGGGGCGTCTTTCAACGCCATGTCGGAGATGTGCGGGCGGTAGATGACATCAGTTTTGATGTCTACCGCGGAGAAACCCTGGGACTGGTTGGAGAAAGCGGCTGCGGGAAAACTACCACCGGGCGCACCATCATCCGGCTTTACAATGCCACCGATGGAAAAGTCACCTTTACCCTGCGGGATCAAGACCCGGACACGGGAGAGATTACCTTCAAGGAAGTGGATATGGCCACTGTGCGCGGCAATGCCCTGCGTCAGATGCGCCGCCGCATTCAGATGGTTTTCCAGGACCCGTATGCCTCGCTCAACCCGCGCATGAGCGTCAAACGGATTGTCAGCGAGCCGCTGGACGTGTTTGGTATTGGCACCAAAGCGGAGCGGGAGGAGCGGGTGAAAGAACTGCTGCATCTTGTCGGGCTGAACCCGATGATGATGACCCGCTACCCCCACGAATTCTCCGGCGGCCAGCGGCAGCGCATCGGGCTGGCCCGTTCGCTGGCCCTGAACCCGGAGTTGATTATCTGCGATGAGCCGATTTCCGCGCTCGATGTTTCCATTCAGGCGCAGGTGGTCAACCTGCTGGAAGAACTCCAGGAAAAACTTGGGCTGACGTACATTTTCATTGCCCACGACCTGAGCATGGTCCGCCATATCAGCGACCGCGTGGCGGTGATGTACCTGGGCAAAATCATGGAACTGGCCGACCGCGATACCCTTTACCAGCACCCATACCATCCCTACACCCAGGCACTGCTCTCGGCAGTCCCGGTGCCGGACCCCGAAGTGGAGGAAAACCGCCATCGTATTCTGCTGCAAGGCGATCTTCCCAGCCCGGCCAACCCGCCGAAGGGCTGCAACTTCAACACCCGTTGCCCGGTGGCGCAGAAAATCTGCTTTGAAACCGAACCGGAATTTACCGAGGTCAGCCCCGGGCATTTTTGTGCCTGCCATCTGGTGAAAGGCGGGGCCGACGGGCAGATAGAAATTCCTGATTTGCTGCAATCTGTCTGATCATACCGGTATTGCCGTTTCTCTGTTCACTCGTATATCTGCCAAACGGAAGGAGGTGGTGACACTCGCAAGATTCATTGGACATTGACTGCATTTGCACCTATTCGATTCCACCACAAGAAAAGGAGAAGAAATGAATCACAAAAAATTGGCTTTGCTTATCGGAGCATTGATGATTGCAGCCCTGGTGCTGGTCTCATGCGGTGCGCCCGAAGCACCCACCGAGGTCATCAAAACCGTGATCGTGACCCAGGTTGTTGAAGGCGAGGTTCAGGAAGTCGTTGTGACGCAGGTCGTCACCGTTGAAGTTCCTGCCGAAGCGGAAGAAGGTGGCGAAGCCACTTTTGAATCCGCGGATCCCACCACCTTTACCTGGGTGACCTTCGGCGATATCGATACCCTCGACCCCGCGTGGAACTACGAGAGTTTCGGTGATGGCTTCCTCGAGGACATCTACGACACCCTGGTAGATTACCAGGGCCCCGATGCGACCAGTTTTGCTCCTGAACTGGCGACCTCCTGGGAGGTCTCCGAGGACGGCATGACCTACGTCTTCCACATCCGCGAGGGTGTGAAGTTCCACGAAGGTCAGGACCTCGACCCCGAAGATGTGGCCTACAGTTTCCAGCGCGGCATCCTCCAGGGTGGCGGCTGGTCTCCGCAGTGGCTTTACACAGAAGCCTTCTTCGGCAACGGGGTTTACGATATTGCTGAACTGGTTGATCCCAGTGGTGAGCTCGATGATAACCCCGAAGGACTTCAGGCTGCGGATGCCGATGCGCTGATGGCTGCCTGTGAAAAGGTGACAAGCGCCATTGTGGCAGACCCCGAAGCGGGTACCGTGACCTTCCACCTGGCTCAGCCGTGGGCGCCGCTGCTCTCCACCATCGCCGGTTCTTGGGGCTCTATCCTGGATAAGGATTGGGCGATTGAACACGGCACCTGGGATGGCGACTGCGCGACCTGGCAGAACTACTACGGTGTGACCTCCGAGAACACCCCGCTGCGCGACGTTGTCAACGGCACCGGCCCCTACAAACTGGATCACTGGACTCCGGGTGAAGAGGTCGTTCTGGTTGCCAACGACGATTACTGGCTGGAAGAGCCGCTGTGGGATGGCGGCCCCTCTGGTGCACCGCGCATCAAGCGCGCCGTGACCCTGGAAGTTGACGAGTGGGGCACCCGCTTCGCCATGGCGCAGGCCGGCGATGCCGATCTGGTTGCTGTCCCCCGCCAGAACGTGGCTCAGGTTGACCCGATGGTGGGTGAACGCTGTGACTACGTCTCCCCCGGCGAGTGGAACTGCTACCCGACCGACAACCCCAACGGGCCGCTGCGCCTGTACTACGGCATGCCCAGCACCGCCCGCACGGATGCGTTCTTCGTCTTCGACATCAACACCGATGGCGGCAACCCCTACATCGGCAGTGGTGAACTGGACGGCAACGGTATTCCCGCCAACTTCTTCTCGGATATCCATGTCCGCAAGGCCTTCAACTACTGCTTCGACTGGGATGCCTTCATCGCCGATGCTCTCAACGGCGAAGGTATTCAGAACTACGGCCCCATCAACCAGGGCCTGATCGGCTACGACGAGAATGCTCCGCACTACTCCTACGACCCCGACAAATGCGCCGAGGAACTTCAACTGGCCTGGGACGGTAAGGTTTGGGAGAACGGCTTCCGCATGCAGATCGGCTTCAACACGGGTAACGTCACCCGCCAGACGATTGCCGAAATCTTGCAGGCCAACTTCCGTGCCATTGATCCCAAGTTCCAGATCGAAATCATCGGTCTGCCCTGGCCGAGTTTCCTGGCCGGGATCCGCGCCGCCCGCTTCCCGATCTTCATCAGCGGCTGGGGCGAGGACATCCACGACCCGCACAACTGGGCGCAGCCCTTCCTGATTGGTACTTACGCATCCCGCCAGAAGATGCCGGATGACATGAAGGCTGAGTTCGAGGAACTGGTCAACGCCGGTGTTGCCGGGCAAACTGTCGAAGAGCGTGCAGCCGTTTACGAACAAATCCAGATCAAGGATTACGAGTACGCGCCTGCCATCCGCCTGGCGGTTGCCACCGGACGCACCTACGTCCAGCGCTGGGTCACCGATTGGGACTTCAACCCCATGGTTCGGGTGCCCTTCTACTGGTACGCCAAGAAATAACCCATCGCTTTACCTTGATGGAGGCAGGAGGGCATCGCTTCCTCCTGTCTCCCCCCCCGATGGGGGTGTCCCGTGCCTGCCCGGTGCGGGGCACCTCCATCCCCCCGGATGTTTTCCCCTCTTCTGGAGGACTGTAATGGTTAATTACGTCATTCGCAGGCTGATGATGGTTCCACTGATTTTGTTTGGGGTCACGCTGCTCATCTTCGGCATGTTGCAATTTCTCTCCCCTGTGGAGCGATCTGCGCTCTATGTGCGCGAGTTCCCTAAAAATGAGCGTGCATTGGACGCCCTGATTAAGCAATACGGACTCGACCAGCCGGTTTACGTTCAGTATTGGACCTGGCTGGTCGGGCATAAAAACCCGAATACCGGTGAAGTCAACGGCGGAATTTTGCGCGGCGATTTCGGTTATTCCCGCACCGCCTCGCAGCCGGTTGTGGATATGATCAAGCATCGTTTTCCGGCAACGGTGGAACTGGCGCTCTGGGCGCTGATTCCAGTGGTGACCGGCGGCGTCTTTTTGGGTGTGATTGCCGCGGTCAATCACAACAAGCCGATTGATCATATCTCCCGAATCTTTGGTATTGTTGGATGGTCATTCCCCGACTTTGTGTTGGGATTGCTGTTGATTATGATTTTTTACGCCAAATTGGGGTGGCTGCCGCCTGGAAGGGTCTCTGATTGGGCCAACCAGGTGGTCATGTCTCCTGAATTTCGCAACTATACCCAAATGATCACTGTAGATGCCCTGCTCAACCTGCGCTTTGATGTTTTTTGGGATGCGCTCAAGCATCTGATTTTGCCTATCATTACCCTTTCTTACTTATGGTGGGCGTTACAGATGCGGGTGACGCGTTCCTCGATGCTGGAAACTCTGCGGCAGGATTACATCACCACCGCCCGCTCCAAAGGTGTTGCAGAAAAAACGGTGATTCGCAAACATGCGCTGCCCAACGCGCTGATGCCGGTGGTCACGCTGGCGGGTGGTACCGTCTTGGGTTTGTTGAGTGGTGTGGTGATTGTGGAAGTCATTTTCAACTATCCTGGGATTGGTTCAGCGTTCGCTGCCGCTGCGGTGCAACTGGATATTATCACCGTGCTTGCGTTTACTTTGCTGAACAGTTTGATCATGGTACTGGCCTATGTGGTGATCGATGTGCTTTACGCGTATATCGACCCGCGGGTGCGTCTGGACTAAGAGGTAACAATGACACACGAAGATACGGATACACTGGAACATATTGGCCGAAAACCACCCAACAAACTGGAAAAATGGCTGGGAACGGAGACGTACCGCGCACTGAAAGGGCTGGTGACCAACCCGGTTTCTCTGGCGGGTTTTCTCCTGCTGGGGATGTTTATCCTGGTGGCGATTTTTGCCCCTGTTCTGGCGCCGCCGCCTTTCCCGGATGACCCTTACACCATCCCGCGGGATGGTTACAATCCGGTGCCCAAGCCCCCTGGAACAGAATGGGGCGTCCGACCGCCACCGCTGCCCTTCTGGTGGGAGCCGCTGACCGGCAAGGATAACTGGATTCACATTATGGGCACTACCAGCGGACAGTGGGATATCTACTACGGTGTTGTTTGGGGGACGCGCACCTCCTTGTTTGTTGGCCTGTCAATCACTGCGGTGGTGGCGATTATCGGGGTGATTTTAGGCTCGATTTCCGCCTACTATGGCGGCGCGGTGGATATGATTTTAATGCGTGTGGTGGAGGTGTTCGTCGCCTTCCCCTTCCTGCCCGCCGCCATGACGCTCTCCGCGATCCTGACCCCGGTCATTGGGCGCGGTCTCTTTGCCCCGATGGTGGCGATGATGTTCTTCGGCTGGACGGGTTTCGCTCGTCTGGTGCGCAGCGATGTCCTTTCGGTGAAACAGCGCGAATATGTGCTGGCCGCAAAGGTTATCGGCGTGCGGGACGGGCGCATTATGTTCCGTCACATTCTGCCGAACGCGATTTATCCCACCCTGGTGATGGTTTC
Source organism: uncultured Anaerolineales bacterium (assembly GCA_964589145.1). GTDB lineage: Bacteria > Chloroflexota > Anaerolineae > Anaerolineales > UBA11858 > UBA11858. The sequence goes on from CAZPSL010000178.1 coordinate 6,765, forward strand.
CATGCGCATCGGCAGTTACGCCATCTCCTTTGCCGGGCTGAGTTTCCTGGGTATCGGCGCCGACATCGGTTACGCCGACTGGGGGCAGTTGCTGGCCTTTGCCCGCGACTGGATGACCCAACTTTCAACTTACTGGTACATTATCATCTTTCCCGGTGTTGCTCTCGTGTTGTTTGTGCTTTCCTGGAATCTGGTAGGTGATGCCCTGCGGGATATTCTTGACCCCAGAATGCAAGGTTCGCGCTGAAGTTTGGCTGTGTCTTCAACAGTTTACCGGCCCCTAAAGGTTTCTCTGACCTTTGGGGGCTTTCCTTTTCCGGAACGCCGAAATGCAAAACATCACAGGTCCCCTGAAAGGGTGGTTAATGGCAAAGTTTCTGATGCCGCATGGCAGAACGTGCAAAACAGCCTCTGGAACTTTTGCTGAACCGTCGGGAAAGTCCTGAACATTTGCCTGCACCCCGTACTGCCGGGTGCAAGCAAAAGATGTAGAACAACGCTGTTTCCCCCCACCTAACCCTCCCCCCGGCGGGGGGAGGGCAGGGGAGGGGGGAAAGGAAGCAGCGCCCATATGACCGCCCAATTTCTACAACATTTGCCTGCACCCCGTACTGCCGAAGCGGTTGACGTTCCAAAGGTTGCCTTTATAATCAGGGCACGGATGCCGCGCAGGCCGCGGCGGATTCTCCCCCGGCGGAGGCTGCCGGCGGGCTGTCTTGTGAAATCGGTTTTTCTTATGCGCAAAATTCTCTTTTGGCTGGCATTGTTCTTCGGAACAGTAACATTTGCCTGTGGCAGCGCCCCTGCAAATCCGGGGCAGGAGCCCCCCGCGGCTGGTACTCCCATCCCCAGTGTGACGGTGACGCCCACACTACCTCCCACAGCGACTTCCCCTCCGCCGCGGGTGTTGTCCATCTGTCTGGGGACGGAACCATCCTCGCTGTTCCTCTACGGAGACACCACATCATCAGCCCAAAGTGTGCGCCAGGCGATTTACGACGGCCCCTTCGATTTTTACAGTTACGAAATCCAGCCGGTGATTTTGGAGAAGATCCCCTCCCTCGCCG
>CAZPSL010000179.1:0-41771 GCA_964589145.1 uncultured Anaerolineales bacterium
AGACGGGACGATCACCCAGGAGCAAGCCGACCGCATCCTGGAGCGCATCCGAAACCCCCGTCCGCAGCCCCGCTTTGACGGTCAAAAACCCTGATTTTGGTCGTGTCTATCTCACAAAAAGAGGGATGTGCCGGATTCTACCCGGCACATCCCTCGGATCTGCATCTGGATTTGTTGTGCTTACCGTTGAACCAGTGGTAGGTATATGGTAAAAGATAGTTCCTGTGCTTGTTTGATGGTGTAAATACCTCTGCTTTTCGCACTGGCGTAAAGGATGTGATTATTGGCTGGGTCAATAACCAGCGTATAGATGCTGTTGTTTGGGAGTCCTGCGTTTAATAGTATCCAGTTTTCCCCACTGTCTGTGCTTTGAAACACACCTCCGTCGTATGTGGCGACATAAATTGTGCTAGGTGTTGCTGGGTCAATCGCTAATGCAGAGACATTTTTCCCATCCAGCCCGCCGGTGTTTGCGGGGGTCCAGGTATTGCCGCCATTCGTGCTTTTGAATACTCCCCCGCCGTATGTCCCGGCGTAAAGTATGGTTGGTGTGATAGGGTTAATTGCCAAGGCGGTTACGTTTGTATGAGTTAGGCCAGCGTTAATAGCATTCCAGTTGTCGCCACTGTCAACACTTTTGAATACACCTCCGTAAACGCCTGCGTAGATAGTCGTCGGAGTAATCGGATCAATTGCCAGCGCGGACAAATATGGGTCAGTCAATCCGTTGTTGATCGGATTCCAATGGTTGCCGCCGTCTGTGCTTCTAAAAACCCCGCTTGATTCAGTTCCGGCATAGAGTGTTGTGGTGATTGTCGGATGAATGACAATTGCCCAGATGTCTCCGTCCGTTAGCCCCTGGTTAATTGCACTCCAACTTGTCCCACTATCGGTGCTTTTGAACACGCCGTGCCCATAAGTCCCTGCGTAAATAACTGTTGACGAGGTGGGATCCATTGCCAGGACATTGATATCTCGGGTGGGTAGGCCAGTATTGATGCTCTCCCAATCTTGCCCGCTATTTATGCTTTTGAATATGCCCAGCGACTGCGTCCCAGCGTAGAGTGTGCTGGATGAATTGTGATCAATGAGCATGGTGCTGATGGTGATGTCAATCAGCCCTTCATTTGCAAATTGCCAGTTGCTTCCACTATTGATGCTTTTATACACACCGCTGTCGGTTCCGGCATAAATTGTTGCTGGGCTAAGCGGATTGATTGCAAAAAGCAGGGGTGTACTTGCCATTCCTGTGTTGGATGCTCCCCAGTAACTGCCGCCATTTGTGCTTTTATAAACGCCGTCTCCTGTTGCTGCGTACACTATACTGGAATCAGTTGGATCGACAGCGATATCTAGCACCCAGGCGGAGGATGGAAGCCCATTGTTCATAATGTTCCAGGTGCTCCCGCCGTCTGTTGTTTTGTATAGCCCGTAAATTGTGTATGCATAAAGCGTAGCAGGCGTTCCTGGGTCAATTGATAGCGTATATGTCTCTCCGCTCAAAATCTTGGTCCAGGTTGCGCCATTATCTGTGCTTTTGTAGATACCCTCTTCTCCACTGGGAGAATATGTGTCACGTACGCCTACATAAAGCGTTGAGGGCGTGTGTGGATTGATGACTATGGATGTGATAAAGGGATAATTTGCTCCAATGTCCATAGCACTCCAGTTTTCGCCACTATCCGTGCTCTTGAAAATCCCATTTCCTGATGTTCCCGCATAGAGAATGGTCGGCGTGATTGGATTGACTGCCAAGACAGTCATATCTGTGGATGTCAGCCCCGTGTTTGCTGCAACCCAGGAAGCACCACTATCTATGCTTTTGAACACGCCATGCCAAGTGGTTCCCGCGTAGAGAATGGTCGGTGTAATTGGGTTAATTGTCAATGCTATGATTTCGCAGTTGTTTGAATTTGTATCCGATAAACCAGTATTGGAGGCAGCCCAGGTTGTACCGCTATCGGTACTTTTGTATACGCCGCTACGGGTACCGGCGTATACAACTTCGGGTGTGGTGGGATTGATCGCCAAGGATCGGATTGCTCCAATTTCTGGTCCGATGCTGGTCCAAATATTTTTCCCGGCTAGAACACTTTCTGATTGATTTGTGCTTATCAAAACAACAAGAGGCGCAAGCGTTAGAATTTTGATAAGTGTGGTGATGCGGCGCATATAAAACTCTCCTTTTCATTGCATGTTGGACTATAGTCAAAATTGTACTTGAACCTCATCTGGATAAATTTCCGGTTTCGATGGTGATCTTCTTCACTTTTTGTTCTCCCCATATGATATTGGCGCGTTATAATTCCCACTGACCACTGACCACTGACCCTTCGACTTTGCTCAGGGCGAGCCGCGGGCCCTTCGGCTTCGCCCTGACCAGGCGGCTGACCGCTGAGCAGTGCGGCCCGCATCTCTTCGGCGCGCGAATACCGCTCTTCCGGCCGCTGCCGGGTTGCCTTGGCAATCACCGCATTCAACGCATCCGAAACAGCCGGGTTGAACTGCTTTGCCGGTGCGTGCGAGAAGTAAAACGGCGGTTCATCCTGCGGGTCGTGGTTGGTAATCAGGTGGTGCAGGGTTGCACCCAGCGCGTAAATATCTGACCGGGGGTCGGTGCCGCCCCGCCCGCCATACTGTTCGGGCGGGGCGTAGCCGGGCGTGCCCATCCGGAGCGTGTCTGTTCCCTTCTGGGGGTTGAACAAGCGGGCAATTCCAAAATCTATCAGATACAGTTTCCCCTGTTTGTCGATCATCACGTTTGCCGGTTTCAAATCCCGGAAGATGATGGGCGGGTTCTGACTGTGCAGGTAGGTCAGCACCTCACAGATTTCTGCGCCCCAGGCCCGCACCTCCGCTTCCGTAAAAGGCGCGTTCTGCCTGGCGAGCCGCTCTTCGAGAGTTTCCCCTTCGATAAAATCCATCACCAGGTAGGGGCGGCCGTTTTCCTCAAAGTAGTCGGTTACGCGCGGCAGGTTGGGATGACGCAGTTTCGCGAGCAGACGTGCTTCCTGCTGGAACTGCTGGCTGGCCTGTGCGCGTTCTGCTGCGCTCATGGCAGGCGTGACAATGATCTCCTTGAGGGCCATCCGGTCGCCCAGATTGGTGTGTTCCACAAGGTAGATATTGCCCATGCCGCCGCGGCTCACCCGGTGCAAAACGCGGTAACGGCCTTGAAGCAGTGTGCCGGGGGCAAGGGTGCCGGTTCCCTGCAAGGCAGTTCCGCAGTTGGAGCAGAATCGGGCATTGGCGCGGTTTTGCGTTTGGCAGGTAGGGCATTGCACCATCATTTCCTCCGTCAACGGGCTGGCAGCCCGGCCCGGACTGCCAGCCTTATGTTAGTTCGCATGGTAGGTTGTAACCACGCGTCCAAAACGGATCTCGGCGCCGTCCATCACCGGCTGCGGCTGTTTGGGAGGAAGTTTTTGCTTGTTCAAAATTGTGCCATTGACGCTGTTCAGGTCCTCAATCATCAACTGCCCGCCCTGCATGAACAACCGGGCGTGTTTGCGCCCTACGCCACCGTCATGCCCGCCGTGAGGGTCAAGATCAATTTCCGGGAAGATGCCGCTCACCGGGTCTTCGCGCCCGATGGTAATTTCCGTTTTTCCCGGCGGAATATCCAGGCTGGCGCCGCTGGATTGAATCACCAGCCGTCCGGCGATATAAGCCTGGGGCGGCGGAGGCGGCGCGGGTGGCTGTGGAGCCGGCGGCGGGGAGTACGCCTGGGGCTGAGCGGCACCCGCCAGCGAGGTGCCGCAATTCTCGCAAAATGCTGCGCCGGGTACGTTGGGAATTCCGCAGTTTGGGCAGGTCACGCCGCCTCCGGCAGGCGGCGCGGGTGGCTGTGGAGCCGGCGGCGGGGCGGCGGGCTGCTGGGGCGGTGGCGGCGGAGCCGGCATGGCCTGGCTCAACGGCGTTCCACAGTTTTCGCAAAATGAGGCGCCGGGGATGTTTTCATACCCGCATTGACTGCATGCAATCCCTCCGCCGGATGGTGCGGTTGCGGGCGGCATTCCACTCGCAGCCGCAGGGGCAACATTGCGCAAATCGTGTCCGCAATTGTCACAAAATGCGGAGCCGGGTTGATTTGGTGCGTTACAACTTGGGCAGATAATCATGGGTAATCTCCTTTTTCATGTGTGATGGGGAATAAGCAAGTGGTTAGGACTTTCGCTGAACCGCAGGGGAAAGGGGTGTTTTGTATGGCTTCGCACGTGCAAAACACCATAAACCATCGTGCAGGGGAAGTCCTGGTGGTGTGTCATCATTCAACTGCTGTCAGTTTTTTTGTTTTGTAGCGCATTTGCTGTGCGGCAGCGGGGTCTACCTGACCGGATTGTTCCAGGTTTGCGGCTTGTTCCTGGGCTTGTTGTGCCAGTTCGTCCTCGCCCAGATCCAGCAAGCGGGTTGCGGCAGCCCGCAGACGCTGGGTTGCACGCTGTACGTCACCGGCCTGGGCCTCATCCAGCGCCTGGGTCTGGAGTTTGTGGGCAACAACGCGCTCTACAATGTTCATAATCTGCGGGTCAAGTTGCTGGGCGGGCATAGCATCATCTGTATATTCTACCAGTATGTCGGCGGCAACCCGCTGTCCGGTGATTTGATTGCCGGGGACATCATAGACAATATCGGCGTGAAGCATTCGATACGTCCCTGCCTGCCTGGGAGGCAGGAGAACATCAGCCAGAATACTCTGCCCTTTGCCATGCTGGATATCTCCCAGAAAGACCTGGATATCCCGTTCTGAAATTTCCCGGTGCCCCAGCCTGCTGATCAACGGCGTCACCCGCCAGACGGTTCGCGGCGTCACGCCGGGTATCAGGCGCAGGGTGAGCGTTGCGTTAGTAATGGCGGTGCCTTGCATTTCCTGAACCAGGTTTTCAAAGATGGCGCCGGCTTTATCGGGGGTATCCACGGCAATCCAGTCGCCGCCGGAGCGTTGGGCCAGGTCTTCGAGAAAGGCCGGGTCCCAGTCTCCTTCTGCAAAGCCCAGCACAGCAAGCGGAACGCCCAAGGAGCGGTATTGATCAGCCAGTTGCAAACACTGGGGAACATCTTCCCAGGTACGTCCATCCGTGAGCAGCAGCATTCGGTTAACCAGGCTGGGGGAGAGATTGCGCTGCAATTCCTGAAGGGCGGCCTGCATCCCTGTGGACATTTTTGTTCCGCCGCGTTCCTGAATGGAATCTATTTTTTGCTTGAGTGCATTCTTATCCTGTACCGTTCCGGCGGGGATGATGACATCCGCCGTTTCATCAAAAATCACAATTGAGAGGAAATCGCTGGGGGTCAGACGGTCCACAACAAGTTTGGCCGCTGCTTTCAGTTGACGCAGTTTTTCTCCGGCCATGGAACCGCTGCGGTCCAGCACCAGGCTGAAATTGAGCGCCGGCCCGCCGCCTGCACTTGGCGCTGCCGCGGTTGGAATCGCATCCAGCAAAATGTAGGCTTGCTGTGGAGACGGCATTGTTTGGTATGCCTTGCGATGAAGTTTTGCAGTGAGTGTTAATTCTCCGGACATGGCATTTTTCTCCTTCAGGACGTTCGCTTCGGGTGGTGGCCTTATCTTTCACGGCACGAAGAAAAATCGTGATATTCGTTCTATTCGCGGATGTTCGTACTCCAAACCCTCTGTCCCGTTCTCATCTGCCGGGGGGAGGCGGGGCAGGGGGCAGCCGTCAACGCAACTGCCGTAACAGTTCCAGCGCAGGTTTGTTGGCTGGGTCGATGCGCAATGCGTTTTGGATTGATTTCATGGCTTCGGTCTTGCGGTCCAGAAGTGCATAGCAAAGTCCAAGTAACGTATGGTAATCGGCATCGTCGGGGTCGATCAAAACGGCTTTTTGCAAATGCTGCAATGCCTGGGTGTGTTTATCCACTTGAATATAAGCGCGCCCGATAAGAAAATGGACGGGGGCGAGCGTGTCAACCCGTTTCAGGGCGTTTCCATAAGCCGCGATCGCGTCCTTGTATTTTTGGTGCTGCTCGTACATTAATCCAAGGTGGATGTATGGGTCGGGATTCTTTGTGTCAAGTTTCGCCGCTTTTCGAAACGCCTTGGCCCCGCGCTTCAAATCGCCCTTTTCGCTATACGCCCGTCCCAGCCAGAAATGGTTGTCAGCATTGCGCGAATTAAGCCGAATGGCTTGGTCAAACTGGCGGATAGCCTCATCATATTGCTGGTTGTCCATCAGGCATTGTCCGTAGAATCGCCGAAAGTCATCATTTTGAGGGTTAATCTGACAAGCGGTTTTGGCGTGACGAGTGGCTTTTGGGGGTTTACCGGCGGAAGTGTAAGATAACGCCAGTTGAAAGTGCAGGTCGGCATCGTTAGGGTGATCTCGGAGCCCCTGCGTCAGAATCTGGATGGCTTGCTGCGTCTGGTTGTTCAGGCGGTAGCAAATTCCCAGGTTGTGATACACAGCGGAGTCGCGGAATCCCGCCCGGATGCAGGCTTCGTAAGATGCGATGGCCTGCGGGTATTTACTGTTGCGGGCATGGGCATTCCCGATCTCGAACTGCAATTCCGGCGGCATTTGCTGCGGGGGCGGCTGGGGTGGTGCCGCTCTGGGTTTTCGTGGTTGCACCGCCCCTAACCGTGTGCCGTCTCTGATGCAAAACCGCGCCCCTGGACGGTTGATCCAGCCGCATTTCGGGCAGCGCTGGCCGGCGCTGCCCGTCGCCGGGAGCGCATGAGCATGGCCGCCGCGCAAAAATCCTCTCAGTGCAGCGGCCATGTGGTTCGCGTTGGGGAAGCGGCGGTTGGCGTCCAGTTCCAGCGCGTGCAGGATAATCTGCTCAAGTGCGGGGCTGATAGCGGGGTTTATCACGCTGGGGGGGCGCAGCGGCGTCTGGTTCACCAGCCGGTCCATTGCATCAGGGGGAACGGCAGCGCAAACAAGTGCATACAGTGTTGCGCCCAGCGCATAAACATCAGATCGAGAGTCGGTTGTGCCGCCGTATTGTTCCGGCGGGGAAAAATGGGGCGTGATCGCTTTGGCAACTTTTGCGGTCCCCTTGCGGGGATGATAGATCTTGGCAATGCCAAAATCTACCAAAACGGCGCGGTTTTGGGTGGTGATTTTGATGTTCGATGGTTTGATATCGCGGTGAATGATAGGCTGCGGTTTACGGGTATGCAAATAGGCCACTGCATCACAGATTTGAAGAATAATTGCCACCGCCTCGCGCTCCGGCAATGGCCGCCCGGACGATGTGATCCGCTCGTCCAGGTCGACCCCCTCCACATAATCCATAATCAGGAACTGGCGTCCCCCGGAATCAATAAAACTGTCGGTCACGCGCGGCAGGCTGCGATGTTCCAGGTTTGCCAGCAGTTGGGCTTCCAGTGTGAACTGAACCTGTGCGTCTTTGGTGCGAGTGAAATTTTCCTTGAGTGCCACCCGTTTGCCCCCCAGACGGGTATCCTCCGCCAGATAAACCGCGCCAAATCCCCCCTCGCCCAGCAGTTTTACAATTTTGTACCGGCTGGCAATTAATGTTCCCGGTGCAATAGCCACGGTTTGCTCCCTTTGCAAGTGCGGATGACGATCTGGTTCAGGGACAGTTTACCTCTGGTGTTTCGAAGTATTTGGTGCGAAGCCTCATTTGCTTGCCGCGGTCCGTTTAGTGAAAACGGCGCATATTCTGAAAGTTGACGACAATCACACTGATATTGTCCTCTCCGCCGGACAGGTTTGCCATTTCTGTTAATTTGTCACAAGCAGATTGCGGGTGAATGTACTCCAGCAGCGTGTCCTCAATGATGTTATCTGTCACCATTTCCCAAAGGCCGTCGCAGCATAAGAGCAAACGGTCTCCGGCTTCAAGTGGGAGTTCGTAGATGGCATCGTCAATCTCCAGGTCGGGCGAGTCTCCTAAACTTCGGTAGATAACACCGGCCTGGTCGTGGGTGCGCGCTTCCTCTGGCCGAATGACTTCTTGCGAGAGCATTTTTGCAACTACGGAGTGGTCTTCGGTAATTTGGACGAGTTTTCCCATGCGCATATGGTACGTGCGGCTGTCTCCTGCATTGACAATGGTCGCCTGTTTCCCGTAAACCAGGGCAGCGGTGAGGGTACAGCCCATATCTGTCTTCGTCTCAACGCGTGCTTTCAGTACGGCCTGGTTGGCTCTCTGCACTGCATCTTTCAACGCACCCTTGCGTTCTTCTGGTGATAGTGCGGTTCCCTCAAATTCCGGGAGAAAAATATCGCGGGTGATAGAAGCCGCCAGGCTCCGTATAGCGATGCGGCTGGCAATTTCTCCGGCTTCGTGCCCGCCAATTCCGTCGGCCACCGCAAAAAATCCAATCGGTGGAATGGCGCCGCTCTCGCTAAGCCCATGTGTACTGAGAAGCAGCACGCTGTCCTCATCAATTTCGCGCGTTTCCCCCTTGTCTGATTGGTAGCCGAATGCCAACTGGAATATCGGTACGGCCGGAGGGGTTTCTGCCGGGTGTGAAGGAATAACCTGGTATTGGATATTTTGCTCAATTAGCAGAATTGTCTCATCCTGGGAATCACTTTCGGCTTCAGAACTGTCGGTGTCCGCAGGCACGTTGTTTGCAGATGCTTCCTCAGGATGTTGGATTGCCCTGATTTGTACTACAGGATGCGGCTCCAGCAGGGCGCCGCAGTTTTCACAAAACTGGTCGCCGATGATGTGCTGAATATGGCCGCAGGATGCACATTTGAGCAGGTCTTCGGCTTCATACTCGGCGAACTCATTTCCATTCGGCTTTTTCTGTGTGTTCCGTGTGACAATGCGGTACCGCTCGCCGATCAAATCGCCCGGCTCCGGATATGTTCCCTGTGCGGGCTGGGCGGCTGCCAGGCGTTCTTCCGCCTCCGCGTTGGCGGGTCGGTTTTCATCGGTGGTGCCGGTATCGGTATCTTCGGCGTTTTTTTGTGACGTCGTATTGCCCAAATGGATGGAAGATGCTTCTGTTGCTTCCGGTGGCGGGGTGTCGCTGTTGACTTCCGGCTCAGGGGGCTGAATTTCCGTTTGTGGAGCGATGCTCTCCGGGGTGTTTTGGGGCAACTCGGCTCCGCAATATCGGCAGAAGCGGGCGTTTTCACGATTCTTCTCCTGGCAAGATGGGCATTGGAGCATTGTGCGTATCCTCCCTTTGCGGGTTCTCAGATGGCTTCAACTTTGACAAGAATCACGCTGATATTGTCGTCTCCTCCGGCTGCATTGGCGGCAGCAACCAGGTCATCGCAGGCCTGTTGGGATGAGATGCCAGGTTTCATCACAATTTGGCGAATGAATTCGTCACTGACCATACCATTCAACCCGTCAGAACAGAGCAGAATGTGGTCACCAGAGGCAAGGGTATGGGTGGCGGTATCCACATCAACGCTTGGTTTGTCGCCGATGGTGCGGTAGATCACATTGCGTTGAGGGTGCACCTTTGCCTCTTCGCGGGTAATTTGTTGGGTGGCAATTAACCGCTCGACCAGTGAGTGATCCGTGGTTAGCGGAGTAATTCCCTTTGCATTAATCCGGTATGCCCGGCTGTCGCCGACGTGACCAATATGGGCGTATTGTCCCTCCAGCACGGCCAGCACTACGGTAGAACCCATATCCGACCCCATTTGCTTGCTTTTGTTAAAAACAAGTTGGTTGGCTTGCTGAATGGTTTGGGTAATCCATTGACGATACTCTGCCGGAGTCAGCGGGGTGGTGGCAGTCAATAACTTTGTTGCGGCTTGGGCAACCGTGTCAACAATGATGCCGCTGGCAACCTCGCCGGCGGCATGTCCGCCCATGCCGTCGGCAACTACATATACGCCGATTGGCGTTGGAACAGAGGTCAGGTACTTGTTGGATTGGATGGTGTATAAACTGTCCTCATTCAGATCTCTGGCCTTGCCTACATCGGTGCGTTTCCCCAGGTGATAGTCCAGTTTTCGCGCTTCCTGCTCTGCGGCGGTATTCTCACGAAAGCCTTGGAGCATGGCAGTTGCATTGACGAAACCGGAGGTGGACAGGGCAGTTTGGAAGAAGAGGTCCAGTGCAGGTGACAATCCGCTGTTCGGTGTGTACTGACTTTCTCCGGTGAGCCACCGATACAATTGGCTTGCCAGCGCGCGCAGGTCGGCTTGTTGAGCCGTTCTTTCACTGGTATTTGTCTGTGCAGTGGCAAAATTGGCAATCACAGCCTTACCATCGGCAAATTTGAAAGTTTCGACCTGAATACGCCCCCCGAAAGTGACTTGGTTTTGATGCAGGTAATTTAACGCATCCATTAAGCCTTCTGCCCACTCCAGGACTTGACGGCGTTCGATTTGCGCAGGCAAGGATGTTGTTTGTGCCAAGAGCGTGCAGTAGCGGGTTTCTCCATTGTAGGCATCCTGGAATACGAGTAGCGGCGGGCGCAGATACGGATGGGACAACTGGAGTTGAGCAATTTGTGTGCTTGTACCAGCAGGGGGTTGCCTGGTTTCAAAGATTTCCAGTGCAGGTAATTGCACTGTTAGGCGGGTTTTGCAGTGAATGCAGAATTGCTCGGCCTCCGCCGTATTGAAAACCGCAATCGCGCCGCACGCCGGGTTGGGACATTGTGTAATTTGAATGCTGGTGTCCGGTGCCAGGTGGCTTACTTTGTAGCCGTGTTGCTGCTCGCTGCTGTGAATCAGGCTTTCGGCGATTATCTGCCCGCCAAAAGTGGCTGGCAGCGAGCGCGGCTGGAATGTTCCTTGGACGTTCACGTTGTCAGTGGACAAGGGAGTCAATTCCGCTCGGCATTGCGCACAAAACTTGGCGCCGGGACGGTTTGGCGCATGACATTTTGGGCACTGTATTGTTTCTTCTGCTGGTGAGCGATTCATGTGGTTCTCCTCGCGTTGTGGCTGGGAATGTCCGGGCGATGAATCTTTTCGTTCAGTGGGAGGGAGCGGCTGAATATTCCCGGTGTGTTTTCGGGTATAGAAATACAATCCGAATGCGGCTAATAGTATCAATCCCGCAGTGCCAAGGCAAACGCCGCAGATGAGTTGAGGTTGATTGATGATGATAGATGGTAGCATTGTGCCCGCCTTTGAAAGACTGATTGCGGTATTGGGTCAATCGCATGAAGTGTTGTCATTGCACGAGACCACAACAGTAACCTGCCTGAAAAGTTTCCGTGCCCTGAAACTGAATTTCTAACCGGACACCATCCGCCGTTCTTGCTCGGATTCTCGGTACTTGGAGATATACTACAGGATGACTTTCCTCTCTCTTCGGGGATGGTCAGGGGTAAGCAGATGGGGGAAATCCACAGCAGGTTCTGTGCCCGGCCAAAATTGGCACCCCGAAGAATCCCTGCAAAGATTATACCCAAAAATAACAAAAAAATGCTCAAGATTTTCGTTAACGTGTTCAGGCAAATGTTGTAGAACGATAGTGATCTGTCAACGAACTGTGGTATTCTGAAGCCTCATCCCCCCTCACCCTTCGGGCAGGCTTCCTCTTCCTGTCAGGTCGTTTTACATCTTTTGCCTGCACCCCGGGGTGTAGGGCGAACAGCGAATTCCGTGTTCTCTACCAGTCAAACACCCCGTCCAGATCTCCTTCCGGCACGTCGAAGACCGCGCCCGTCGGGGGCAGGGGTTCGCGGGTCATCCATTCGGGCAGGCGGTCGTCGGCGGGGGTGAACCCGGCGCGGCGGTTGAACTCGCGCTCCAGCGACAGGGTCTCGCGCCCCAGGGCTTTGAGCGCATCCGCGTCCATTTCCCAGCCGTAGCGGGCGTTGAGCAGGGCGGGGATCGTCTCCGGGGCGGCGGCGAAGCCGAAACCGGCGAAGATGCACGCCCCCAGCGTATCGTAGCCCGCCATGCTGATTTGCGCGCCGCGCGAGAGTTCCGCCTGCCCCTTGGGGTCGAGATGGTTCACTTTGGCGCGGATGGTCAGCCCGCAGGTGTGGTCGGCGCCCTGGGGCGAGGTGGCGTAGGTCACGCCGGTGCCCTTGACCGCCCGCGGGTCGTAAGCGGGCATGGACTGCCCTTTCACCACCGGGACGCGTTCCACCCCCAGGACGCGCCCCGTCACCGCGGCCCCGTTCCCGATGATCCGCCCCAGGGGTGTGCCCGCCCGGATTTCGGCGATCAGTTCCGCGGCGCGGTCGGCATTCCCCCAGTCCAGCAAACCCGCCTGGGCGGCAACCCCCAGGGCGGCGCCGATCTCGATGGTATCCAGCCCCAAATCGCTGACTTCCCAACTCAGGCGGGCGATGGCGTCCAGGTCATCAATCCCCAGGTTCGACCCCATCAGCCCGATGGTCTCGTACTCCAGCGGCGAGACCAGGGTTTTGCCGTCCGCCCCGGCGTAAATGTTGGAGCACTGGATGACGCAGCCGGGCATGCAGGCGTGGTTGGGGCGGCCTTCGCCGTCGCGCCCCAGGATGGTTTCGCGCAGATGCTCGCCATTGATGCGCTCTGCGCCCTCAAACGTCCCGGCGGAGAAGCCCCGCGTGGGCAGACTGCCGAAGTGGTTGGTCATGCTCGCCATCGCGGCGGTGCCGAAATCGTGGTAGGTTTGCGTTTGGGAGTGCGCCATCAGGGCTTTGGTGTAGGCTTTTTGGGCGGCGCGGAAGGCGGCGGGGTCTGCCAGCGGCGGGGGCGCGCCCTCGCGGGCGTCAATCACGATGGCTTTGATCCGCTTCGAGCCCATCAGCGCGCCCAGCCCGCCGCGGGCGGCGATGCGCGATGGCACGCGGTCACGGTCCAGGTTTTGGATGCCCGCAGCCCGCAGGCCCATCTCGCCGCCGGGGCCGATGAGCGCGATGGCGACTTTGTCGCCGTACTTTTCGAGGAGACGCGGCGCGGCTTCGAAGACGCCCAGCCCGGCGAGGTCGTCCGCATCTTCGAATTTGGCGCCCGCTTTGGAGAGATGGAGCACCTGCCACGGCCCCTCAGCGGGTTTGCCCTCCAGGATGAGGGCCTGAATCCCGAGGTAGGTCAGCGCCAATCCGGTGGTGCCCCCGGCGTTGGATTCCTTGACTCCGCCGGTGAGCGGCGATTTGCCGCCGATGGAGATGCGGTCGCAGGAGGTCATGCGGTGCCCCACCAGCAGCCCCGGTGCGAAGATGAGTTTGTTGTGCGGGCCAAGGGGCTCACAGGCGGGCGGCACCTCGTCGAGCAGGATGCGGGCAACCAGGCCGCGCCCGCCGAGTGTGCGCCAGGTTTCAGGCACGGGTTCGATGTTCAGTTCCTGGGTTTGGGTGTTGATGCGCCAGATGTTCATGGGGGTAGTCTTGTGGTCGGGTAGTTGGGTAGTCGAGTGGTCAGTGGTCGGGCGTACAAGTGGGCAGGTGGGCAAGTGTGCAAGTATGCAGGTGTGCAGATCCCTAATCCCTAATTACCTAATCCCTGATCCCCTAGTTGCCTGATACCTGTCCCACCGCCGTCTCGAAGATTGCCAGCGCCTCGTCAATTTGTTCGGCGGTCACCACCAGCGGCGGTATCCAGCGAATGACGTTGCCGTAGGTGCCGCAGGTCAGCAGCAGCAGATCGCGTTCCAGGCAGGCATCCTGAACGGCTTTGGCGGTGGGCTTGTCCGCAAACTCGGTGGCGACCATCAGGCCGCGGCCGCGCACATCCCCGATGATGGGATGCTGCGCCTGAAGGCCGCGCAGCCCCCGCAGCAGGCGGTCGCCCATCGCGGCGGCGTTCTCCACCAGATGCTCTTCCTGCAACGTCTGAACGGTCGCCAGGGCCGCGGCCAACGCCACCGCACTGCCGCCGCCGTAGGTGCCGCCGTGGGTGCCGGGTTCCCACTTCGCCATCAGGTCTGCGCTGGCGGCGATGCCGGAGATCGGCAGCCCGCTGCCCAGTCCCTTTGCCATCACGATGATGTCGGGTACGATGCCGGCGTGCTCAAAAGCGAAGAACTTCCCCGTACGCCCGAAGCCGGACTGCACCTCGTCGGCAATCAGCAGGATGCCGTTCTCGGTGCAGATGCGGCGCAGTTCCCGCATGAAACCTTCCGGGGCGGGGACGTATCCGCCCTCGCCGAGCACGGGTTCAATGATGACCGCGGCGGTCTCGTCGGGCGGGGTCTGCCCGTGGAGCAGGTAATCCAGTTGCTTGAGACAAAATTCGGTGGTGGTCTCCTCATCCCAGCCGTAGAAGTAGGCGTAAGGGTAGGGGGCGACGAACACGCCCGCGGGGAGCGGCTGGTAGTGGTGGCGGTAGATGTACTTGGAGGTGGTCATCGCCATCGTCTGGGCGGTGCGCCCGTGAAAACTGCCCTGAAAGACGATGATGTTGCGCTTTCCGGTAGCCTGCCGCGCCAGTTTGACGCTGGCTTCCACCGCCTCCGCGCCGGAGTTGGAGAAGAAGAAGGTGTCAATCGGGGGCGGAGTGACGGCGTTCAGGGCTTCCGCCAGTTGGACGGCGACGGGCGGGATGACGATGTTCATCTGGCCGAAGAGCAGTTTCCCGGCCTGTTCCTGAACGGCGGCGACCACCCGCGGGTGGCAGTGACCGGTGGAGGTCACGCCGATGCCGGAGGTGAAATCGGTGTAACGATGGCCGTCGGCATCGTAGAGGTAGATGCCCTCGGCGCGCACGGGCTGGATTTCGGTCAGATGCGTCCAGACGGGGGAGAGATGGGGGGAAAGGGTCATGGTGGGGCTCCTTGCAGTCCCGCAGGCTGCGGTGAGATGCGTTTCAGGTGGGCGGTCGTATCACCGAAAGATGGAAGAATTGTCAGATGTAAAATTTGTCTTTGTCCACTTCCTCGCGCAGGACGCGCAACTCCTCGGCGGTGGGCGGAGGGTTCTCGGTGATTTCATCGGCCAGCAGCAGGTCGAAGCCGGTGTTTTCCAGCACCTGTTCCACGGTCACGCCGGGCTGGGTTTGCAGCAGGGCCATGCGCTTGCTCTCCGGGTGATAGCCCAGCACCGCCAGGTTGGTGACCACGCGGTACGGCCCCGTCCCCGGCGGCAGACCGGCGGCTTCGCGTGCTCCGGGGCCGCTCAAATAGCCGGGAGTGGTGATGAAATCCACTTTTTCCACAAAGCGGCGTTTATCGTGACGCATGATGGCAATCGTCCGCCAGCAGTGTGAGCCGACATCGTTGCCGCCGCCGCTGCCGGGCAGGCGCACTTTGGGGTGGTCGTGCTCGCCGATGACGGTGGAGTTCAGGTTGCCGTAGGGGTCAATCTGCGCCCCGCCGAGGAAGCCGTACTCCACAAAGCCGCGCCGGGCAGTCTCCACAATGTCCAGGATGCCGGAGGCCGCCAGCGCCCTGTTGAACGAGCGCCGTTCTCCGACGGCGAGGGGCAGTTCATCCAAAATCGCCCCCGTGCCGCCAAACTCGAAGATGCTCACCAGGTTGGGCGCGTGCATCTTCTGCGCCAGCGCCGCCGCCAGCATCGGAATCCCCGTGCCGATGAAAGCGGTGGTGTTATCCTCCATCAGCCGCGAGGCCGTGCAAATCAGCAATTCTGTGGGGTTGTAATTTGTTTCGCTCATCTTGTCATCCTGATGTACAAAGTACAAAGTACAAAGTACGTTGTACCCTGTACGTTGTACGTTGTACCCTGTACGTTGTACCCTGTACCCTCAAGGCACCATCGCTTTCAACTCTTCCAGCCGCGCTTCGCCGATCAGTTGCAGATACTCCTGATGGTCACGCACGCCGTAGATGTACTTTTCCAGGTAGGCTTGGGCACTCTCCGGGGTTTTGGAGGCTTCTACCCACTCCTTGATTTGCGGTTCGTCGCGCTCGTAAACGTAGCACATCTCCCCCGGATGCGACCCGAATGGCGCGTGTACCACCGCATCCACCAGGTAGTAGGGGATAATCGTGCGGTCGGGCTGGGAGCGGATGACCTCGGTATCCACAATCTCCTCCGCGCTGATGATCAACCGCCTGGAGGCGCGTGCCATCTCGAAGGCGAAGCCGCTGATGCCGTCAATCTGGGCGTTGCCGTATCTGTCAGCGCGATGGACGTGGATCAGCCCCACATCCAAAATCAGCGCGGGCAGCAGGGCGATTGGGTCGCCGGTGAACGGGTCTTCGACCACTTTGGCGGCGCTGTACTTGAGCGTGTCGGTGCCCAGCATGGAGCGCACCGGGATGAAGGGCACGCCCATCGCTGCCGCCTTGAACCGCCAGGCGATACCGGCGTTGCTCCACTCCACACAGGTCACGCGCCCGCTTTCCACCTCCCGCCGCAGGCAGTTGGAAATCCCGTACACCTCCAGCCCGATGTAAGTGTGGTCAAGGGCGCTTACCAGCCCGGCGGCCAGCAGCATATCCAGTTCGTACACACCCTGCCCGGCAACCCGAAGGTTCTTCTTGCCCTGGCGCACAATTTCGTTCACCAGCGATTGCGGGCAGCGCACCGTGCCGTACAGTTCCGTGCCGATGTAATCGCCGTCGTGGATAAAGCGGCCCACCGCCTCGGCCTCGGTCATGCGCTTGTCAATCAGCCCCTTGGGCTTGGCGCGGTTGTGCTCGCGAAAAGCGTTCAAATCCGGGGGCTGAATCAGTTCGCCCAACCCCTCCTGCAAAATTTTCATCGCTGCCTCCTGTAAAAGGACTGCCAGTCCTGGGTGTTGACTCTATTTTACCCCGATTTTTCGGGGTTAGAGCCTGTTATGAACTTATCGGGTGCAGGCAAAAGATGTGGAAATTGAGCAAAATTCAGCATTGCGTTGTCGAGTGTGCTCCCGCCTCGAAAAGTCCAAGTCCCCCCTTCCCTCGCCCCTTCGCCAGCATTCAGCGCGGACGCGCTGGTTATTTCAGGCTCAGTTTGTGAGTTTTGCTTTCAGGCACTGGTATCGTCACCCCGCTGTGAGGTACCCTCACTCCCCGGTTACTTTCTCAACATACTCGACCGCGCTGGGACAGAGTGTGCTCAGTTTGCCGGAGACGTTTTGCCAATCCACCGGCAGATGGGCTTGCCTGACCTGATTGAGCGCGTCGGCGAGACAGCCCGGCCCGGCGTGGTAGTTGACCAGCGTGAACCGCCACAAATCCTCGTAACTGGCGACCTCGGCAGGGGAGAGATCGCTGTTGTAGTTGGAGATCACCTTGCCGGTTTGCACGCAGTTGGCCTTGATGGTCTGGGCGAACAGTTCGATCGTGAAGTTGGCGTGGCTGAGATCAACGCCGATGGGACAGTCGTGGCAATCGGCGTTGGCGTCGCTCGCCAGCGCACCGCGCAGCACGTTCTGGGTGTTCTCATCAAGTTGGGCGTAGCCCAGCGCACAGGTTTCTGCCGAGAGCACCAGCGGGCAGAACTGGTTATAAAATTCATCGTTCCACAGCAGGACGGTGTCAGCCCCCGTGTCGGTGATTTGCCCCAGTCCGTATTCCTCGCCTATCCGGTAAACCCCCGGCCAAAACTGGCTTTCCTGGGCGAACAGGTTTTTCATCAACCGGGCGGGTATCTGGGTCTGGAGTGAGACGGTGATGATTTCCGTATCGAACTGGTTTTGCCAGATGGTGACCTCCTCGCGGGCGGTCTCCAGCCCGCAGGGGTTGGCGTACCCGTTCTCCTCCAGACCGCCCCCCGGACATTCCTCGGCATCCACGATGCCGTTGGCGATCAGCCGCCCGGCGAGATAGGTGTACGGTTCATCGGATGCGAGTTCCGCCGGGTCTTCAGGGGATTCTAACCAGGGAGGGACTTCGCCGCCCACGGGCGGAAAGGCGTTCCAGGCCTGGTTGCAACTGCTGGGCTGTACACCCAGCCAGCGGTCGCTGAGCACGTCTACATACCAGCCGCCCGCGCCGGTCAGCGAAACACCGGTGTCAATCACCCGTACCTGGGCGGTGTAATGCTCGCTGGAATCCCCAAAACTGGAATCCGCCCAAAACTCCACCGTCACTCCTTCCAGCGGAGTTGGGCGCAGCGGGATTTCGCAGGTCTCTCCGGGCGGGCAGACAAACGGAATATCGTTGATCGTCCCCTGAATCTGGGTGATCTGCTCGTTGGGCAGCGGTTCTTCGCCGATGAACAGCAAATTGGGCAGGACATCGCAGCGGTTTTCGGGCGGGACGAGGTCGCATCCGCTGATATTGACCCAGGCTTCGGCCACGGGCAGTTCCACCTGGACAGTTTTCTGGGCGGGGGTTTGGTCAATCAGGTGCAGGTAAAGCCCCTGGCACTCCGCCGTGTTGCCATCCTCCGAGATGGCCTCCGGGCAGGTCTCGGTCTCGAACCAGTCTTCGTACAGGTCTTCCCCGCAGTAGACGTAGACTTCATCCCCGGTGGGCAGGCCCTCGTGGTCGGTAAAAATCTGGCATTGGGGCTGGTTGTCCGACCAGCGGATCAGCCACCATTCGTACTGGATGTAGGGGACGACAATTTCGGTGGAGCGGCTGGGTTTCTCTTCAGCCCTGCTGGAAACCCCCATCAGCCCCACAGCAAGGACGCCCGCCAACGCGAAAAACAGGCCCATCCGTCTCAAAAACGAACGTGCTTGTGCTGGGAGCGATATTTTTAGATATGGAGAGGATGGCTTATCCATCTTGGCTGGATTATACCCGATTTTGTGTGCGCGCAGGGGCGCGATTAATCGCATTCGGGTGCAGGCAAAAGATGTGGAAGTTGGCAGCCACATGTCTTTGCCCTTCCCCTGGCAGGGCGGGGTGTTCGGTGCTTGTCCTGTTCGCCAAATGAAGACTGGCAGTCCTGCCAGGACTGCCAGTCTTGTGTGCGGGGCGAGGGAAACACATAGGAATTTCTACGACATTTGCCTGCGCTCTCGCATTCGGGTGCAGGCAAAAGATGTGGAAGTTGGCAGCCACATGGGAACTGTTTTTGTGCCCCCTACCCTGCCCTCCCCCCGTCGGGGGGAGGGTTGGGTGGGGGGAAGCACGGATATTTTTCTACAACATTTGCCTGCCCCCGCGTTCCTTCTTGCTTGCCCTTGTACAAAGCCCGTGATAGACTCAAGACATGAGCGCGAAAATTCTGGTTGCCACGCCAATCCGCAGTTTTGGCGAGTTGGTTGCTCAGGCCTTGCAGGAAGTCGGTTACTACCCTTTGCTGGTCGCGGACGTTGCCAACGCCCTGGATGCCGCGCGGGTGGAGGACTTCACGCTGGCGGTGGTGGATTGCGAAATGCCCGCTCCTGGCACCGAGTTTTTGGCGGAGGCTTTGCGTGAGCAGAAGCGCGATATTCGTCTGCTGTTCTTCCACCCGGACGGCGACTGTCGGGAGGGCATCACCCTCAAACCCGGTACGGATATGCGCCTGCCGCAGCCGTTCTACCTGCCGGATTTGCTGACCACCGTCGAGCGGATGCTGCCCCTGAAAGCGTTTTCCGCCTCCCCGGTTTCTACGCCGTCTCCGGCCGTGGAAACCCCGCCGGAACTGGAATGGTTCCAGGATGTGAAAAAAGTCCGCCGTTACCTCGATTATTTTCTGCAATCTGCCGAGGCGCGGGCGGCGCTGATTGTCCACCGGGGCGAGACGATTGCCAACGCCGGGGAACTCCCCCGCGAGCGCGCCGATGAACTTGCAGGCCTCATCGCTCGCCGCTGGGACGACACTCGCAGCGGGGATCTGGTCTTTTTTGTGCGGCTGACCGCCACCGGTACGGAGTACACACTCTACGCGGTCGGCATGGGCGGCGGGCATGTACTCGCCCTCGCTTTCCCGCCGGAGATTCCCCTGCGGAGGATGCGTGCCCAGACCCGTGACGTTCACATCCGCCTGACCTCCCCTTTGCCGGAACTGCCGCGTGCCCGAAAGCCCATTCCCGCTCCTGCTCCTGATGCGGATGCTCAGCCTGGAGATGCGGAACCTGACGAAGAGGAGGATGCCATCGCCATCACCGGCGACTGGTCTCTGGATGACGACCCCGAACTGGCGCGCCAGGCCGAGATTTTCGAGCAACTTCTCGCCGACATTGACCTCCCCGACCCGGATGGACAATAAACGCGTGGCGTTTGTCTGGACTCCGTTGTGAACTTTTCTGGCTCCACCCACCCCTGGTCTCTCCCCCTGCCCTCACCCCTGACCCCTCTCCCAAAGGGAGAGGGGAAGCATCCTGTGGTGTCTGTTCGGGCACTTCGTGCCCGAACAGACACCACCTGGCACGTGTCCCCCCTTCTCCGGGGAGGGGGAAACTTGATGCGCTGACAATGGCACCCATTTCAAAGCCCCCCCAACGGGGGAGGGGTTGGAGTGGGGGAACAAAATCGTAGTCGCATCCAACCTGCTGCGGAGTAATTTTTTCGGATAGGCTCTGCAAAAGCGCGCAAAACACTATGCCCTCCACCCTCCACCTCATTGACGGCCACGCCCTGGCCTACCGCGCCTACTTTGCGCTCTCCGCGGGCGGCGGCGGACGCTGGACGACCAGTTCCGGCGAGCCGACCGCGGGAATTTACGGCTTCACCAGTGTTCTGCTGCGCCTGCTGGAGCAGGAAGACCCCGACTACCTTGCCGTGGCCTTCGATACCGGCAAAACCTTCCGGGATGAGATTTACCCCGAATACAAGGCCACGCGCGCCAAAATGCCCGAAGACCTGCGCCCGCAAATCGAGCGCATCCGTGAACTGGTGGATGCCTTCGGCATCCCGCGGCTGGAACTGGAGGGCTACGAGGCCGACGACGTACTGGGCAGCGCGGCGCACCGCGCCGTGGAGCAGGGGCTGGGGGTCAAAATTTTCACCGGCGACCGCGACCTGTTGCAACTGGTGGATGAACGGATCATCGTCAATTTGCCGGGACGCTCGCTCTCGCAGGCCAAGGATTACCTGCCCGAAGATGTGTTCAAAACCCTGGGCGTGCGCCCCGATCAGGTGGTGGATTACAAAGCCCTGATGGGCGACCCCTCCGACAACATCCCCGGCGTGCGCGGCATCGGCAAAAAGACCGCCGCCAAACTCCTGGCGCAGTACGATACCCTCGACGGCGTGTACGCCCACCTGGATGAACTCAGCCCCGGCCTGCGCAAGAAACTCGAAGCAGACCGCGAAAACGCCTGCCTGAGCCGCAAACTGGCGACCATCGTCACCGATTTGCAGATTCCCCTCGATTTGGAGCAGGCCCGCCCCGACCATTTCGACCCAGACGCGCTGCACGAGATGTTCCGCCAGTTGGAGTTCCGCACGCTGATGACGCGCCTGCGGGCGCTGGAACAGCGTTACGGCAAGGCGGGAGCGGCCTCCCCCGCTCAGGGCGAACAACTCACCCTCTTTGGCGGAGCCAGCCTCGATGCCGGTTCCGCTGCGCCGCCCCAGGGCGCGGCGAAAACCCAAATTGTGGATTCCCTTCAAGCCCTGGAAAATCTCGCGGCGCGGCTGTCTTCCGCAAAAATCATCGCTTTTGATACCGAAACCACCTCCACCGACCAGATGCGCGCCGGTTTGGTCGGCATCTCGCTGGCGGTGTCGCCGGAGGAGGGCTTTTACATCCCGGTGGGGCACGCTGAGGGAGCGCAACTGCCCCTCGAAGCCGTGCTGGATGCCCTGCGACCGGCGCTCACCAGCCCCGACATCCCCAAGGCCGGGCACAACCTGAAGTACGATTTTGTGCTGCTGGCGCGGCACGGTTTGCGGGTTGCGCCGCTGGCTTTTGACACCATGCTCGCCGAGTGGCTGGTCAACCCGTCTTCGCGCAACCTGGGGCTGAAAAACCTGGTTTGGGCGCGCCTGGGGCATCAGATGACCGAGATTTCGGCGCTTATCGGCAAGGGCAAAAACCAGAAGAGCATGGCCGAGGTGCCGATTTCGGCGGCTGCGCCCTACGCGGTGGATGATGCCGCCGTGGTGCTGCGCCTGATTCCGCAACTGCGGGCGGAGATGGAACGCGACGGCCTGACGCGCCTTTTCGAGGAAATCGAGATGCCGCTGATCCCCGTTCTGGCGGAGATGGAGATGACCGGCATCGGGCTGGATACCGACTTTTTGGCGGGCATGTCCCGCGAGTTGGCTGCCCGCCTGCGGGAGATCGAAGACCGGGTTTATGAGTTGGTCGGCACGCCCTTCAATTTGAACTCCACCCAGCAACTTTCCCGCGCCCTGTTCGAGACCCTGAAACTCACCCCGCCCGACCGCACCCGCAAAACCGCCAGCGGGCATTACTCCACCGCCGCCGGGGTGCTGGAGGGGATGCGCGGCCAGCATCCGGTGATTGACCTGATTTTGGAGCACCGCGAACTCGCCAAACTAAAATCCACCTACGTGGATGCGTTGCCCCAGCAGGTGAACCCCGAAACCGGGCGGGTTCACACCTCCTACAACCAGGCGGGGTCGGTCACCGGGCGGCTGGCTTCCTCCGACCCGAACCTGCAAAACATCCCCATCCGCACGGAACTGGGGCGGCAGGTGCGGCGGGCGTTCATCGCCGGGGCGGGCAACCTGCTGCTGGCGGTGGATTATTCGCAGGTGGAGTTGCGCATCGTTGCCCACATGGCGCAGGACGAGGCGATGCTGGCTGCTTTCCGCGCCGGGCAGGACATCCACGCCACTACGGCGGCGGCGATTTTCGGCGTGCCGCTGGAGGCGGTGACCAAGGAACAGCGCCGCCACGCCAAGGCGGTGAACTTCGGCCTGATTTACGGGATGAGCCCCTTTGGGCTGACGCGTTCAACCGATTTGACGCTGGCGGAAGCCGAGGACTTTGTGGCTGCGTACTTCAAAAAGTTCCCCGGCGTGAAGCGCTACCTCGACGGCATCCGCGAGCAGGCCGTTCAGAAGGGTTACGTGGAAACCCTGCTGGGGCGGCGGCGGTATTTTCGGGTGCTGCAAAACCCGGCCACCAACCAGCAGGTTCGCAACCGCGCCTTACGGGAGGCGATCAACGCGCCCATCCAGGGCACGGCGGCGGACATCATGAAAATCGCCATGCTGCGCGTCCGCGATGCCCTGGCGGAATTGGGGCTGGCAGCCAAGATGTTGCTGCAAGTCCACGATGAGATTGTGTTAGAATGTCCCCAGGACGAAATGGCGGAGACGGCGGCGCTGGTCAAATCTGCGATGGAGGCGGCCTATCCGCTGAGCATCCCGCTGCGGGCAGATGCGCGCAGCGGGCCTAACTGGGGCGAGTTGGCCCCGATGGAGTAAGAACCTGCCCGAAAAATCGCTATGCAACAAACCAAGTCTGTTTTGACATGCTGTGCGACATTTTCCTCACCCCCACCCCAACCCCTCCCCCAGTGGGGGAGGGGCAGAAAAAGTGTGCTGTTGTCGGCGCACTTTGTGCGCCGACAACAGCACTACAGCACGTCCCCCCTTCCCTGGGGAAGGGGGGATACAGGGGGGATGGGGTAACACGCCATACGGATACGCCTGTAGTAATACAGTTGCTTGAAATTTTCGGACAGACACTAAGCAAATTTCAAGGACTGGCAGACCTGTCAGGTCTGCCAGTCCCAAAGGCCTGAAATTCAAATCAGCACGTATACTGTGCGGAGCAAGAGTTTATGAACACGGAACAGGACCCTCGTTACCAACGAGCGATGAACCAGGGACATTCTGCCGCCTGGGATCGTGATTGGGGAAAAGCCGCTGAATTTTACAGGCAGGCGTTGCAGCACAAGCCGGATGATTTCAGGGCGGTCAACAGCCTCGCATTGGCGTTGTTTGAAATGCAGGAGTACGGCGACGCCCTGAAGATGTACATGCAGGCGGCGAAACTGGCGCCGGATGATCCGATACCGCTGGGGAAAATTTCGGTTTTGTACGAAATTGCCGGCAAGAACGACCTGGCCGCAGACACCTCGGTACGGGCAGCGGAGTTGTACCTGAACCGCAAGGATGTTGAAAAAGCCATCGAAAGTTGGACGCGGGCGGTTATTTTGGTGCCGGAACATTTGCGGGCGCACACCCGCCTGGCACTGGTTTACGAGAAGATGGGGCGCAAGCCGCAGGCAGTGCGGGAATACCTGAACATCGCCAGTTTGATGCAGCATTCGGGGGAATTGGCGAAAGCGGCCGATGCAGTCAACCGGGCGCTGAAGATTGATCCCGGCAACAAGGAAGCCCGGCAGGCATTGGTAATGCTACGAGACGGTACGCTGCTCCCGAAGCCCGCCCGTCCGCGGGGTGTTCCCGGCCCAATTCCAAAAAACACCGGGGAGTTGCGTTTGCCGGCGCCGGACGATTCGAATAAACTGAATCCGGTGGAGGAGGCCGAAAAGGAATCGCTCTCGATTTTGGCCGGTTTGTTCTTCGATCAGTCAGCGGATTCTGCTGCTGAAGGGGGCGGGCGGCAGGAATTTCAGAATATTCTCAGCGGACGGGGAGGGGGATTTCTTTCCAAAAGGGCCGACCAGGCCAAAATCATGCTGCATCTCAGCCAGGCGGTGGATTCACAGATGGCAGGCGATAAATCGCAGGCTGCCGAGGAATTAAAGCGGGCGATGGATGCCGGGCTGGATCACATGGCGGCGCACTTTCAATTGGGGCTGCTCCGTCTGGAGGAAAGCCGCCTGGAAAGCGCAGTACGGCACTTGCGCCGTGCGGTGCAATATCCGGAGTTTTCGTTGGCATCGCGGCTATTGCTGGGGGAGGCCTATTTGAAAATGGGGCGGCTGAATGAGGCGGCGGTTTCTTATCTGGAGGCGCTGAAGATCGCGGATTCGGCGGTGGTTCCTGCCGACCAGGCAGCAGCCATCCGGCAGTTGTATGATCCTTTGATTGAATCCCAATCGCAGGAGAAGAACAAAAAGCAGCAGCGGCAGGTCTGCACCAGCATTGGTGAGTTGCTGATACGGCCGAACTGGCGTATGTATCTGCGCAGTTTCCGCGCCGAATCAATCGTGGACAGTGAGGATGGTCAGCCGACTCCGCTGGCGGAGGTGCTAATCGAAGCGCACAGCAGCCAGGTGGTGGTGGCGATGAATGATGTACGTCAACTTGCCCGCCAGGGCAAACAGCGCGCCGCTACGGAGGAGGCCTTCTATGCGCTTGAACTGGCCCCGACTTACCTCCCGCTGCATATTACCATCGGCGATTTGCTTCTGGCGCAAGATTTGACTACCGAGGCAATCCAGAAATATCTGGTGGTGGCGCGCTCCTACAGCGTGCGCGGCGAGACCTCGCGGGCAATTGATATGCTTCGCCGGGTGGTGCGCCTTGCTCCGATGGATCTGGAGGCCCGCAGCCAGTTGATTGACCAGTTGCTTGCGCGCGGCTCTTCTGAGAAGGCGGTTGATGAATACATCAAACTTGCGGAGGTTTATTACAGCCTTGCCGATTTGACGAATGCTCGCAAAACTTACATGCAGGCTCTACGGCTGGCGCAACTTTCGGATATTGACCCCAGTTGGCAGGTGAAGATACTGCATTCCATTGCCGATATTGACATCCAGAGTCTCAACTGGCGGCAGGCTTTGCAAATTTACCAGGAAGTTATCAAGGTCAGACCGGACGACCAGAAAGCCTATAACAGCCTGATCACCTTGAATTTTCGGCTGGGTGAAGCCGACCAGGCGATCAAGATTTTGGACCGGTATATTCAGCAAATGAACCGCCAGAAGCGGATGGTGGAAGTGGTGCGGTTTCTGGAAAAACTGCTTGAAGAGCACGCACAGCGCGCATCGTTACACCGCCGTCTGGCAGAGGAATTTTACATTCTGGGCAATCTGGAACAGGCGGTGCACCATCTGGATGTGACTGGAGAAATTTTGCTGGATGCAGGTGACAAAATGGGCGCAATGGCCGCGATCCAGCGAATCATCGAGTTCAACCCCCCGAATGTTGCCCGCTACCAGCAACTGTTGGAGCGTTTGCGCGCTAATGCCTCATAGTCTGGGCCTGGCTATGCCAGAGTGGCAGCGGACAGGCTGAAACGTCGAAGTGGTTATTGCCCCGCAGCCAAATTGTTTACCACCATACGGCGAAGGATGTCCGCGTGTTTTTTACAAGCACCCCATTTTCGTAAATCGCTTTCACCAAAATTGTTGCTGTGCCGGGGCGGGTGGTGTTCACATCAAAACTGAGGATGCTCACGCCAAGGTGATTGGTCTGGTCGGCCTGGTATATGTTTTGTGAGCCGTCCGGGAGCACAACTGTAAATTCAACCTCTACCCCCTCAATCGGGTTGTGATACTGATCGCGCACGATGATGTACAAAGTTTGCGTACCGTTCAGCGGCATCACCGGAAATTTCGCAAAGGCGTGCACTTCCAGCCCGGTGACGGGCAGGTTGGGGGCCTGATCATTGGGAACGGGATTGAGCAGCGTGGGGTCAACGTGCTGTTCGTAAAAATAGCGGTACCCCAGGTTGGAGATGGTCACTCGCTCACCCGGGGGATTTTCCGGATGCCATTCAAAACGGGAATTTTGGAAGTATTGTACAATCCACCCATCATGAATTTCAAACCCGGAGATGGGGTAGCCGAATTGGGCTACCCCCCCGTGCGCTTCAAAAAAATCAAGAAACGCGTAGCAGACGGCATAACCGGTCTGGACGAAGGTGGTACAGGCCTGGGTGTTCGTCGGGGTGCTGATGGGCTGGCCTTTCTGGTAAAGATACTCCCCCAACTTAGTGAGTTGCACCCGAAGTTCGTCTGGGGCTTCCGGGTGAAGTTCAAAGCGGGCTTTCTCAAAGTACTGAACCCGGTATCCGGTAAGCGGGTCATCAAAATATTCTGTGATCGGCGCACCGTAAACAATGGCCGGGGTTTCGGTTGCTTCGTATTTGATTAGAAATTCATCCTTTACCCAGTGGCCGGTCTCCGGGAAAAAGCGCGCGCTGTTTGTCTGGGCAAGGGTTTGCCGTCCCCCAAACGCGATACACACAGCCAGCAACGCCAGCACAAGATAAAAACGCCTTAAGCGGAACACCATGCCTGAATTATATCAGGTTGTTGGAAAGCAACAATAGTTCCATCTCGCTATTTTGGCAGCAGTATCTCTGAAAGTTGGGCGGTGCTCTCCAAAATCAGGTCTGCTCCGGCGCGCTCGAGTTCGTCCCGCTCCCCGAAGCCGCACAACACCCCTGCGGATTGCGCCCCCGCCGCCCTCGCAGCCCGGATATCCACGGTGGTATCGCCGACCATCAGGCATTCTGATGGGTGTACGCTCATTTGTGACGCAGCCCGCAGGATGGGGTCGGGGTAGGGCTTGGTGTGGACACAGGTATGCGCGGTGACAACTGCCTGGAAGAAAGGGTTGAGATTGAACTGCTCCAGGAAAATCTGTGTGCTGCGCTCCCCGCGGGCACTGACCACGCTCATCGGGAAGTGCGGACTCAGTCTGGTGAGGGCCTCCCGCACCCCGGGGACGAGCAGAAACCCCCCGCGTTTTGGACTGTGTCCCCGCCGAAAGATAAAATCCCCCATCATCGCCAGCGTTTGGTCAATCCCCAGTTTATCGGGGATGCCGATGATGAAATTCCCCGGCGTTTCGGTGAACATCACAATTTTGCGGGCGAAGGGACGCACCTCCCTGTTTGGAAACAGCAGCCGCAGCGGGGAGAGCATCCGCTCGATACGCTGCTCGAACTGGTCGTCGGTATCGCTCAGTGTGCCGTCAACGTCAAAGCACAGGGCGCGGATGCGGGAGAGATCGAGGGGCATTTCGTGGAGAGGGGAGGCAGGAGCGTGAGGCCTGAAAAGGGGAATGTGTTACCCGATACCTGCTCCCCGCCTTATTCAAACTTCAGATGTTCCGGCACTTGCAGGGCGATGACTTCCCCCTGGGCGGTGATTTCCCCTTCAACGGAAACCGTGATGTCCACTGTTACCTTGCGGCCCTTGACCTCGCGGATTTTGCCGCGCAGTTCGATTGGCGGCCCCAAAGGGGTGGGTTTGATGTATTTGACGGTCAGCGTGCCGGTCAGAAAGCGGATTGGCGGCAAACTGTCCATCGGACGGCCTTCAGCCTTGTAAGCCGCTGCTGCTGCGGAGCCAGTGCCGTGACAGTCAATCAGCGAGGCGATCAACCCCCCGTACACATAACCGGGGATGGCGATATGGTACGGCTCCGGCGTGAAGTGTGCGACGGTTTCGTCACCCTCCCAGTAACTTTTGAGTTGGTGTCCGTGCTCGTTCAGCCGTCCGCATCCGAAGCAGTGACTCCAGTAATCGGGATAATAATCTTGAAAGGCTTTTTCTGGCATTGCGATTCTCCTGCGGTTGCGGTGAGGTCCTTGCCCTCGGGTTTCCCGGTCAACGACTGGCAGTCCTAACAGGACTGCCAGTCGTCAGGGGACTGAGAATTTCTGGAATTACGGAACGCTCTCCCAAACTGCCTCGGCAGTCTCGGCGTCGGGGGCGAGGATCCAGGTGGTTGCAGCATCACTTTGGTGGAAGGTGTGTATCCCGTCCGGCCCGGCCCAGACATCGGGGGCGGAACTGTCAAAGCGGGCATCCGCGTACGCCCGAAAGGCGGCGGCGAACTCGTCAGCCTCGGCTTCTGTATCCCAGACGGTGTGCAGCACCATCATGGTTTGGCCGCTCTGGGCGTTGTAATAGACCGCGTAAGCGTCCCCGCCCCAGCCTTCGGTGGCAGAAGCGGCGGTTTCCTCGTCAAGGCGGGCCTTCTCATCCAGCCCTTTGGCGAGAATCAGGTAGGTGTACCATTCGCCCATCGTGCCGCGGTCAATCTCTTCCCAGCCGCTGCCCAGGAGCGCGGCGAAATCCGGCAGGGTGACAGGGAGCGGCGTGTCATCCGGGTAGCGCGAGGGATGGATGATCTGCTCGGTAGACTGCGGCAGGTTCTGATAGGTGAGGTCCACACTGCCCCAGCCGCCGGTGTTGTACAGCGATTGCACAAAGGCCAGCCCGTACTCGTAAGGGAAGGTGAAATCCAGGGCGATGAAATCGGGTGCAGAGTCGTAAACGGGCGACTGGAAACTGTCGTAAAACTCCATCATGCTGTCGTAATCTTCCTGGGTGGCATGTTCTGTAAACCAGTTCAGCCCGGAGAGCGTGGCATCGCCTTCAATCAGGGCCTGCACCGCCGCGCAGCGTTCCGGATCGGCATCGCAGGCATCGTCGTTGTAATTCAGCCCGTTTTCGATGTCGTAGTTCTGATCTTGCAGGGCGTGGGTGTACTCGTGGGCATAGGTCATGCGCTCCACCCCGCCGAACTCCGCACCCTGCACCACCACCATCTCTTTGGTTTCCTGGTCGTAATAGCCGCCGACCTGTTCGGCGAGCAGGTCAATGTAAAAGTTGTAGATATCGAAATCGGGGTTGAGCAGGCCGAAGGCTGCCAGCACCCGCGCGTCGGTGCGGGCATCTTCGGGGGAGTAATCTTCCTCAAAATCCCGGATGATTTTTGCGCGCAGTTGTTCGGGCGTGTAGAGTTTGCGGTCTACAACTGCGTTGGGCTTCAGCCCGCGTTCCGTGACAACCTGCATCTGGATTTCATCCATCTGGCGGGCGATTTCAGGGGAGATGGAAGCATCTTCGGGGGGATTGGCGGGAGATTCTTCGGGATTTGGGGAGGGTTCCGCGGGTTCGGTATCCGCCGGAGTGGGGGCCTGATTCTCCATTTTTGGGGTGGGAATCACGCTCTGGGTTTGGGGAATCGCCTCGTTTTGGGCGGTTTCCCCTTGTGTGGTCTGATTCAGCCAGAGCATCCCGCTGCCGATGCTGATGCAACTGAGGATCAGGCAGGCGGTGAGCACGAGCACCAGGCAGGAGATGAGGATATTGCGATTGCGGTTTTTCATGGGGGTTCCTTCACAGGAGTGGCGGCTTTGGATGGATTCACGCTCCTCCGTATGCTGACTGGCACTATACCATAAATTTGACGTGAAAATCCTTAAATCTTAATTGACGGGAGCGCGTTGGGGCGGTATAATGTGCGCTGCGTTCGTGGGTTTGCGCAGATATTCGTTGGTTGCGGATTGAGGCAAACTGGAGTGTAGATGACAGGCTAATCGAGAACCCTATACGATAACGATTGTACGGTCTGACTCGGCTGCCTGCGCGAACGCAAGCCGGGTTTTTGTTTAACCCGCTGTTGAATTCCTAACCCAGAAGGAGGTGAGTGTTTTGCCTTCAGTTGAATTGCGCCCGAATGAGTCGCAGGAGCAGTTGCTGCGCCGTTTCCGCCGCAAGGTCGCCAAGAGTGGTGTACTGAGCACGGTACGTCGCAAACGCTGGTTCGTCTCCAAGAGTGAACTGCGCCGCATTCAGAAGAAAAAGGCTATTCGGCGGTCGCGGCGGCGCACGTCGAAATCTCGGCGGCATTAGAGATGCAGGACTTTCGTTCTGAACAATGGCCTGTGGTGGCTTGGGCACATGCACAGCACGCCCAAATCGCCACTTTTCCCTGTGTTTTAGCGAAAGTTCTGGGACGGTGATTTTCGGGCGCGGGTGAAGTGTCTGAAGTTTGAGCAGCCGGCGGCTGGCGGGCAAATTTGCCCCGCGCCATCTGGCGGTGCTCGGAGGTTGTTGTATGGCGAAAGAAAACGATAAGATTCAGATGGAGGGGACGGTTATCGAGGCCCTGCCGGGTACGCAGTTCCGCGTCAAACTGGATAACGGCCATGTGCTGTTGGCGTACCTTTCCGGCAAAATGCGCAAGTACTACATCCGCATTCTGCTGGGAGACCGGGTTCGTGTGGAAATATCCCCTTACGATTTGAATCGCGGGCGTATTGTCTATCGTTACAAAAAGACGTTTAACGCACCGGCTGCCCAAAAATAAATCGACCGGCCGATCCGATGAGGGGGCCGCGGCACCATGTTGACTGCCGGGGGCCGCGCACATTCGAAATCCATTCCTGACAAAGAAAGGGACGTCCGTCACGGACGTCCCTTTTGAAATGCCTGCGGGTTGCCGCATCGCTTTTCCGTGCCCGAAAACAGATGCCCGGCGGCTCATCCGAAATTCAGAATGCATAACGGGATCAGCGTCTTTCCTCCTGGATGCGGCGGTAAATGCCATAAGCAATCAGCCCGGATACGAACACCGTTGTAGAAGCCAGGCAGAAGAGTAAAATGCGGTCGAGCGAGGAAAGCCCGCTCGTGACCGGCGTAGGCGGCGGTGCGGAAAATGCCGCGTTGATATCGCTGGTGGGGGCCACGGGCGGGGCCGTATTGCTGGGCGGCGGGAGTGGTGTGGTGGTCGGCGGCAGCGGAGTGGCCGGTACGGTTGCTGTTGGCGGGAGAGGGGTTGGCGTTTCGGTCGGGTAGTTGGCATCCGCCTGGGCCGTTGTGGCGGGGATGAGCATAACCACAAACACCAACAAAATCAGGATCAGGATAGTTTTTTGGGTCATGGAGATTCTGTCATCACTTTTTCTGTTGCGTTTCAGCGGAGGTTCTGATGGCGCGTCTTTGCAGAGGTTCTCTCCTGCCTCTCGGAGATTTGGGGGCGGCTTGCGTTGTGTGCCCCTGCGGTTTGCCCGCAGCCGTTTTTTATCCCGCGGGCGAAACGGGCAAAACCGGGGGAGATGGTGAGGTGAGAGCCGATCAGTTCCAGCCCGGCAGTGGCGAACAATTCAGCGGTTTCTGCCTCCGTCCAGTGGAAGTTTCTTTCGGCAAGGCCTGCCCAGTTGAGCAGGCTGTCGCGGGCAAAACCGGCCAGCCCGCGTTCGGCGGCGATTGACCGCGCGGCAGAAACGGTGAGTTCCTCTGTCGGATTCAGGGTGACCACCTGCCCGCCGGGCCGCAGCAGGCGTGTCATCTCGCGCAGGGCCTGCTCCGGCTGCGGGAGCAGAAAAAGCAGATTGCTGGCAGTCACCAGGTCGAAGGATGCATCCGGGAAGGGAAGATACAGCGCATTGGCAAGGGCAACCTGGGGATGCAGGGGAGCAGGGCGGAACATTTCGGGGGCAAGATCGATCCCGATGGCGCGGCAGCCGGCCCGGTCCAGCAGAGCGGGCATCAATCCGGGGCCGCAGCCCACATCCAGGGCTGTCCAGCCAGCCTGGGGTTTGATCCAGTCCCGCAGGCGGGTGAGTACCCGCCCCCAGCCGGTTTGCGTTTGCAGCGTTAAAAAGTAGTCGGCTTTGGTCATTTTGTGCCGCACCGGTACAAGGGATGATCGAGAACAGGCTGCACTCTGCGGGAGCAGTCCTCCCTAAACCGTGTGCAGCAGCACAAAGTTCGCCGCCTGCATCGCCCCGATGGGGAAGCCCGCCACCAGCACCACCTCCTGCCCGGCGCGCAGTGAACCGGCGGAGCGGATGGCATCTTCCACGTAAGCCAGCATCATCTCAACCGTCTCGGCGCGGGAAATCAGGAAGGGAGTCACGCCCCACAGCATCGCCATCTGCCGGCAGGTGCGCTCGTCGGGGGTGAAGGCCAGCACCGGCACCTGCGGGCGCATCTTCGAGACCAGCCGCGCCGTCCGCCCGCTGACGGTGAAGACCGCGATGGCCGCCACGTCGCGGTCTTTTG
Source organism: uncultured Anaerolineales bacterium (assembly GCA_964589145.1). Classification (GTDB taxonomy): domain Bacteria; phylum Chloroflexota; class Anaerolineae; order Anaerolineales; family UBA11858; genus UBA11858. The sequence continues at coordinate 32,268 of CAZPSL010000179.1, forward strand.
CCAGTTCGCGGGCCGCGCGGGCGACGTAGAGCGCGTTCTCGGAATCGGGTTCCGGCTCCTGGGCGGCGTCGAAATGCCCCCACTCGGTCATGTGCGCCTCCGCCTCGGCGATGATGCGCGCCATCGTCTCCACCGCCTGCACGGGGTAGGCTCCCACCGCCGTCTCGCCGGAGAGCATCACCAGGTCGCTGCCGTCAAAAATCGCGTTCGCTACGTCGGACGCCTCCGCCCGCGTCGGGCGCGGGTGCTCGATCATCGATTCGAGCATCTGCGTGGCGGTGATCACCACCCGCCGTTTGCGGTTTGCCAGGGTGATGATGCGTTTCTGCTCGATGGGCACCCGCTCCGGGGACATCTCAACGCCCAAATCGCCGCGGGCGACCATTACCCCGTCGGCGGCCTCCAGGATCGCCTCCAGGTTGTCGAGCGCTTCGGGGCGCTCCAGTTTGGCGATCACGGGCAGACGGAAGGCATCCCCGGCGATGGCGCAGATTTCCGCTTGCAGATCGCGCACATCCTGCGCGCGGCGGACGAAGGAGAGCGCCACCGCGTCCACCTTTTGGCGGATTCCGAATTCCAGGTCGGCGCGGTCCTTTGCGGTGAGCGCGGGGATTTGCAGATCCGCCCCGGGGAGGTTGACTCCCTTGTGGGGTTTGAGCACACCCCCGGTGACGACGCGGGTTTCCACCCCCGCGGGGGAACGGGATTCCACCTGCAATTCGAGGTTCCCGTCATCGAGCAGGATGCGCCCGCCGGGCCGGACGGCATCCTCCAGCCCCGCGAAATCCACCGAAACCCGCTGGGGGGTGCCGGTCACGGGCTGGCTGGTCAGGGTCAGGTGATCCCCGGCGTGCAGGGTGATCGCCCCGCCCTCGATTTCTCCCGTGCGGATTTTGGGACCTTGCAAATCCTGCAAAACGGCGACCGCCTGACCGATTTCGCGGGCGGCCTCCCGCACGGCGGCGATGGTGGCGGCGTGCTGTTCCCGCGTGCCGTGGGAGAAGTTGATGCGGGCGACGCGCATCCCGGCCTGAATGAGGCTGCGGATGGTGGCAGGGTCGCTGCTGGCGGGGCCGAGCGTGGCGATGATTTTGGCGCGGCGGGCGGCTTGGTGAGTCATTTAGTGTTTCGGTGTTGGAAATTCCGGTAGGGCAAGAGTGGCAGTCCTGTCAGGACTGCCACTCTACCAATGCTTTTCAGGCTGTTGTGAACGCTGTCAGAATTTCATCTGGGAGCGGGTCATAGAATGTATCTGGTACAACGAACTTCCCTGCGCTCAGGGCATACGGACGTTGGGTGCGCGAATGAGGCGCATCGCGAAGAATGGTCACGATGGCGCGTTGAGACGCAGGCAAGCGCACTTTTTCGAGCAATTGCACCGTTCCGTCCTTATGGATGATGGTCTCAAAAGTCTGTGGCATTGCTACACCTCATGAGGCAATTATGCCATGCAGGGAAAAGGTTGTCAAATTTTGGGAGTTTGCGGGGGTGCAGGCAAAGGTTGTAGAAATTCCTGTGCGTTTCCCTCACCCCGTCCTCGCATACGCTCGGACTCCCCTCTCCCTAAGTGAGAGGGGGTGAGGGTGGGGGATGAGTTCCCCGCACGCAAGACTGGCAGTCCTGTCAGGACTGCCAGTCTTCATTTTACGAACAGGACAACCACCGAACACCCTGTTCCGGCAGGGGGTGGGGGCACACGAATTTCCCCGCTTTCAAACCAGGAATTCGCGTGCATTCGCGGATGAATTATCGCTCAAATGTAGTGCAACTCCCGCGCCTGACGGGTCAACTCGTCCCGAAAATCCGGGTGGGCGATGCTGATAAGCGACTGCGCCCGCTGGCGGATGGTTTTGCCGTACAGGTCGGCGACTCCGTACTCGGTGACGATGTGGTGAACGTGGTTGCGTGTAGTCACAACGCCCGCACCGGGCTTGAGTGTCGCCACAATGCGGCTGAAGTTTTTGGCCTTGCTCGGCAGGGCAATGATCGGCACCCCGCCTTTGGAGCGTGATGCTCCGTAGATGAAATCCAACTGCCCGCCAACCCCGCTGTAAAGTTTCGTGCCGATGCTGTCGGCGCAGACCTGCCCGGTGAGGTCCACCTCGATGGCGGAGTTGATCGCGACCATGCGCTCGTTTTGTGCCACGTTGAAGGGGTCGTTGACGTATTCGGTGCGGTGGAACTCAATCAGCGGGTTGTTGTGCACCCACTCGTAGAGTCGCTTCGTTCCCAGAATGAACCCGGCGACGATTTTTCCGGGGTGGAGGGTTTTGCGGGCGTTGGTCAGCACCCCGGCTTCCACCAGGTCAATCACCCCGTCGGAGAACAGTTCGGTGTGAACGCCCAAATCCTTGCGGTCGTACAGGTGTTTGAGCACCGCGTCGGGGATGGCGCCGATGCCCAGTTGCATGGTGGCCTCGTCCGGGATCAGATCAGCGATGTTTTTGGCGATCCGCTCTACTACGGGATCAGGCTCGCCGCCGCCCATTGGCAATTCCGGCAAGGGGTAATTGACCGGCACGATGTAATCCAGTTTGCTCACATGGATGAACGAATCCCCCAGAGTGCGCGGCATCTGCTCATTGACCTCGGCGATGATGGTTTTGGCGGATTCCGCCGCGGTTTTGCTCAGCCCCACTTCCACGCCGAAACTGCAAAAGCCGTGCTCGTCGGGCGGCGAAAGGTGGATGATGGCGACATCCAGGGGCAGATAGCCGTTCTTGAACAGCAGCGGAAACTCCGAGAGCAGCACGGGGGTAAAATCAGCGCGGCCCTCCTGCACGGCTTTGCGGACGTTGTGCCCGATGAAGAGGGTGTTCACCCGCAGGTGGCCCTCCATCTCCGGGCTGACGTAGTCGGCGGAGCCGACCGTCAGGGCGTGGCAGATCTCCACGTTTTGCAGTTGGGGGGCGTAATCCACCAGGGCTGCCAGCACCACCTGCGGCACCGAGCAGTTCCCCGTCAAAAAGATGCGGTTGTGCGACTGAATGGCGCGAACCGCCTGCGCGGGGCTGACAATCTTGTTTTTATAGTGTTCCGTCCAACTCATGACTGCCTCCGTCCCTTGAGCGCATCTTGCAGGTAGGGGTGAACGATCTCGCCCTGGCGGGTGTAAAGCCCGCGCCGCAGGGCCGGGATGGCGTCCAGCGCCGCCTCAATGCCCATCGCCGCCATCTGGCGGATGAAGAGCCAGGATGCGTTGCCCAGCGTGTGCGTGGCAGTGCGCCCCAGCACGCCGGTCATGTTCGGCACGCAGTAGTGGATCACCCCCTCCTCGACGTAGGTCGGGTCGCTGTGGGTGGTGGGGCGGCTGGTCTCCGCGCAGCCACCCTGGTCAATGGAGAGGTCAACAATGACGGAGCGGGGGCGCATTCCCTTGACGGTTTCGCGGTCTACCAGGATGGGCGTGCGCTCCCCCGGAACGAGAACTGCACCCACAAGAACATCTGCAAACTGACAAACTTTGCGGATGTTGAAACCATGCGAGATCATCGTGACCACCCGCCCCCGGAAGTGGCGGTCCAGTTCCCGCAGGCGGTTGAGATCGCGGTCCAGAATGTAAACCGAGGCGCCGATTCCCAGGAAGTTGCGGGCTGCCGCGGTCCCCGCCGTTCCCCCGCCGAGGATGACCACTTCCGCCGGGGGAACCCCGGGCACGCCCCCAAGGAGGATTCCCTTGCCCCCGTGGTTGTTCTGGGCGAGGGTGGCTGCCACCTGCGGCACCATCCGCCCCCCCAGTTGACTGAGCGGGGTGAGTACGGGCATCTGCCCGTCGTCCTCGCGGATGATCTCGTAGCCGATGGCGGTGATCTTCTTCTCCAGCAGCAGTTCTACCCGGTCGGCCCGTCCGGCTGCCAGGTGCAGAAACCCCGCGATGGTGGAGCCGGGCCGCATGCACTCGAACTCTTTTTCGATGGGGCGTCCCACCTTCAGGAGCAAGTCCGCCCGGCCATAGACCTCCTCGCCGCTGTAAACGATCTGCCCGCCGGCTTTCTGGTAATCGTAATCCGAAAACCCGCTGCCGACGCCGGCATCGTGCTCGATGTAGCAGGTGTGCCCTGCCTGCGCGAGCAGTTGAACCCCGGCCGGGGTCAGCCCGACGCGGTATTCGGAATCGCGCCGCTCTTTGGGGATGCAAATGTTCATGGATGCCCTCCGCTTTGATGTTGGAATCGCTCACTGCAAAGTATAACATGCAGGGTTGCCTGCAATTGCTTGAATACTGGGCGCAGGCAAATGTTGTAGAAATTCCTATGCGTTTCCCTCACCCCGCGCCCAAGACTGGCAGTCCTGCCAGGACCGCCAGTCTTTATTTTGCGAACAGGACAATCGCCGACACCCCGCCCCGCCGGGGGAAGGGCAGAGACATGCGGCGGCCCGATTTCTGCACCTTCTGCCTGTGCCCCCGGAGAAAAGGCGGAATGCCATATCTGCCGCTGTGATGCTATAATCACCGCGAGGATAAAGATGAATCACAATCGTGATGACCAAAACGCTAACGATATTTGGCCTCCCGAATTGCTGGATTTGCTAAGCGAGTTGGCGGCAGCAAGTGCAACTGCGGTGGATGCAGGGGAGGTGGTTTCGCTTGCCGTTGACCGGTTGAAGCGGATTTTTGAAACGGAATTTGCTGCGCTTTGGCTGCTCTCCCCGGATGGACGGTCGCTGCATGTGTTTGATGAGATGCAGCACGGCGATATTCTGCTGTTTGAGCCTGGCGGGCGGGCGGATGCTGTTGTTCAGCCCACCCTGGACCGTTCCGGACATTTCTCCGCAGCCGCCGAATCCGCCGATTTACTCCAGTATGTGGTGGAGACTGCAATGCCGCTCCGCGTTGACGATGCCGCCGGGGCGGCGCAGCAGTTTGCGCGGATGAAGAATGTGCGTTCTGCGCTGGCGGTGCCGCTCAAATCGCGCGGCAAAACTATCGGGGTGCTGGAAATTCAGTCGCAGCGGGCCAATGCTTTTCTGCCGCGCGATGAGAAGTTTTTGCGCGTTGTGTCAAGCCAGTTGGCCGGTTTGATTGTTAATGACTACCTGCATGATCTGACTCACCGCCGTACCCGTAACCTGGATTTGATACATCAGGTTATTCGCGAGGTCGCGGGGTTGACCGACATCTCTGAAATTGCCCAGGTTGCTGCCGAACTGACGGCGAAACGCTTCGGGTTTGAACTGGCAATGGTCATTCTCATCAGTGAGGATGGCGAACACCTGGAACTGGAAGGAGCGGGCGGCAGCGGTTCGGCGGTGATCACCCGCGGGATGCGGACGCCTTTGGATCTGGGTGTTGTCGGTGCAGTCTGCCAGGATGGCATCAGCCGTCTGGTTAACGATACCAGCCGCGAACCCTTGTATGTTCCAATTCCCGGATGGCGGGGCGGTTCTGAAATCTGCGTTCCGCTCCGGGATGGAAAATCGGTCTTTGGCGCGCTGGTCGTGGAACGCTCCGGAACAGGTGCCTTTACCGGGAACGATTTGACAATGCTTGAATCGCTGGCGGGTATTTTGTCAAGTGTGATTATCAACGCCCGCAGTTACCAGCAACTGAGCATCCATTTACGCCATTTGCAGGCCGTGAGGGAAACGGCGCTGGATATCAGTGCCGACCTGGATTTGGATACGCTGCTCAAGCGGGTCACCAGCCGGGCGCGGGAACTGGTGGGGGCAAAGGGAGCAGAACTGGGACTGGTGAATGAGCAAAATCGGACAGTTGAAATTCAGGTTTCTGAAACTCCCTGGGAAAATTACCTCACCGATCTGGTGATTCCCTTCAACCACGGGATTGCCGGTATCATGGCGGTACACGGGGAGACGCTGGTGGTGGATGATTACCGTCAGTGGCCGAATGCGCTGCGCTTGAGTAACCCGCCGCCGTTTACGGCGGTAGCGGGTGTGCCGCTCAAATACAAGGGGCAGGTGATTGGTACGCTGACCATCAGCCACGACGAGCCGGGCCGCGGGTTTGATCCCAGGGATATCCGTATGCTGGAGTTGCTCGCACCGCAAATCGCGGTTTCTGTGCGCAATGCCCGCCTGTATCAGGAGTTGCAGACGTTAATGAGGGCGGAGCGGCTGGCGAAAGACCGCCTGGTTCGCTCGGCGCGGCTGGCCGCGGTGGGCGAACTGGCGGCGGGTGTGGCACATGAATTGAACAACCCTCTGACGACCGTGGCCGGTTTTGTGGAACTGGTGCTGGATGACCTGCCGCCGGAAAGCCGGCACCGTCCTGATCTGGAACTGGTGCTCAAGGAATCCCGGCGGGCGAAGGATGTGGTCCGCCGCCTGCTGGATTTCTCCCGCCCCGGGGAGGGGTTCCGCGTTCGGGCCGATGTCAATGTGCTGGTGGAGGATGTCATCGCGCTGCTCCGACATTTGCTGCACACCAGCGGTATTGACCTGAAAACCGATTTGCAGCCGGACCTGCCCTGGTTGCAGGTCGATCAGGATCAAATTAAACAGGTGCTGCTCAACCTGATTCACAATGCCATCCAGGCCATGCCGCGCGGCGGGCAACTGTATTTGAAAACCAGTGTGCGGCGTCAAAACGGACAACCCGGCGCAGCCATCCGGATTCAGGATACCGGCTCAGGAATTGCGCCGCAGCATATCGAGCGTTTGTTTGAGCCTTTTTTTACCACCCGCCCACCGGGGCAGGGTACGGGGTTGGGGCTTTCTGTAAGTTATGGAATCATTACGGATCATGGCGGCACAATTGACGTCAAAAGCACGCTGGGAGAGGGCAGCGTGTTTACCATCTGGCTGCCGATCCGGAGCAACAGAATTGTGATTTGATTAAGAACCGATCCGGAAAATCATGCTGCCCAAAGCGAAAATTTTCGGGAGGGGAATCCCCATGGCGTTCTGTGCGGGCAGGCACCGAAGGTATTGTAAAAAACATAATGAACACACGATTTGCGGAAGCAAAAATTCTGGTGGTTGACGACGAAACGGGCGTAACGCGTCTCTGTGACCGTTTTTTGACGCGCGCTGGTTTTCAGGTTCTGACGGCGAATCATCCTCAGGACGGGCTGGAAATTATTCAGCATCAGAAGATTGATTTGTTACTGGCGGATATCCGTATGCCGCACCTGGATGGGTTCCAGTTGCTCAAACTGGCGCGTGACCGGCAGCCCGACCTCGCGGTTTTGATTATGACTGGCTACGGGACTGTGGAAACAGCGGTGGAGGCGCTCCGGCAGGGAGCAGACGGGATGGTGCTGAAGCCCTTTTCCGGGGCGGAACTGGTTCAAAGTGCCGAGCAGGCTTTGCGCGATCGCCAGCGGGAACGCGAAGTCCAGCGCTTGCAGGCCTTGCGTCCGTTGTTTGAAATCTCAGAAGCCCTTTTTGCCGCAACGTCGCCGGAACATTTGCGGGCGCGGCTGCTGGATGTCTTATTTGACCAAATAAAATGTGCCCACATCAGTCTGTATCACCGCATGGGCGAACAGGGCTGGCAGCAAATCGCGCTGCGCGGCTTCTCCTTTGATGCCAGCGCGTGTTTTCCTGCCGCATGGAATCAGGCGGATACTTTGCAGCCCTGCACACCGGACCGGTTCAGCCCCGCGGGAGACCCGTGCGGATTTTCTGATCATAGGCCGGGGTTTATGGCCTGTGCACCGCTTGATTATGCCGGTATGCACCAGTTTTTGCTGATTGCCCGCCAGGCCGGGGAACCTGATTTCAACGAGTTGGAATGGGAGACTTTGCGTATTCTGGTGCGCCAGGCTGTTGTTGCCTTGGAGAATGCACAACTGTATGATGAACTGCAAAAGCATATCCGCCAACTGGAAACTTCCCAACAGGCTCTGGCGCAAGCGGAAAAGATGGCGGCTGTCGGCCGTTTGACGGCTGCCATTGCCCATGAGATCAACAATCCTTTACACTCAATCCGCAATTGTCTGCACTTGGCAGGGCGGGATGAACTTTCGGAGGACAGCCGCCAGGAGTATCTGGAACTTGCCCGCGAAGAAACCGAACGCTTGATGAATACGGTCCGCCAGATGCTTGATTTTTATCGTCCCAGCGCACTGGACCGCAAACCGGCGGATCTCAATGCTTTGGTTGACCGGGTGATTAAACTGCTGGATGCTCAATTTTCATCACAGCAGGTTATCCTGACCCGCCAGTATGCCCCGGATTTGCCGCTTGTTTTGGTGGTTGCAAATCAAATTCAGCAGGTGTTTTTTAACCTGTTTTTGAATGCCATTGAGGCCATGCCGCCGGGCGGTGAAATTACCATCACCACTGCGTATGAAAACGGGCATGTTGTGGCGCTGGTAGCCGATTCAGGGCCGGGAATCGCCCCGGAGAAGCGGGAAGAGATTTTTGAGCCGTTTGTCAGTTCAAAAGAAAACGGCCTGGGCCTGGGGCTGACTGTCAGTTACGGAGTTGTCACGGCGCACGGCGGTTCGTTAAGTCTGTTGCCTGACGGCGACGGCGGTGCCTGTTTTCGGGTATCTCTCCCTGCTTATCAATGAAAACTCAGATTTTTTCTGCACCTCCCAGCGGGGTGGGGTGAGGTGCCTGTCCTGTTCGCAAAATGAAGACTGGCAGTCCTGGCAGGACTGCCAGTCTTGATGAACGCTGCTACCCTCTGAGTTTGCGCACATCGCCATCGCGGACGGTCACGCCGATGGTATCCAGATGTTCCAGCAAGGCCAGCACATAGCGGCGGCTGGTCCGGAAGCGGTCGCGCACCTGGGCGACGGTAATCGTGCCCTGCTGCTGAAGCATTGCGCGAATTTGAGCCACCAGCAACTCGTAACCCTCGCGGCGGAAGACCACATCCGCATTGAGGGGGACCAAATCGCCGCGGTCAATCAGGGCGTTGAAGAGTTCCTCGCCGACCTCGGCAACGCACTCCCTGACTGTGGGCGGCGCAGCCGGGTTTGCTGCGAAACGCGCCAGCAGTTGTTCCGCCTGCCGCTTCTGTTCTTCGGAGAACACAACCTTGTAATCGGGCGTGTGAATGACCGGGGTGACGCTGGCGCCCGGCACGCCCTGACGCAGGGCGGTTTCGGAGAGAGTGCCCTCCGCCAGCCAGCGCATCATGGCGGCGTTGAACACCCGCGCCGGAAGTTTCAGGCGGCTTTTGAGTTCCTCGCGGGGGATGCCCCGCCGCAGGGGATACTCGCGCTGGTAATCCTGCACGGTCTGCACCGCCTGAGCCGAGCGCTTTGTCCAGTAATCCAGGGTGACTACCAGCGTATCGGGGCGCACCGTGCCGGCAGAGGGCTCCAAAATCATCAGTTGTCCGGATTCCAGCAGGGCGGCAAAAGCCGTCTCGGCTTCCTCAGCCCCCAAACTGGAACGGGTCAAAATCTCGCGCCGGGGAGCAGCGCCCAATGCCAGCGCGGCGTGCAGCAGCACATCTTCTGGCGTGCCGCCCACCAGGGCTTCCAGGCGTTGCAGCACTGCCGGGTCGAAGCGTTTGTGCCGTCCCCGGGGCTGCGGGTCGAGGATGATGCCGCCGCCCAGGGTCTCTCCCGGCGAGGGGCGGCG
>CAZPSL010000180.1:0-4758 GCA_964589145.1 uncultured Anaerolineales bacterium
GCGCATCCAGCTCGAGAGTCCCGGACCGCGGGAACACGAAGGCGATGAGTACTGGTACGCCTGGTCAACCTTGTTCCCGGAAGGGTGGCAGGCCCCCGATGACTGGCTGCTGATTGCCGATTGGCACGCCACCTACGAGGATGTCTGCCAGCCGCTGCAACTGGAAGTGGATAACGCCAACACGCTCTCCGCGCAAATCCTGACCGGGGATGTGACGGGCTACGACTGCTTCGACGGGCCGGGGACGGCCATCAACGATACGCAGGTCGTCATCCCCCAAATCACCCCCGGCGTTGGGAGGCCCCGCGCAGACGGTTGGCAATCAGGAAGGGGTGCGGACGAACCTTGCGGTAGGGCGGTGCGAGCGCGTACAACCCGCGACGCAACTGGATGATGCGCCCGGCGTTTTTCCAGCGGGTGAGTTGCACGCGCAGGTAATCCGGGTTGACCTCCCCGGCAAGCAGCAGGGAGGTTTCGAAAAGCGGTTCGTCGGGTGCGGTTTGCACCTTGACGCCATAGCGCAGCAGCGGTAAACCGCTTTGTTGGTTTCGTAGAGGCTCTTGCCCTGTCCCAGCGCGGCGGCTTGTTCCAACTGGTAGAGAGCGCGGGTCATCAGCATCTCGCTGTATCCCCGCTGAGCGAGCCAGGCGCGTAGCAGGCGGGCATGGGGGTTCGCTGATTCCATTTAATGCTTCGCCGCGACCAATGTTCATCAATAGACTGGACAAATTCGGGACGTACCAGTTTGGCACGTCGCTTCAACCAATTATCGCTTTCTTGTCTGATGATAATACCTTCTAAGTCTCCCTGACGATAGCAACTGGGGGTATTCAATAAACTTTTTAAGGTTTCTTGTGTAAAATGCCCCTTTGCTATCTGATGTACAACGTTTACTTCTGCTTTCTTTGCCCAGGCATTGCGTCTGAGTGTGCTGAAAAATCTCCCGGAGCGTTTGTCATAAACGTCGAACAGAAGCCACCAGTCGGGCAGAGCGGTGTACGCCAGCGAATGCCGTGCTGCACACCATTCGCCGAATGCGATTAAATGCTCGTCCAGAGCATCAAATAGCAGGTTTTCGTGTCTCGAAAGCCATGAGTTTAGTTTCGCAAACTGCCCGGTGTAAGGGGGGATGAGATACTGACCGCGATTTTGCACAAGCAAATCCCCATTTGCGTTGAGCGAGAACCCTAAATTAGCCCCATCTACTTTTTCTTCTATGACCAGTTCGTGTTTCAGAATTGCTTCGCGTTCCGATGGGGCAAGTACCTTGTCCGCGCGGGGCTGCCCTTTGCCGAGCCAAACCAGGTGCGGAGTGTGAGGAAATCGAAAAAAATTAGTCATGGCAACGCGGGTATCTCTTTATCTGGGAATTTTTTTCGGTAGAAACGCATCACATCATCTGGACAAAGAAATTTAACTTGGATGCCATGTTCCTGAAGCGCAGACCACCAATCCAGCCATTTGCTGTCTGCGGCTTGCCAGATGGGAGGTTTTGCCGAGTGTGCGTTTGCCACTGCAACGAATTTACGGTCCGGGGCATCAAACACTCGTTCCAAATCAGCATCCGGAAATTCGGCAAAACGATGTTCGTCTACGGGTGTAATATGGACTTGCTCTACCCGGTCAGGATTGGATTTGTTGTTAAGTAGCCATTTGAGAAAAGCCGTCCCCATCCCCCGTCCTCGGACAGCATCTATTTTATTCTGGTATTCGCTGATGATACGATAGCCATCATCAATGACAACTTGCCCGTTTTGTTTCAATGCCTCCAATCTGTCCGTACAAGCCAAAACACATTCAGGTGTTACATCGCTATGTTGCCTGTCAGCGACCAGCAGCACATTGGTATCAACAACGGCCTTCATCATTGCGCTTCCCTCATTCTTCGTTGCATTGCCGCGCGGGTTCGAGCAGCAATTTCTCCCAATTCGTCACCAAAGAAATTCTCCGGCCAGTTTTCAATATCGCCATCTTCATTCAGCCTGAGCGGTTCAATTGTGGCGCCATCTTTGCCATGCTGTACAAAGTAGACCGCAATATCTTCCAGAGCAATATCCCCTTCTGCAATCCGGCGTTGCAAGCGCATCAGGAAATGTTCAGAGTGGCTTTCTATGAGAAGTTGTACGTTACGAGGTCTACTGTTTTCATTTGCATGGATTGCGCTGATGAACACATCCGCCAAGTTGGCCTGCACACTGGGGTGCAGGTGAATTTCCGGCTGCTCCATCCAGATGATTGAATTGGGCGGTGCATAAAAAGACTGAACTAACGGCGGTAATACTTGAGACACGCCAAAGCCAACATCCGTCAATCGGACTTTGGGAGAATTTTGGTTGACTTGTATCAACACCTCATATTCTTTTCGTCCTTTGGCCAGGGGGATAACCTGAAAACTGTGTATCATACCTATATCTTTCAGCCACCCTGCAATGAATTGGTCAAACAGATAGCGGCGTCTTCTCGGTCCGCGGTTGATTTTTCGATTGTCTGCCGTTGCTGCCAGTAACGCGGCAATGGTGTATTCGCCATTTTGCCCAACATCCGATGGGGTATCGCCAGACCAGGCATACACTCGGCGGGGGTGTTCACGCAACGGTCCTAAGTAATAAAAGTTCTCCAACAAGTGCTCTACAGCCAATGAAAATTCAGCCAGGAAATCAGCATTTTGGTAACGCGACAGGGATCGCTCGCTAAACCGATAAAACTTTTCCGGTGCATCTAAAGGCCATTTTCGCCCTTGGGCATGTCTTTTTAGTTTAATTGGCTTACAGGTCAGTTCTACTTTCCCTTTTCCCCGGCCATGAGCAATCTCCATCTTGGTTTGTCCCATCAACCGCAATTTGTAAACAAATTGGCGAGTTTGTGGTTGCTCTTGTTTATCCGCTCTCAGGGAAACATCGAGGGCTAATTCGTCACCCTGGTAAATTTCTCCGTTCAAAATATCGGTCACATCCATCGTCTGGGGCAACTTCCATTGCAGCGTAAAATCCAAAGGTTGTTGAATGTCATGCTCATACAGGCAATCCTTGAATGTGCCCAAGTCAATTAAGGAATAGCGGTCGCCCAAACGCAAAGCACTCTTGCGATCAGCAGATAAGGCAGTCTGCTTTAGGGCGAGTAAAAAATGCCCTAAACTGGACTTACCTGAACTATTCGGGCCAAAAATGACCGTCAATGGAGCAAGTCTTAAATCTCCGGTATCTCGCCATGCCTTGAAATTTTTGATTCGGAAACGTGTGATCATGAGATTTCTCCAAATAGGGTAAAAGAGGATACTTCTATTTTACATGATTATAATTTTACTAACCTTATCCTCCCCGTGAGCAACTCCTTCATCATGCCCTGCTTGATGGCAGTGACCTTGGCGCGCTGACGTTCCAGGGCTGCGATTCCGCATCCATTTCGGATGGGACGGTGGCGATGGTGCGTTGCTCAGATAACGATGGCACTGGATTTGGAAATTCGTAAAAGTTGGCAAACGCAGAGAATCCACTGTTGCCTTTGCGGAGTGTTGCAAAGAGTGCAGGCAAATGTTGTAAAGGATAGTGATCTGTCAATGAACTGTGGTATTCTGAAGCCCCATCCCCCCTCACCCTTCGGGCAGGCTTCGCACCCCTCCCCAAAATTTCCGCTTTGATTCCCATCTCCTTTCGGGAGAGGGGTTAGGAGTGAGGGCCAGGGTGAGGGAAAAGAAAGTACAGGTCTGCCGCCGCTTTTTTGAAAATTGCACCCGCTGTTCAGCAGGTAGAGCGGATTGGCAATCCGCTTATCCACTGGGGGCAAACAAATGTTTTTAGGATGGCTGTTTACAACCAAATCGCGGCAGGTTTCACGCTCCACGAACACGCCCCTTCACTCAATTTCCGCATCTTTTGCCTGCCCCCAGGCTTCGCGGTAACCGCGGTAACTGTCAAAGGAGAAAATCGCCAGAGCGATCCAGATCAGCCCGAAGCCGATCATGCGGTCGAAGGTGAACGCCTCCTTGAAGACAAACACCCCAATCAAAAACTGGAGCGTGGGTGCCAGGTACTGCATAAATCCCAGCATGGAAAGCGGAACCCGCCGGGCTGCGCCCCCAAACAGCAGCAGCGGAACCCCGGTCACCACGCCGGTGAACGCCAGCAGCAGCGACTCCATCCACCCGCTGCGGAGAAACGCCCCCTCGCCGCTGTACCCCAGGAAGAGCAGATACGCCAGCGCAGGCAGCGCCAGAAAGCCCATCTCCAGCGAGAAACTGTGCAGCGAGTTGAGCGGCGCGGTCTTTTTGATGTAACCGTAAGTCGCGAAGGTGAACGCCAGCGTCAGCCCGATCCAGGGCAGTTGCCCGTAACTGACGGTCAGATAGAGCACGCCCAGGGTGGCAATCCCCACCGGAATCCACTGCCACAGGCGCAGTTTCTCGCGCAGGAAGATCACCCCCAGCACCACGCTCACCAGCGGGTTGATGAAGTAGCCCAAACTGCTGTCCACAATGTAGCCGTTGTTGACCGCCCAGACGTAGGTCAGCCAGTTGACCGCCAGCAGCGAGCCGCTCAACGCGTAGGTGAGCAGCGTGCGGCGCTGTCGCAGCACTGGCCTGAAGTTCACCCACTCCCCCTGGAACAGGATGATCAGCCACACGAAGACAAACGACCACACGATGCGGTGCCCGATGATCTCCAGCGCGGGTATATCGTCAATCAGTTTCCAGTAGAGGGGGAAGAGACCCCACAAAAAGTACGTTGCCAGTCCGTAGAGAATGCCGCGGTTCATTGGATG
>CAZPSL010000181.1:0-10396 GCA_964589145.1 uncultured Anaerolineales bacterium
TGCCAGATTCGCAGTTATATTTCCACTGCCCGGAAAAATGGGCAACGGGTGCTTGAAGCCCTGGTCATGGCTTTGGCTGGCGATCCTTTCTGCCCATCTTTCCTTCAATCTGGCACTGCCCTGTCAGGCTGAGTAGTTACGATATTTGTTTCATTCGTGGATTTTCGTGTTACAAAACAAGTGACCCGCTTTTTGTCCGAAATTCAGGTAAAAACACTACTTTCTTCAAATTAGGAGGCGCAAAATGAGTTTTACCTACACCTGGTACGGGCACGGCACCCACGGGTTGAAAACCGCCGGTTATGACGTGCTCATTGACCCCTATTTCACCGATAACCCTGCCGCCAGCACCACCGCCGACAAGGTGAACCCCGATTTCATCGTGGTCAGCCACGGACACGGCGACCACATCGGGGACGCGGTCAGCATCGCCCAGCGGACCGGGGCGCTGGTGATCTCCAATTTTGAGATCGTCAACTGGCTGAGCGGCAAAGGGCTGGAGAAATTGCACCCCCAGCATATCGGCGGCGGGTACAACCATCCCTTCGGCTACCTGAAATTGACGGAAGCCATCCACGGTTCCGGTTTGCCGGATGGCTCCTACGGCGGGAATCCCGCCGGGGTGCTGATCACCACCAAAGACGGCGAGAAGGTCTACTTCGCCTGCGACACCGGCCTGTTCGCCGGAATGCAGTTGATCGGCGACGAGGGCATTGATCTGGCGGTTCTGCCCATCGGCGATAACTTCACGATGGGGCCGGATGACGCTCTGCGGGCGGTCAGGATGCTGCGCCCGAAGCATGTTGTCCCCGTGCACTACAACACCTGGCCGCTCATCGCCCAGGACGCCGACGCCTGGACAGCCCGCGTGAATGCCGAGACCAGCACCCAAGCCCACGCGCTCAAACCGGGAGAAAGTTTCACCCCGTAATGCAAACAGGGATTGTTGGCACCATTGTCCAACAATCCCTGTTTTTTCGTTTTACCGCGTTACACCGTCCCAACCGGCGATGCGCGCCATCAGGTACCAGAACGCCTGCCCCTTGAGTGTGCATTGCAGGCCATGTGTATGGGCACAACTGGACGGCAAATCCTGACACTCAAAGTTGCTCGGATGCGTCGTACACCAGTCAGCGCACCACGCGCAACTATCCGATGCCGATTCATGGAAAGTGCCATCCGGCTCGTAACTTTCAATATCGGCGAAGTCGAACAACACCGCGTTCGTATCCTGGACGTGCTGGCGCACCATGTCGTTGTGACGCCACAAGGTGCTGCCCGGTGTGCTGCCATCGGTGTGCCCGGTGTAGTAAACAAAGGTCACATCCGGGTATTCGCTCTCGAATTGCGTCATCACGTCAATGTACTGCTGGATTTGGGCATCGTTGTAATAACTCATCTGTCCGCACCAGGTCCATAACGAGACAGTGAACCAGCCGGTATTGAGCACGCTGCGGGTGTGGTCGCGTCCGCCCGGCTCCTCCCAATACTGATCCGGCGTGATGTAGGTATCCCCGGCGTAGTTATTTCCGTCGTACACCCGCAATGCGGTTGTATCCGGTGGCAGCACTACCGTCCCGCTGGCCTGGATGTCCACATTGTAGCGGGAATCCTGTTGTTCCAGCCAGCGCAGCCCGGTGAGAATCTGGCTGCCGTGGGATGTGTGTGCGTAGTGGACGACCAGCGTCCTGGCGGCGTCAATCCACTCATCTGGAATCTGGCTGATGTCGGTGTGACGGTGGTCCGCGATGATTGCTGCTGCGGAAGGTGAGCGCATCACCAGGGGCAGATAGGCGGTTGAGTTCGCGGCGGATTCCGCCAAAGAGGGCTGAACCACCCCCAGCAGAACAACCGCCAACCCGAAAACAAGGAGCAAAACAACAACATTTCTTGATGATTGCATCAGAAGACCTCCTGAATTTGTAAAATTTACCACAAGTGCCTGTTCAAAGTCTATCATGCCTCCAGGCCGCGTTCATTGGTACGAACGAGCCATTTCGCGGACTACCCAATCCAAAAAGGAGATCTTCCATGACCGAAGCCGCACAACAAGCATTCAGCATCCTGCGTGACCCAGGCAATTTCCAATGGTATGTGATCCCCCTGCTGGGGATTGTCGTGTACATCTACAATTCCACAATCCAGGAGCGGCGATGGAACCTGCTCTTTGCCGGGCTGGCCTTCTGGGGCGCGGACTGGGTCAACGAGATTCTCAACTCGGTCTTTTTCCATCTCAACGGGCGCGCCCCGCTCTGGGGAACCCCCGGTTCAACGGCTTACCTGATTCTGATTGGCCTGAACATCGAAATCATGTTCATGTTTTCCATCGCCGGTATCGCCTGGGCGAAGATGCTGTTGCCCGACCCGAAGACCAAAATCCTGGGCATCCCGAACCGAATTTTCATCGCTGTGGCAGGGTCGCTCTTCAGCGTCTTTGTGGAGATTATCCTCAACCGGATCGGCGCACTCACCTGGGACTGGTCCTTCTGGGATGCCAACACCCCCTGGCTGATCATCATCTTCGGTTATCTGTGGTTTTTTGCCATCGCCTTCTGGGTGCACGATATGAACGATGTCAAAAAGCAGGCCAGGGCAGTCGGCGTGCTCTGGGGGATCGTCGCTGTTCTGGCGGCCGTCTTCGGCCTTTGGCTGGGCTGGATTTGAGCGGAGTCGCAGTTGGAGGCAGGGGAGTGGGGTATAATCGCTGCCTCCATCTTGTTGTTTAAGACTGGCAGTCCTGGCAGGACTGCCAGTCTTGGGTGAGATGTATGGTTATCAGGGCTTTCGCTCTAAACGATGATTTGCGGTGTTGTGTGCGTGCGAAGCACGCATACAACACCGCATTCCCCCGCGGTTCAGCGAAATTCCTGATTACAAACTGGCAGGAGAAAAATCTATGGCAAAAAAAGTGTTCGTCAGTGGTTGCTACGATATGCTGCACAGCGGGCATGTGGCTTTCTTCCGGGAAGCGGCAGCCTATGGGGATCTGTACGTCGCCATCGGCTCCGACAAAACCGTTTTCGACCTGAAGGGGCGGCTGCCCGTCAACACCGAAGACGAGCGGCTCTTCATGGTCAAATCGGTAAGTTTCGTCAAGGATGCCTTCATCTCCCGCGGTTCCGGGATGCTCGATTTCATCGATGAGTTCCGCCAACTTCACCCGGACGTGATGGTAGTCAACGCCGACGGGCACACCCTGGAAAAACAGCAACTCTGCGAGCAATATGGGGTCGAATACGTCGTTCTCCAGCGCGAACCCTACGGCGGCCTGCCGCCGCGCTCCACCACCGCCCTGCGCACCGTCAACCGGATGCCCTTCCGCATTGACCTGGCCGGGGGCTGGCTGGACCAGCCCTACGTCTCGGAGCATCATCCGGGCGCAGTCGTGACGCTCTCCATCGAGCCGACCATCCAGTTCAACGACCGCAGCGGGATGGCCTCCAGCACCCGTCGGGCGGCGATTGACCTTTGGGGCCCGCGGCTCCCGCCGGGCGACCCCGAAAAACTGGCGAAAATCCTGTTTTGCTACGATAACCCGCCGGGGACCACAGTCATCTCCGGCTCGCAGGATTCCATCGGCATCGTCTTCCCCGGGCTGGCAAAAGCCAATTACAACGGGGAATACTGGCCTGCCAGCATCGAAACCCTCCAGGATGAAGACTCCCTGCGCTTTGTAGAGCAATCGCTTTACCTGGTGACGCTCGGCCCTCGGCACGCCGGGTATGACGTCCTGCAAAACACCGATTTCACCCCCGCCAAAGCCAAAGCCCTGGCCGATGCCGCCGAGGCTTGCTGGCAAGCCATCCAGGCGCGGGATGTGGCCGCCTTTGGCGCATCCGTGCGGGCGGGGTTCGAAGCGCAGATCGCCATGTTCCCCAACATGATGAACCCGGCCATCGCCGAACTGATTGACCGCTACCGCGATTCCGCTCTGGGCTGGAAACTCTCCGGGGCCGGGGGCGGCGGCTACCTGATTTTGGTTTCCGGCACCCCGATCCACGACGCGACCCGTGTGGTCGCCCGCCGCACCAGCGACTGACCTCGAATCCCGGCAGGGTTCTCCCCTGTGGCCTCTGCAACCAAAAAGCAAAATATGACCGACGAAAAGAACACCGCACAACCCCAAATCGGATACCTTTTCTACTATCCCGATCTGGACCACCCCACCGACAATTTCCGCCTGGATGTTTTCGTCTCGGATGTGGTCACCGGACAGCACTTTGATGTCTGCAAAGCCCATTTTCCGGTACAAGACCCGGATACCGGAGTCGAACATCTGACCGTAGAGCACCCCTGGCACGGGCGCAAGGAAGCCCGTGTCTGCGCGGGAATCACCATCCTGGAAGACCACAAAGGGAAAAAGGAAGAAGCCTTTACCTTTGGCGGGAAGTTGTCCCTCGATGCGCAGGCGTTCCAGACAGTTTGCCGCCTGATTTCACCGGCACCGATTCTGGAGGTCAACGAGAGTGTACCGTTGCACATGCTGTTCATCGAGGAAGTCGAAATTTTATTGGCGGAATATCGGGCGAAATTCCCCAAGGGAAGTGACTTTGATGCCGCGCTCTGCCAGGCCGACCCGCGCGGTCTGTATCTGGCCTGTCTGACCGAGATCACAGACAAATTCGAGCATTTCCCCCAAAGGAACGACCAAACGATGCGGTTCCTGACGTTTTTGCACGCCCAGCAGCAAAAATTGCAAGCCGCCGGACTGATAAAAGGGCTGCTGCCCTCCAGGATGAGCGACATCTTCAAATCGGGGGAATAATTTTCCGCTAACCGAACGACTGGCATTCCGGTCAGGACTGCCAGTCGTGGACAGGGAATCCCCATGCCTCGCTTTTGTCTCCTGCCCCTGGAAACCGCTCCCCGCGACCCGGACGGGAACTTGCAGCGACTCCAGGCCATGCTGGATGATCTCATCCCCCGCGAGCGCCCGGAACTCATCTGCCTGCCGGAATGCACCCTGACCGGGTACCTGTACGAGCCGGATGACCTTGACCGCTTCGCCGAACCCGTCCCTGGCACAACCACCCGCCGCATGGCGGAACTGGCGGCGCAGTGGGGCGTTTACCTGTGCTTCGGGCTGCTGGAGCGTGACGGGGAACAAGTTTTCAACACCGCCCTGTTGCTCAACCCCGCCGGGGAAATCATCCTGAAGCACCGCAAAATCAATGAGCAGCCGCCCTTTGCGGTTGGCGACGCGGTTGCCAGCGCTGCCACACCCTGGGGGCGGGTGAGCATCCTGATTTGCGGCGATTTGTTCAGCGACTCGGTGGTAAGCCAACTGCCCGCCGGCCTGGATTATCTGCTGGTGCCGATGTCACGGGCCTTTGACCGGGTTTCCCCCGACCGCACCCGCTGGGAACGCGAGGAGCGGGCGGCCTACATCAAAGCCGCGCGGCGCACCGGAGCCGCGACTCTGATCGTCAACGCCCTGGAAACCGGTCTCCCGGAGCCGTCCTTCGGCGGGGCACTGGTTGTCACCACCGGGCAGGTGGCGGAATCTCCACACGGGACGAGCGAAGCGTTGTTTTGGGGGTGCAAGCAAAAGATGTAGAAATCGGGCAGCCACATATCTCTGTCCTGCTCCCGGCAGGGCGGGGTGTTTGGTGCTTGTCCTGTTCGCAAAATGAAGACTGGCAGTCCTGGCAGGACTGCCAGTCTTGTGCGCGGGGCGAGGGAAACACATAGGAATTGCGACAACATTTGCCTGCACCCTGTTTTGGAACTCGCTTGCAAACTATAGTTTGCGGTGATATACTATCAAAAGCAGCCAGCGCTCCGATATCCGCAAAGCCCAGGAATACTGGCAGGAGTACTTAAGCCATGACTGACTATCGCTCATTGGACGAAATTAGCGTTGAATACTTCCACAGCCACCCCGACGAGATTGATGACTTCATCAACGAGATTTTCGCATCATACGCCGAAGATGGAGATACTGCTGCGCTGCTCTCCTCTTTGCGGGTGATTGCACGTGTCAGGGGACTTTCCAGCATCGCAGAGGAGGTTGGCATGACTCGCCAAGGGCTGCAAAAAGCCCTCTCAGATAAAGGCAACCCGCGATTGGATAACATCAACGCGATCATGCGGGCGATGGGCTACCAACTGATGCCGCGCCGGATGAACACATCCCTGGCCGGTTAGCCGGGCTCGCATGATGACGACATCGGGCATCGGCAGTCAGTGCTGCGTAGTATCAAAAGGCTTCCCAAAACCTTCGGGGGCTGTTCCCTGGCTGATTTTTCTGCTCGCCGCGTGGGTGCTGACGGGCTGCGGACGCGCACCGGAGCCGCCGGTCACGGCATCCCCTTCGGGGGAGGTGTCTCTCACGGCAACGGCAACCCTCCCCAAATCCGAGTCCGCCCCGCCAACCCCAATTGCAGAAATTGCTCTCCCGACCGAGCAATCCCCACAGGGGAAAATCCCTCCCACCGCAGCCCCCGACCCGCTAAAGTTCGTCTTCCCCGAAGCCGGGCCGCCGCCGGTTTCCTCCTGGCGTCCGCCGCTTTATCCCGTCCCCTGGGCGCCCACCCCGCACGACCATTTTTACTTCTCGCGCCCCATCGCCGCCGACGAGATCAACTGGCCCGACCCAAATTACCGCTACGGCGGCGTGTTCTTCGAGGACGTGGTACACACCGGCATTGACATCCCTGCCGAACCGGGAACCCCCGTTCTGGCGGCCGCGGACGGCAAGGTGGAGTGGGCCGGTTATGGACTTTACCGCGGCATTCAGGGCGATTCCAGCGACCCCTACGGGCTGGCGGTGATGATCCGGCACGATTTCAGTTTTCAGGGCGAGCAACTTTTTACGGTCTACGGGCATTTGCAGCGCGTGGATGTGCGCCGCGGTCAACAGGTGAAGATGGGTGAACAAATCGGCCTGGTGGGGCAAACCGGCAAAGTGACCGGGCCGCATCTGCACTTCGAGGTGCGTGTGGGGAACGGCGATTACTTCTCCACGCTCAACCCGGAGTTGTGGCTGGTGCCGCCGATAAACTGGGGCATCGCCGCCGCCCGCATCATGGATACCCCCGGCGCGCTGTACGCCGACAAGCGCGTGCGATTCATCTCGATGGAAACCGGGCAGGTCTGGCGGGTGCAGCCCTATTCGGGCGCGGAGGCCCACAGCGACCCCTACTACCGCGAGAATCTGGTCATCAGCGATTTACCCGCCGGAATGTACGAGGTGCGGATTGAATACGGCGCCGATTGGTACAACACCTTCATCTGGATTTACCCCGGCCGGGTGACATACTTCACCTTTCAGGGGAGGCACGGATTCAGTCTGGAGGAGCCGCCGGACCCCGCCGCGGATTACATCCCCCCGGATATTCACAGATACCCATAACCTCGGCCTGGCTCCAGCAGAGTGCGGGCAAACCAGATCCCGGAGCGGCTCCACAGGAATGTGGGAATGCCTGTGTTCCCCTCCCCGCAGCAGAAATCTGAGCGGAAACCCCGTTCCCGTTCAGCAGGAAAAAGTGGTGCCTTTCGGGATGGGGCTAACGGGTTCCGGCAAACAACACCGCCGCCGCTACCAGCGCCCCGGCCAGCGAAGCCAGCGTGTTGACCCAGTCATTGCTCAGCCAGCGCCAGCCGCGCAGGGGGATGGTTTCCGCCCCGCAGGTATGGCGGGGATGGCGTTCGGTTTCTTTCTCGCAGCGGGGACAGCGGTAAATCGCCTGGACGGTGGCCCCCAAAAGGGAATCGACCAGGGAGCCGCCGACTCCGCCCAGGGTGGCACCCGCCAAAAGGAGCCAGCGATCCGCCCCGGGGGTGAACGCTGCACCCGCCAGGCCGATCAGCAGTGCCCCTCCGAAAGTTGCCAGCATCCCGTAAAGTGAAATCGCCCCCGACGTGCCGGGTTCCACCGTCCGGCCATCCGTAATCCGCCGCGGCGGACGGGGGTTGAGCACGCCCAACTCCGTTGCCCAGGTGTCGGCGTTGACCGTCGCCATCGCACCGGCGTAGGCAAACCACCACAGGGCGGCATACTGCGGATAGAACGCATACAGCAGCACAAGTGCCGTGCCCAGCCCGTCATTGGCGAGTACCTGTCCCCAATCGCGGCGGCTGCCTTTGGAAAATTTTTCGCTCAGTGCTGCTTTTCGGCGGTGGAACATCCGGGAAAGCGCGCTGGAGGAGACGAAAAAGGTTAGCAGCAGCACCGCCCAGGGCCAGCCGCCCAAACCAAAGATCAGCCCCCCCGTGACGGCTGCCGCCACCGCCCCGCTGTTGGAGAGCGAACCGGCTTTCCAGGCCGCCAGGCTGACCAGAACACCGAGCAAAATCCCGACAAAAAGTTGCATAGTTGTGGATAACTCCGTCAAAACTGTGGATAACCCGCTATTTCAGGGGGAAAACTGTGGAAAAGTTTCTGAATAAGCCCTGGTTGACTGACAAAACTCGTTGTGAAGGAATAAAAACGGAAATTGGACACGGATGCAGCGGATTGCACGGATAAAATGCACGAATAGACCGCAAAAACATCCCAGCCAGGGTAGCAACTTTGAAAAAGGCGTCCCATTTTTCCCTGTTTTTGCCTTTCTTTGGAAAGTTTGTCTGCCCATCAACATCACCCGATTAAAAATCCGCGTCATCCGAAAATTCAAACAGATATATTGCCGTATGGCGTGTTTCCCCATCCCCCCTGTGTCCCCCCTCACCCTTCGGGCAGGCTTCGCACTCCCCAGGGAAGGGGGGACGTGCTGTAGTGCTGTTGTCGGCGCACAAAGTGCGCCGACAACAGCACACT
Organism: uncultured Anaerolineales bacterium; assembly: GCA_964589145.1. Taxonomy (GTDB): domain Bacteria; phylum Chloroflexota; class Anaerolineae; order Anaerolineales; family UBA11858; genus UBA11858. The sequence continues at coordinate 8,762 of CAZPSL010000181.1, forward strand.
TTTCGTTGCCCCTCCCCAAAATTTCCGCTTTGGTTCCCCTCTCCCGAAGGGAGAGGGATCAGGGGTGAGGGCAGGGAGGGGTTGGGGTGGGGGGAAATGCTGCCACAGCGTGTCAAAACAAACCTGGTTTGTCGCATAGCGATTTTTCGGATAGGCTCTAAGCCTTTTTTGCCGCAGGCAGAGAAAATCATACGGCAACCGAAAAATGCACCGCCGCGAAAAACAGCACCGCAACAAAAATGCCCGCCGACCAGAGCAGATATGCCAGCGCCTGGGTCTCCTCCCGGCGGAAGAAGGCCACGCCCAAAAACAGGTTAAGCACGTAAGAAAAACCGTTCAGGAGCGGCAGCAGCATCAGGCGGATTCCGGGAACGGGATGATGCGGCGTCCCGTCAGGGAGAAAGCCCAGCGAAACTTCACTCAACCCGGGGACAAGCAAACTGACCCAGACCAGCAGCCCCAGACTGAGCAGCGCACCGCCCAGAGTCAGGAAGCGGGCCGGGCGGCTGCGCCAGACACGGGTGATGACCACGGTCGGATGCACGGATTGCGGCGCGGGCGGCAGCAATGACCCCAGTTCGATGAAGTGCTGGTAAGTGCGCAGGAAAGCGTCCGGGTTTTCGGGGGAGATGGCAAACAATCGTCCGGGAGCGGCGACTACCAGCAGACCCTCCGTTTGCGAGGCCATGAATTCAATCACGGTAGAGCCGCCCGGCAGACGGCGTGTTCCCAGCACCGCACCGGGCCAGCGCAGCCGCGGCAGACGCAGCGTGCCCTGCAAATCGCTGGCCGGGCGCACCCATTGGACCGTGTTCATCGGGATGACCTCCAGGCGCAGCCCCCAGCGCAGGGTGAGGCTGTCCCGTGCCAGGGTGTAACTGGCGTTCTCCAGGTTGTTGAGCCGAAAAATCAGAAATGGCACCAGCGGCAGGGCAATCAAAAAAGGGAGCAGGTAAAGCAAAAAAACCGGCCCCACATTCGCGTGCATCGCCTGCCAGAACCCCGCCGCGCCGAACAGGGTCAGCAGGGCAATGGCAGACAGGTGAAAGATCATCCCCGCCCGTTTTGGCGGGTAGAAAGCATAAATTTCGTTCACAGGGGGAGTGTACCACGCGCGGCCCTTGTGGGGACAGGATCAAGGGCTGCCGGGCGCAAGCAAAAGATGTAGAAATTGAGCAAAATTCAGCATTGGGTTGTCGAGTATGCCCCCACCCCCAGCCCCTCCCTCTACCCTCACCCCTAACCTCTCTCCCACAGGGAGAGGGGAACCAAAGCGGAAATTTTGGGGAGGGGCGTGTTCGTCAGGTGTGTGTACGGCGCACTTCGTGCGCCGCACACACACCGAAAAGTCCAATCCCCCCTTCCCTGGGGAGTGCGAAGCCTGCCCGAAGGGTGAGGGGGGATGCAGGGGGGATGCAGGGGGGATGGGGTTCTAAAATGACACGGTTTGTTAGTAGATGACACTTTTTCTGCAACATTTACCTGCGCTCATGCCCCGCAATTCTGCTTGACATCTGGGGTAACTAGAATATACTTGCAAGAGCGCGATTCTTTGCAATCCGTTTTGGATACTTTAATGATGAGCCGGTGCAAGCAGTTATCACAAAAGTACATTATTCCCGTGGTCGCCGGGTG
>CAZPSL010000182.1:0-11079 GCA_964589145.1 uncultured Anaerolineales bacterium
CGCGAGACATCAGCGTGCGCAAAATGGCAACCCGCCGCGCATCGCCCAGGGTTTTCAGGACATCAAGCGATTGGATGGTGTTCGTTTTTGTCATGAGGGGAGGTGGGAAAAACTGCATCTAAAGAAAAGTTTAGTGCTAAAGAACATTTTAGACCAATTTCCAGAAAATGGCAAGGAATCGTCCATTTTCACTTGTAGATTAGCGGGAAATCTGCTACATTTCTAAAATAGCAAAATCCGGCAAAAATACGTTAAACAGGGAGCCACCGCAATTCACCATGCAGCCTTGTCAAGTAAATGTGACGATTTACGGCAATCTTGCCGGCCGCTTTGGCGGGAAACACATCGCGATTGTGGAGACCGAAATGCCCGTTGCAGCAACATTGGGGGATTTGCTGGAAAAACTCGAAATTCCGCCGGAGGAGACCAGTTTCATCTTTTTGGATGCCGTGCTCTGCGGTGTGCCGGGGTTGGAAATCGTCCACGATGAACCGCTGCGGGGTGGGGCGCATGTGGGTGTTTTTTCAACCGGTTATATGTGGCCTTATCAATACCGTGACGGGATTCGCATGTCTGACCCGCTTTTGGAAGCATTGCGGGAATATGGTGCGATGCACAATGTTTATGTCCAGAACCCTTACAATTTATCAAAAAAAGGAGTGAACCATGGCAAAACAAATTCTGCGTATCAACATGAGTGAACTGAAGGCGACTTATGAACCGATGCCCGAAAAATGGGCCAAGTGGGCTGGGCGCGGCCTGACCTCGTCCATTGTGGTGGATGAGGTGGACCCGACCTGTCACCCGCTGGGCCCGAACAACAAACTGGTCATCGCGCCCGGATGGGTCTCCGGCAGCCCGGCAGCCCCCAGCAGCGGACGCACCTCCTTTGGCGGGAAAAGCCCGCTTACCGGCGGCATCAAGGAAGCGAACTCCGGCGGCCTTTCCAGCCAGAAGATCGCCAAACTGGGCATCGCTGCCATCATTCTGGAAGGCGCACCCAAGGACGGCAAATGGTATGAAATTTTCATCGACAAGGACGGGGTAAAGTTCGAAGATGCCGGTTATCTGGCAGGCAAGGGCATGTACGAGGTGGACAAACTGATGTGGGAGAAATACCCCAACAAGCCCGCTGTCATCGGAATCGGCCCCGTAGGCGAGATGAAACTTTCCAACGCCGGAATTTCAGTCAACGACCCTGAGAACGAGCCCGGACGCTACGCTGGGCGCGGCGGCTTGGGCGCCGTGATGGGCGCGCGCGGTGTCAAGGTTATCGTGGTAGATGACAAAGGCGGCCCCGGCGTGGAAATCGCCAACAAAGACCTGTTCACCCAGGGACGCAAGAAACTGACCGCGGCCATCGGTTCCCACGACCTGACCAAAAAGAACGGCGGCCTGTGGACCTACGGCACCAACGTCCTGATGAACATCATCAACGAGGCCGGCGGCCTGCCCACACGGGCATTCAGCGCCGGGCAGTTCGAAGGCGCGGCCAAAATCTCCGGTGAAGCAGTGGTGGAAAACATCGAAAAACGCGACGGAGTCGGGCAAATCCACCATGCCTGCCACCCCGGCTGCATCATGCAATGCTCCAGCATCTACCCGCACGAGGACGGCAGCCCCTTCGTTTCGGTGATCGAGTACGAAACCGCCTGGTCGCTGGGCGCCAACTGCGGCATTGATGACATCGAATACATCGCGCAGGCCACCTGGGAATGCAACGACCTCGGGCTGGATACCATCGAGGCCGGGAACGCGATTGCAATGGCGATGGAAGGCGGTTACATCGAATTTGGTGACACTGAGGGCGCCATCAAGACCTTTGACGAAATCCGCAAGGGAACGCCCATCGGGCGCATTCTGGCGCAGGGCACCGAGGCAACGGCCAAAGCCTTCGGCGTGCATCGGGTTCCAACCGTCAAGGGACAGGCCATGCCGGCTTACGAACCGCGCGCCATCAAGGGCATCGGTGTAACCTATGCGACCACCGCCATGGGCGCCGACCACACATCCGGCTACACCATCGCCCCGGAAATCGCCGGTGTCGGCGGCAAGGTGGACCCCCTCACCGATGAGGGCAAAGCGGAACTCTCGCTTACCTTCCAGGCGGCGACCGCCTTCATTGACAGCACCGGCTACTGCCTGTTCATCGCCTTCCCCATCCTTGATATCCCCGAAGGCTGGGAGGGCATGGCGGAATCCGTCGCAGGCGTTACCGGCATGGATATCACCGGCGCGGATGTGATCGAGATCGGGAAGGAAGTTCTCAAGATGGAGCGCCTCTTCAACGAAGCAGCGGGCTTCACCAACAAGGACGACCGCCTGCCCGAATTCATGAAGTACGAACCCCTGCCGCCCCACAACGTCACCTGGACGATGGCGGACGAAGCGCTGGACAAGGTTTACGCCTGGGTCCACGAAGACGAGTAATCCGCCCGCTTGGGCGTTGGCAGCATCAGGCAGGGGCGTGAGCAATTCACGCCCCTGCCCGTTTCTGGAGAACGCAGTACGCGTATGAAAGTTGAAATCCGAGTTTTCGCTACGCTGCGAAAATACCTGCCCGAACTGGGCGTTGGCGAGCCGAAAATCCTGGAACTCCCGGAGGGCACCACGTTTGACGCGCTGCGCGAACAACTGGGGCTGCCTGCCGCCGAGGTCAAGGTCATCATGCGTAACGGAGTTCAAGCCAGCCCGGAAGATCTCATCGCCGACGGGGACCGCATCGCTTATATCCCGGCGGTTGCAGGGGGCTGACGTGAAGACCTTTCAGCATCCGCTCTGGGGTTTTGAACTCACCTATCCTGATTCCTGGGTTCATGCCTCCCATGAGGGCATTGACGGCTTTGCCCCGGATATGACGGCCTTTGCCGCTGCGGATTTCGATTCCGCCCAGGCTGCCCATCTGCTGGTGCGCGGCGAGTGGAACGGCTACCGGGAGCCAATTGCCCCGCGCTGGAACCAGTACATCACCAAACTGTCCATCATGTTAGGCGCCAAACGTCTCGGCTCGGCTCCCTTTCGGATTGGAGATGCTGCGGGCTTCGAGGCGGAAATCCAGATGCCCCGCAAGCGGCAGCGCCGGTTGTGGGTCGGCATTCTCGCGCGGGAGACGGTGATCCTGCATTTCACCGTCTCGCACGCGTTCGATGTACGTTCCGAGATTGAACCTATTGCCACGCAGATCATCGCCAGTTTGAAGTTCCCGCCGCAGACAGAAGGCATCCGCGCCAATCCGCGGGGGATTCCACTGCCCCCCGGCTACACTGTGACGGACCCGCTGAGCCTCATCCCGGACATCCCGGCGCCGGAAAACTGGCAGGCTTACACCGGCGGGAGCGACATCGGGGCGCTGCAAGCGTTCTACTACCGGGAACTCCCCAACTTCGGCTGGGAAATCCTGGAGTTCATCCCCTACCCCAATCAGGTGGAGATCAACTTCGCCCGCCTGAGCATCCATCGGGACGGGTCTTCCGCCACATTGGGCATCCTGCCGACCACGCACAAACAGCCCCGCGGCGACATCGTGATCCAGTATGACCGCCCCTCGCCAAAATCGGAGCAACAAGCGTAATTCAGAGGTACACCATGATTTCCATTCATCTTTACGGAAAACTGCGCCGTTACGCACCCCAGAAAAGCCCCACGGGTGACAGCGTGATTGAAGTGGAAGCGCGGGAAAACGAAAGCCTGCAAATGCTGCTCGACCGCGTAGGCATCAGCGCTTACGAACTTTACACCATCTTCATCAATTCCAAACTGCTCACTTCACGCACCAAAATCGCCCCCTACCTGGGCTACCAGCAAGTCTGCGACGAAAACTGCCAGACCTGGGATCTGAAAGTCATCATCAACGATGGCGACCGCATCGGGCTTTTCGGGCACGATATGTCGGGGCTGGTGGTTTAGGTTGCCTCAGACGCGCCAGCCCGCCGCACCAGGCGCAGCGCAATAACCTGCCCCGTCTGCTCTGTCAGGCGGAACGGATGAGCAGGCTGATGCCCCGGAATCCAGACGATTTCACCCCCCGCGGTGACGAGCGGCCAGCCGCTCCGAGCCCGCCGGGGGATTTTTTTATTGATCATGAAATCCGAAACCTTGAGGGAATGTCCCCCCAGCCCTAAAGGCTGAAACCGCTCCCCGGGGCGCCTCGGTCGGACTTTCAGGGGAGGCTGCCGGTCCCCAAGGTCAATCCACGCCCGGTAAGGATCGCGGTTCCCGCGCGCGGTCCGCAGCGCGCCCTGCCCATCGGGGAGCGCCTCGGCCCGCAGCACCCAGCCGTTTTCCAGCGCCGCCTCGCCGGGGACGGGCAGCACCGCCGCCTCGCTGATTTGCGGCCAATCGGCGGCGGGCAGGTCGGCTTCCCAGGCTGCCAGGAGCAGGGTTTCCCCCTCGATGGAAAGCCGCAGCCCCAGGCCGAGGTCAATCTTCCGGGTGCGGGTCGGGCCGGAGATGAAGTCCAGGGCACGGCGGACGAGCGCAAAATCTGCATCGCGGGCATCGGGACGCAGGCAGGTGACGGCGCGCCGGATGAGACGACGTTGCAGCGCGAGCGGCTGTTGGGTGAAATCTGGGCGGTTGAAGGTGACAAAGTCCCCCCGCGCTTCGGCGGTGACTGTGTCCCAGGCGGCGGCGGTCAGGTCGTCGAGCAGGGCGCGGTCGGCGGCGAGCAGGTCGGCAGTTTGATGCAGGCGGCGCCGAAAGCCGGGGGCACAGGCATCCAGTTCGGGGATCAGTTCGTGGCGCAGGCGGTTGCGGAAAAAGGCGGTGTCGGCGTTGGTGGCATCGGTGAGCGGGTGCAGGCTGCGCTCCAGGCAGTAGGCGTTGATTTCGCTGCGCCAGATGCCCAGCACAGGGCGGATGAGCGGGATGGTCTCGCTCCAGGGGTTGGGCAGGGCGTAGAGGCTCATGCCGGTCAGTCCGTCCAGTCCCGCGCCGCGCAGCAGGTGCATCAGCACGGTTTCGACCTGGTCATCGGCGTTGTGTGCCACCAGAACAGCGGCGGCTTTGTGTTTTTCGGCCTGTTCGAAGAGGAAGCGGTAGCGCAGTTCGCGGGCGGCCTCCTCAATGGACAGGTGGAACTCGCGGGCGTGCCGGGCAACGTCATCCGCTCCGAGAACGAGGGGAACCCTCATTTTAGCGGCAACCCGTTTGACTGCCAGCGCATCCTCACCCGCCTCCGGGCGCAGGAGATGGTTGAAGTGGGCGGCTACCAGCGGGTAACGCAATCTCACCAGAATATCCAGCAAGGCCAGGCTATCCGCTCCGCCGGAAACGCCCAGCAATAAGGGGGCATCCGGCAATCGGGGAAACTGCTTCAGGAGAACATCACGAACGTATCCGAACATGACCTGATTATACAATGGCTTCCGCACCAGAGTGTGCTAAAATTAGGAAGGGTGTACGCAAATGTTGTAGAAATTGGGCGGTCGTACGGGCTCTGCTTCCTTTCTCCCTCCCCTGTTCTCCCCCCGCCGGTGAGGAGGACAGGGGAGGGGGGAAACACCGGTGTTCTACATCTTTTACTTGCACCCCAGGATCATCAGAACTTTTGCTGAAGCGCAGGGAAGTGGTGTTTTGGGCGCGCCAAACCCTACAGACCCCCGCTCAGTGCAAAAGCCCTGTATCTGAAATTTGCGGTGCGGCTGAAGCAGGCGAGGAACAGTTATGGCAGAAAAGTTATTGATTGTCGATGACGAGGCAGATACCCTGAAACTGGTCTCGATGATGCTCCAACGGCAAGGGTACGCCGTTGCCACGGCGAAAAACGGTATCATTGCACTGGAAAAAGTCAAAACTGAAAAGCCTGATTTGATTTTGCTGGACGTGATGATGCCTGATATGGATGGTTACGAGGTAGCCCGGCGGCTGCGTGCCGACCCGAAAACCGAGCGCATCCCCATCATTATGTTTACCGCCAAAACCCAGGTGGAGGATAAAATCACCGGCCTGGACGCTGGCGCCGATGTGTATCTGACAAAGCCTACCCAGCCGCGCGAATTGTTTGCCCAGGTGAAAGCCGTTCTGGCCCGTACGAAGAAGATTCAAGCAGCGGTTTCTACGGCGTCACTGGGAAAGCGCGGGGTGACAATCGGGATTTTGGCCGCCAAAGGCGGGATGGGCGTTTCCACAATTGCGCTCAACCTGGGGGTTGTGCTGTATAACCAGACGAGAAAAACCGTAATAGTGGCAGAGTTGCGTCCCGGGTACGGAGGTATCAGCCTCCGGCTGGGGTATCCAGACCCGAACGGGATGAAACGCCTGCTGCAAGGCCGCCCGAACGAAATCAACGCCAAAGCGATCGATTTGGCAATGATTACGCACAAGACGGGAGTGCAGTTCCTGCTGGCTTCTCCGCACCCCAGAGACGCGGTGCTGCTTGACAAAGTTGAACACATCAAGAAGATAGTTGAGGAACTGCCGTACCGCTCGCGCTACGTTGTGCTGGATTTGGGGGCTGCGCTGCCAGCGGCAACACAGGCTGTTTTGCCGCTTTGCGATGAGACGGTTATTCTCGTGGAACCGTCACCGGGCAGTACGCACCAGAGTCGCGACCTGGCAAAAGATTTGGTTGACTTGGGCGTTCACAAAAGCCATATTCATATGGTGCTGGTAAACCGGGTACGCTCCAGCGTGCAATTGAACTGGGCACAAGTCCAAAAAGACCTGGGTTATAAAATTTCCACCGTTTTTACCCCCGCGCCGGAACTGGCATACCAGGCTGCGGCAGCCCACCAGCCGATGGTCTTGCATCAGCCCGGCAGTATCACCACCCAGCAATTTGAAAAGTTGGCTGCGCTGGTGACGCAGCGGCCCAAAAACAGATAACCTGAAATGGAACCGGAACAGCACGCCGCCCTGGTTCAAAAAGCCGCAGATTTGCTCCGGCAGGCAAAGTTTGCAATTGTGCTCACCGGGGCGGGGAGTTCCACCCCTTCCGGGATACCGGATTTCCGCTCCAGCGGCAGCGGCTTATGGACACGCTATCTGCCCACAGAGGTGGCAACGCTTTCGGCATTCAACCGCCATCCGGAGCGGTTCTTCGAGTGGCTGCGCCCGCTTGCCAGTCATATGCTTTCAGCGCAGCCGAATCCGGCGCATCGGTCGCTGGCCGCGCTGGAGAAGCAGCATTTCATCAAAGCGGTAATTACCCAAAACATTGACGGCCTGCACCATCGAGCCGGATCGCAAAACGTGCTGCCCGTCCACGGGACGCTGGAAACGCTGACCTGCATCCGCTGTTACCGCCAGGTTGGTGCCGAAAAATACATTCACTCGTACATCGAGCAGGGAATCTCTCCCCGCTGCGAAATCTGCGGGGAATACCTCAAACCGGATATTGTGCTGTTTGAGGAACAACTGCCCGCCAAAATCTGGCTCCAGGCCCGGCAGGCGACCGATTCCTGTGATTTGATGCTCATTGCAGGCACCTCGCTGCTGGTCTCTCCTGTGGCGCAACTTCCAGAGCGCGCCTGGAGGCACGGGGCCAGCATCATCATTGTAAACAAAACCTCCACTTACATGGATGAATACGCCGATATTGTGCTGCGCGGTGATGTGGCCGAAATCATCCCCGCGATCGCATCCGAGGTACTAGATGACTGATATTACGCAAACAACCCTGCTGGAACGATGCCAGCGATTAATCGAAATCTCCCGTGATTTGGCTTCTACGCTGGATTTGGATACCCTGCTCTACCGGATTGTCCGGGTAGCGGTTGTGCTTTCAAACGCTGAGGAGGCCTCTATCCTGTTGTACAACGAGGCAAAAAACGAATTGCACTTCCAGGTCGCGACCAACATGGATGACCCCACCATCCGCGGGTTGTCAATTCCTGTAGAACAAAGTGTAGCAGGGTGGATCGTTACACACCGCGAGCCAATCATCATTCGGGATGCCCAAACCGATTCGCGTCACTACGACCGGATTGGTCAGGCAATTGCGATTGAAACAGAATCGCTCCTGGGCGTCCCCATGATACACAAAAACAAGGTGATTGGGGCGCTGGAGGCAATCAACAAAAAAACGGGGCAATTCGACACTGACGACCAGGAATTGCTGATGATTTTGGGAGCGCAGGCCGCGGTTGCGATCGAAAACGCCCGGCTTTTTCAGCAATCCGATTTGATTTCGGAGTTTGTCCATGAGTTGCGCACCCCGCTGGCCTCTATCAACACTGCCGCCCACCTGTTGGGCAATCCAAAACTTGACCAGGCAAAAACAGCACAGTTGATTGAGGCCATCCAGGCAGAGACCACCCGCCTTTCAAGCCTGGCAACCTCCTTTCTGGATATTGCCAGGCTTGAATCCGGGCGCACTCAACTGCACCTTAAGCCCTGCAATCTGGAGGAGTTGCTGATGGAATGCGTCAGTTTGATGCAGACCCAGGCGCAGAATTTGAACATCCGCTTGCAGGTCACTTTAGGCGAATCTCTGGAAACCTGTCAGGTCGATTGCGACAAAATCAAACAGGCAGTTCTCAACCTGTTGAGCAACGCCATCAAATACAACCGCCCTGGGGGGAAGATCACACTGGCCGCTGAAAATCGCCCCGGCGGCGTGGAAATCAGGGTCAGCGATACCGGCATTGGTATCCCGCGAGATGCTCTGCCGCAATTGTTCGCCAAGTTCTACCGCGTCCCCGGCTCCGAACAGCGCGCCCAGGGAACCGGCCTGGGGTTAAGCATTGTCAAACGGATTGTTGAAAGCCACGGGGGAGAAATCAGCGTGGCGAGCGTTGAAGGCGAAGGTACTACGTTTACAATTTATCTGCCGCGGGTACCGGCGTAATTGCCCCCTGCCTCATTCCGATTCCCCGATGAGTTCAACGGCATCAATCTCGTTCCAGCCCAGCCCCAGCACCGATTGATCCACAGTAATGCGTAAACGGTCGAAGCGCGCATTGGTCCGCTCCACCGGAATTGCAAGAATAAACGGGCAGGGCTGGTCCACCTGGTAAGGCTCCCCTTCGTAAACCGTGGCTGCCCGCCCAAACGAGCCAACCAGTTCTACCCGGACAACCTGGTTAGGGTTAAAAGATTGAACGATGTTGATTCCCACAACGTGCACCGCCTGGGTGTAAGTCAACACCAGTGTTTCAACTGTATCGCTGCCCGCTGTCGCCCAAGCAGTAGCGTAATCGCCGCACCGCGTGGTATCGGGTTCGCCGACGGCCTGGAGAGCAGCCCATTCGGGGTTCGCAAACTCCGAACTGGCCTCCGCCCCGGCAGCCCACTGGCTCACCTGCCCGCTTTGGAGATACAGCGGATCTCCAGAAACAGGGGTCGCTGCCGCGGCGTTCGGCCCCGTCCCCGCAGCGGGAGAACACGATATCAGAGCAGCCAGCAAAACCAGCGTTCCTGCTGCGCCGATCCACCACAATTTCCGCCAGTCGCTTTGCATATTGTAACTCCGCCGTTGGCGCGGATAGCAGAGACATTACGAAAACATCCCGCGCAAGGTTTGCGCGGGATGTTCTTCCCGGGTAGGGTTATCAGCCTTCGCTTTTTTCTGATTCGCCACCAACGACCTCCGGCGCAGCGCCTTCCTCGGCGCCCTCCGCCGCCCCGGATTCGGGAGCAGTTTCCTCAGCAAGGGCGGTGGCTACAACAACCATCGTTTCCGGGTCTGCCAGAATGACAACACTCTCAGGAACCGGCAAATCCCTGACCAGGATGCTGTCGCCGATTTTTTCCAGCGTGGAAATATCCACAATGATCCGTTCCGGCAAGTCCTGCGGCAGCCCTTCGACCTCCAGGCTTTCCACGCCCTGGATGATCATCGCACCATAGTTCTTCACTGCCGGGGCATCCTCATCGCCCAGAATGACGGCGACCTCCGCGCGCACGGTTTCGGTCAGTGAAACCACCTGGAAATCAACGTGCAGCAGATTGCGGTGCAGCACCTCATACTGGCGTTCGCGCACCAGTGCAGGGTATTCTTTCCCATCCAGTTGCAGTGTAACCAGCGTGGATGAGCCGACTCCGCCCAAAATCTTGCTGGCCGAACGCATATCAAGCGCGATCGGAGTCGATTCCAGTTTGTGCCCGAACATCACTGCCGGGAGTTTACCCATGCGCCGCAGCGCCTTGACCTTTTTGCCGCGGACCTCGCGGCGTTCTGCCTGAAGAACAATTTTATCCATAGTATCCTTCCTCGGAGCGCCTCTCACCCAGCCGGGTTACCCTCGCTCCTCTTCAAAGTTAGATTTGAGCCTCCATCTGGAAACCCAGGATTGACTTGTTGTTTTGCGGGCTGGCGAAAACCACCGGCGAATTCACTTGCCTCGGCGAAACCATCCGGCAATCAGCATGAAAAGCCCGGCTGCGGCGCCAAATCCCAGCCCGGCCAGCACAACCTGCCGAGTATCCATCAGGGTTACCACGTCGCCTTCGACCTTGCCTGCCAGCAGCACTGTTGTGCGGGCATTGGCAGCGGCATTAATCTGACGAGCGGCAACAACGCCAGTGTGTGTCCCTTCCCGTAAATCAACGGTCTGCCCGTACACCGCGCCAACTCCGCTGTTGTGGATTGCGGCCATTTCCGCATTGACCAGTCCGGCGGCGCCCTCCCGCAGGTTGAAATCAACTGTTTTCACAAAAGCAGCGCCGCCCTGGGCCAGAGTCATTTTTTGGGCTGTGACCTGGCTGACGCCGCCCTGCGAAATCTCCACATCCGTAGCCGTTACAGTATTCGCACCACCCTGATTGATCCGTACTCGTTCAGCGCGGATGTGGTCCGCTGTAGCCTCGGTCAAATTCACAATTGTGGCGGTAACATCACCTGCGCCAGGATGATGCCCAAGTGAAAAATCCAGGTTATCGGTTGATCTGCCCATCGCTGCCTCCGCAAAAAAATGCCGCCATCTCGTACATGGCGACAACCGACACCAAACTGAGTATATCTCAAAGCGAAACAGGTTTGCATTGTAACGATGATGCCCATTTTCGTCAATAGCCCCATTTGCGCGGGGTGCAAGCAAATGTTGTAGAAATCGGGCAGTCTATGGGAACTGCTTCCTTTCCCCCCTCCCCTGCCCTCCCAAAAATTTCCGCTTTGGTTCCCCTCTCCCGAAGGGAGAG
>CAZPSL010000183.1:0-2432 GCA_964589145.1 uncultured Anaerolineales bacterium
TTCGGCCAAACCGACGATGTAATCGAAAATTTCCAAACCTTCGTCTACTTCATCTTTGGTGATGCTGAGCGGTGGAGCGATACGAATGGTGCTTTTGCCGCAGCCCAGCAGGAGCAGCCCGTGCTCAAAGCCCAGTTCCTCCACGCGGGAGCGGAGTTCCGCCGCGGGCTCGCGGGTTTCGCGGTCCCTGACAAAATCCACACCGATCATCAACCCTTTGCCGCGCACATCGCCGATGCTGGGGTGATGCGCCTGGATTTCGGCCAGCGCGTCCATCATGTACGCGCCCATCTCGGCGGCGTTCTGCATGTACTGATTTTCGATCAGGTCAATGGTCGCCAGGGAGGCCGCGCAGGCGATGGGATTGCCGCCGTAGGTGTTGCCGTGCGCCCCTTTGGGCCAGGTCATCACCGATTTGCGGGCGATCATCGCACCCAGCGGGATACCGGAGGCGATCCCCTTGGCAGCGGTCACGATGTCCGGCTCAACGCCGAAATGCTCAACCGCCCACCATTTGCCGGTGCGTCCCATCCCGGATTGAACTTCGTCCACAATCAGCAGGATACCGTAGCGGTCACAGAGTTCGCGCAAAGCGGGGAAGAAGCCCGGAGAGGGAACCACGTACCCCCCCTCGCCCTGAATCGGCTCTACCAAAATGCCGGCGACATCCTCCGGCGGGGCAATGCGCACAAAAATCTCTTCTTCAATATAGCGTACCACAGTTTCGCCGTAATCTTCGCCGGGGCGGGAGACCAGCATCGGACGGTAGGGGTCGGGATAAGGCGCATGGGTCACGCCGCCCATCAGGGGAAAGAAACCGCGATGGTAAACGGCTTTGCTGGCAGTGAACGTCACCGCCCCCATCGTCCGCCCGTGGAAAGCACCCAAAAAGCCAATAAACTGGCTGCGTCCGGTGTGCAGGCGCGCCAGTTTGATGGCTGCCTCCACGCTTTCGGTGCCGGAGTTAGTCAGAAAAACACCGGCATCCTCATCAAAAGGAGCGATCTCGTTCAGTTTTTCGGAGAGGGCAATCCACTTTTCGTGATAGAAATCCGATGAAATGTGGATAAACTGCTCCGCCTGCTGCTGGATGGCCTGCACCACCTGCGGGTGACTGTGTCCGGTGGAAACCACCGCGATCCCGGCGGCAAAATCCAGAAAGCGGTTACCATCCACATCCCAGACTTCGGTTCCGCGGCCGCGATCCATCACGAAAGGATAGCCGCGCGGGTACGAGGAAGAGACAACCTTGTAGTCACGCTCCACCAGTGATTGCGCTTTGGGGCCAAGTACAATTTTCTGCACCATTGGTTTTTTATACTCCTTGATGTTGGTAGGGTTACAGGTTGAATGTTGAAAGTTGAAGGTTTCCCGCCTTCAACCTGCAACTTCCAACCCCTGAAACACAAGTGCGAATTATATCACCATTAGGGTATAATCCCACTCGTTATGACCGATTCCCAACCCTTCGAGTTTCGCATCCAGGCCCGTGAGGGACGCGCCCGCGCCGGGGTGTTTTCCACCCCCCACGGGGATGTGCTGACCCCCGTCTTCGCCCCCGTGGGAACGCAGGCGACCGTCAAATCGCTCACTCCCGCCCAACTGCACGAAATCGGCGCGAACCTGGTGCTGGCGAACACTTACCACCTTTACTTGCGCCCCGGCGACGACTTGGTTGCCGAGATGGGCGGCCTGCACGAGTTCATGCGCTGGCCCGGCCCCATCCTGACCGATTCCGGCGGGTTTCAGGTCTTTTCGCTGGGGGGCATCAACCGTATTGACGATGAGGGCGTGACCTTCAAGAGCCATATTGACGGCTCCATCCACCGCCTGACCCCCGAAAAATCCATCGCCATTCAGGAAAATCTGGGTGCAGACATCATCATGGCTTTCGACGAGTGCGCCGAACCCTACGACCGCGCCTACAACGAGCGGGCGATGGCGCGCACCCATGCCTGGGCGCGGCGCTGCCTGGAGGCCAAAACCCGCGACGACCAGGCGCTGTTCGGCATTGTGCAGGGCGGCATCTTCCCCGATTTGCGCCAGCAATCGGCGGAGTTCATCGCCTCCCTGGATTTGCCCGGCAACGCCATCGGCGGCCTCTCCGTGGGTGAGACCAAGGAGGAGATGCACGCCATCCTGGAGGTGGTGGACCGCATCCTGCCCGAAGACAAGCCGCGCTACCTGATGGGAGTCGGCACCCCGGAAGACCTGATCAACGGCGTCCGCCGCGGGGTGGACATCTTCGACTGCGTGCTACCCACCCGTCTGGCGCGGCACAAGGCGGCCTTCGTCCCCGGCGGGCGGATGAACGTCTCCAAGGCGCAGTACGCCCGCGATCCGCGTCCGCTGGTGGAAGGCTGCACCTGCTACACCTGCCAGAACTTCAGCCGCGCCTATCTGCGCCACCTGATCATTGCCAAGGAGATGCT
>CAZPSL010000184.1:0-12154 GCA_964589145.1 uncultured Anaerolineales bacterium
TGTGGTGTATTTTCGGGCACTTCGTGCCCGAAAATACACCACAACGATTGTTCCCATCTCCCCTAAGGTGTGGTGTGAATCCTGACCGGAGGCCAAGAGAGAAACGTAAAGGGAACAGGGAAACAGTGGAGTGCCGTCTCACCATACAAAGAGCATAACAGCATCAGGATTTTGCCAGGGTTGGGGATTGCCCCGCGGCGCGGTGGTTTTCCAGCAGTTCGAGTGCAAAGCAGAGCGAAGAAAGCCGGTTGACATAGCGCAGCAGATCGGGGTTTTCAATGCCGCCCGCCCGGTGGAGGGCGACCAATCGCCGTTCCGCCCGGCGGACGACCGTGCGCGCCAGGTCGAGGGCTGCGCCGGCGGGGGTGTCACCGGGGACGATGAACTCCGTCACCGGCGGGACGGTTTGCTCAATGGCGGCAATCTGCGCTTCGAGCCAGGCGACGCGTTCGGCATCAATGCTGCGGAAGCGGGCGGCGTTTTCCGGGAGCGCGGCGGCCTCTGCCATCAGCCCGTACAGGTCGCGCTGGACGGTGAGCAAAATTCCGCGGCTCCGGGGGTCCTCACAGGCGGCGCGGGAGACGCCCAGGGCGGCGTTGGCTTCGTCCAGTGCGCCGACCGCTTCCATGCGGGGATCATCTTTGGGGACGCGGCCCTCTCCCAGCAAGCCGGTAGAGCCGTCATCTCCGGTTCGGGTATAAAGGTTGGGAGTCATGGGGCAATTATATCGGGTTTGCGAAAGATGGGGGAGAAAAGTTCAGTGCTCCCGCGGTGGTATACTTGGGAGGACAACGTTCCAGTTCCAAAAATGAAAGCGAGGTACATGATGCAGATTCGATGCTTCAAATGCCAGATGCCGATCTCGCTCAGCCGGGCGACCCTCTACACTGCGCTGGACGAAATCCATGATAACGATCTGACGCACTACGACGTGCGCTGCCCGCGCTGCCGGAAGGTCAACCGCGTTTCCGCGGATCAACTGCGGCGGGCGGCTCCCAACTGGAAACGGGAGCGGGACGCAGAAGCCGCGGCGTGAACTTCGGGAGTGGTGGTCTGATGGAGACGCCACTCCCTGAAATTTTTGTATGCGAAACCGGATGAACGATTTTCTGGCACGCCTTGACCGGTTGAGCGGCGGGCTGGTCGGGATTGTCCAGCGAACAGCGGAGCGTGTCGGCGAGGAGCGGGTTGCCGAGGCCGCGGCCAGCATGGCGTATTACGGCTTTTTCTCGCTTTTCCCGCTGCTGCTGGTTGTGGTGGTGATTATCAGCACCGTGCTGGAAAACACGCTGACCGAAGAGCAAATTCTGGAAGCCTTGCTGCGGGCGTTTCCGTTTGCCCACGATTTAATCGCTGAAAACATCAAACAAGTGCTGGCTGCCCGCGGGTCGGTTGGGTTGATTGGTTTTGCAGGGCTGGCCTGGGCTGCGATGGGGGTTTTCGCCGTGCTGGTGCGCAATATCAGCCGCGCCTGGCCGGGCACAAAAAACCGCAATATCTTCAAAATGCGCCTGATGGCGCTGGTCATGCTGGCCGGTCTGATTGGCGGCCTGCTTGCCCTGTTTGTGATCAGCACGGTGATGGCGTTCTTGCCGCAGGATATCAACCATTTTGCGGCAAAAGCCGTTTCGTCCAGGCTCTTTTCTGACTTTGTAATGGGGGCGTTAGTGTTTGTCACCTTGCTCGTGTTGTATCGCTGGCTGCTGGGGAGCGGTATCCGTTGGCGGGATGTGGCCTGGGGCGCGCTGGCAAGTGCCATCAGCATTGCGATCATCACCCGCGTTTTTACCTGGTATCTTGGGAGCGGGCTTTCGACTTACAACCTGGTTTACGGTTCCCTGGGGGCAATTGTGGCGCTCTTGTTTTGGATTTACATGCTGAGTTTGATGGTTTTCGTCGGGGCGCATTTGAGTGCCGCAATCGCTTACTGCCAGGCATCGCCAAAAGATGAATGCGGCCCAACAGCAGGGAGCGGCTTGCCGGTTGAAGAAACCGAATGACCTGACAAACCATCGAACAGAGCAAACTTTTACCTGCACCACCTGCGACCTCCACACCACGCTTCTCGTGCTATACTTGTGTTCTATGAACACGCTGGCGTTCACTGTCGAACTGGCGCAAGCCACCGGGCAACTGCTGCTCGATTACTACCGACCGGCGGGCATCGCCGCCACGCTCAAAGCCGACCGCACGGTGGTCACGGAGGCCGATCTCGCGGCCGACGAACTGCTGCGAGACGCACTCACCGAAACTTACCCCGATGACGGGGTACTCAGCGAGGAGGCAGAGACGATATTCCCCTCCGGGAAAAACGCTGTTTGGGTGATTGATCCGCTGGACGGAACGACCAACTTCAGTTTGGGATTGCAGCACTGGGGCGTTTCGATTGCCCGTCTTGTGGATGGAATCCCCGATTTAGGGGTGCTCTGCTTCCCGCTGCTGGATGAACTGTTTGCAGCATCGAGAGGGAACGGTGCTTTTCTGAACAACCGCCGCCTTGAAGTTTCCCCGCCAACCCCCGAACAGCCGACTCGATTCTTCTCCTGCTGCTCACGGACAGTGCGCCATTACGAAGTCTCCCTGCGGTACAAGACCCGCATCCTGGGGTCGGCGGCCTACGGGCTGGCGACGGTCGCCCGCGGCAGTGCGATCCTGGCCTTTGAAGCCACACCCAAAATCTGGGATTTTGCCGCCAGTTGGCTGATTGTCGAGGAAGCGGGCGGGGTCATCGCCCCTTTGACGGGAGAATCTCCATTCCCGCTGGTGCCCGGAACCAACTACGAGAAGCGCAGTTTTTCCATGTTAGCAGCAATCACCCCTGAATTGTGGGCTGAAGGGCGTTCCAAAATCCGCAAAAAGTCAATTCAGGCAGAAAGCAGATAACGATCCATAGCAAACTACTGCAATATCCGTGTTCTTCGCAGCCCATTACCGAAGCATACGCAAACGGTGGTCAAACTGCCCGGTTTTCACAACATTTGCCTGCGTCCATCAGGGCGAAAGTCCTGATAGCAATAACCTTTTGGAGGTAAACTTATGGAATATCGACATCTGGGTTCGGCCGGTTTACAGGTCTCTGCGCTTTCGTACGGTGCGTGGGTCACATTTGGAACACAGGTAGATGACGACACCGCCTACAATCTGATGAAAACCGCCTACGATGCCGGGGTCAATTTTTTCGATAACGCCGAAGTTTATGCAGGCGGTCAGGCGGAAATTGTGATGGGCAAAGTCATCCGGCGTGCTGGCTGGAAACGGTCTGACCTGGTGCTTTCGACCAAAATTTTCTGGGGCGGCCCCGGCCCGAACGATCGCGGCTTGTCGCGCAAGCACATCATTGAAGGCGTGGAAGCAGCCCTGAAACGCCTGCAAACCGATTACGTTGACCTGGTGTTTGCTCATCGTCCCGACCTGCACACGCCTATCGAAGAGACGGTGCGAGCCTTCAACCATGTCATCAATCAGGGCAAGGCACTGTACTGGGGCACCAGCGAGTGGAGCGCGGCGCAAATCATGGAGGCTTATGCCATCGCCCGCCGCGAGCACTTGATTCCTCCACAGATGGAACAGCCACAGTATCACATGTTCCACCGCGAACGTGTAGAGGTGGAATATGCCCACCTGTACAAAGAGATCGGCCTCGGCACAACGATCTGGAGCCCGCTGGCAAGCGGTTTGCTCACCGGCAAGTACAATCACGGAATACCCAAAGGCACCCGCGTCACGCTGGAAGGTTATGAATGGCTGCGTGACCGATTCACGGACGATGAAGCCGCATTGCGCATCTCCAAAGTGGGGCAGTTGATGAACATTGCCGACAGTTTGGGTTGCACGATGGCACAACTGGCCCTGGCATGGACACTGAAAAACCCCCATGTCTCCACGGCAATCACCGGCGCATCCAAACCAGAACAGATTACCGAGAATATGAAAGCCATTGAGGTTGTCCCCCTGCTGACAGATGACGTGACAGAGCGCATTGAGATGATTTTGGAGAATAAGCCCGCCCCCCAGAAAGATTGGCGCTAAGCAATCTGACCGGGTGGCTGCAAGAACCCCGCACCATCAGGGTGCAAACAAATGTTATAGAAATTGAACGGCCGTATGGGTGCTGCTTCCCTTCACCCTACCTAACCATCCCCCCGCCCTCACCCCTAACCCATCTCCCTTCGGGAGAGGGGAACCAAAGCGGAAAATTTTGGGAGGGCAGGGAAGGGGGGAACACCGGCGTTCTACATCTTTTGCCTGCCCCCACCAACACAGCCCTTGGAAACTTCGGAGAAAACCATGCCAAACGTAGCCATTATCACCGATACCGATGCCAGCCTGCCGCAGTCCGTAGCGGAGAAATACGGCATCCGGCAGGTGCCAATCACCATCCACTTTGGGGATGAAATCCTTGAAACCGGGGTAGAGATTGACGATACCGCCCTGTTCGCCCGCATTGACAAAGAGGGCAAACTGCCCACCACCGCTGCCCCTGCACCGGGAAAATTCGTCCAGGCCTTTGAAGATGCCTTCAATGCCGGGGCGGATGAAGTGATCTGCTTTACGGTCAGCAGCCAGATCAGTGCGACCTATGCCGCGGCGGTCACCGCACAGGGAATGCTCTCCGGGCGTAAAATCACTGTGGTGGACACCCAAAGCCTGTCTGTCGGGCAGGGCTTTCAGGTGCTGGCGGCTGCCGAGGCCGCACAGGCCGGAAAATCCGGCGAGGAGGCGCTGGCAATTGCAAAAGATGTCGGGGTGCGCGCCCACTTTTACGCTGCGCTCTCTACGCTCAAATACCTGGCGATGAGCGGGCGGGTCGGGCATCTCGCGGCGGGGATGGCGAGCCTCCTCAATATCAAGCCGGTCCTCACCATCCAGGACGGGAAACTGGAGATGGTGGGGAAAATCCGCACCCGCAAAAAAGCCTGGGCGCACACCATCCAGTTGACCGCTGACACCATTGGGGAAAAACCCATTGAGCGGATGGCGATTGTCCATGTGGCCGCGGCGGAGGCTGCCCATGAGTTCGAGTCGCTCCTGCGGGAGCAACTGGACTGCCCGGATGAAATCCTGTATGCCGAGTTAACTCCCGGCCTCTCGGTTCACTCCGGGGCCGGGCTGGTTGGCGTGGGGGTCGTAGTCGGGGCGTGAATCTGGAAACGGGAATCCCTGTCATCCACAGCGATGGCGATATTCTGGTGATTGACAAGCCCGCCGGGGTGCTCTCCATCCCCGACGGGTACGATCACGCCGTCCCCTACCTGAGGCGGCTGCTGGAGCCCTCCTACGGGCGGTTGTGGGTGGTTCACCGCCTGGATAAGGAGACCAGCGGGGTAATGGTGCTGGCGCGCACCCCTGAAGCGCACCGCGCCCTCTCGCTCCAGTTTGCCGGGCGGCAGGTTTCCAAAACTTACCATACCATCGTGGAGGGGGAGCCGGAATGGGATGAGAAAGTGCTCGATTTGCCGCTGCGCGCCAGCGTCGGACGGCACCACCGCACTGTGGTGGACATCGGGAACGGCAAACCGGCCGTCACAAAATTCCAAGTTCTGGAGCGCTTTGACGGGTATGCGCTGCTCGCCGCCATCCCAGAAACCGGTCGAACTCACCAAATCCGGGCCCACTTGTACGACCTGGCCTTTTTCATTCTCTCCGACCCGCTTTACGGACATATGCGAACCTCAATCTACATTGACCGCATGGCCTTGCACGCCCGCTCGCTGCGCTTCTGGCATCCATCCACGGGAGCGATGGTCACGTTTGAAAGTCCCTGCCCGGCAGATTTTGAGGCCGCGCTGGCGCAGTTGCGGTATTTGACGGTTCAGGGGTAGAGAAGCGCGCGGCGCTCCCATAACATTTGCCTGTACTCCTGCCCGACGGGTGCAAGCAAAAGATGTCGAAATCGGGCAGCCACATGTCTCTGTCATGCTCCCGGCAGGGCGGGGTGTCGGTGCTTGTCCTGTTCGCCAAATGAAGACTGGCAGTCCTGGCAGGACTGCCAGTCTTGTGTGCGGGGCGAGGGAAACACACAGGAATTTCTATAACATTTGCCTGCACCCTGCCCGACTACCTGTTCAGACATCCGTTAAAAATGGGTATAATTGGAGCATACAACACGCTTGTTGCCGCACGGAAAATGCACCTGCAACTGCGCCCTGTTTAGAGTGCGGGCAAAAGATGTAGAAATTGGGCAGTCACACGGGAACTGTTTCCTTTCCCCCTGCCCTGCCCGCACCCTTCATTCTGGAAAACAAACCGGCGATTCAACGCTCTTCCCGCAGAACACCCATGCTCGAAATCGTCACCTTTACGCTCGGCCCCGTTGCTTCTAACGCTTATCTGATTGCCGACCCGGAAACGCAGGATGCGGCCGTCATTGACCCGGCCTGGAATGGAGAGGTTATTTTGAACGCCGCGCGGGAACGCGGCTGGCGAATTGCTCATCTCTGGTACACCCACGCCCATTTTGATCATTTCGGCGGCGCGGCGGAGGTATCTGAGGGCTGCAATCCGCTCCCGATAGTGGCGCTTCACCCGCGGGATTATCCGTTGTGGCGCATCAAGGGCGGGGCATCACTTTTCGGCATCCCGCTTAAAGACCCTGGCCCCGAGCCGACCATTGACCTGCGCCACAGGCAAATCCTGCGCCTGGGGAACAACCGTCTCGAAGTGCGCCATACACCAGGGCACACCCCTGGGCATGTGATTTTCTACTGTTCCGATGCCGGTGTCCTCTTCAGTGGAGATCTCATCTTTCGGGGGTCAGTCGGCCGCACCGATTTCCCCGGCGGCAGCCAGAAAACCTTGCTGCGCTCCATCCGTGAGCAGGTACTCTCCCTCCCCGATGAAACCCGCATCCTCCCCGGGCACGGCGCAGAAACCACCGTCGGCGATGAGCGGTGGAACAACCCGTTTCTCTGACTCCTGCCCTGCCGGAAATACCCGGCAAAACGCTTCTCTGGTTCAGGCCTTCGCTGCGTTTCAGCAAAAGTTCCAAAACCATTTTCAGGGACGTCAAAATGCACAAGGGAACGTTTTTTCTGCTTTTACTCGCGCTCTGCACAGCGGTTTTGTCAACCCAAACAGAATGCGCCGCTTCTGACACATCGCTGGTCCCCATCTGTGAAATTCAGGGCGATGGATTCTCGTCTCCCCGCGCAGGAGAAGCGGTGCACGCCCAGGGGGTGGTAACTGCTGATTTTGATCATACCAGCCTCAAAGGTTTTTTCATCCAAACCGAAAACTGCGATTCAAACCCCGCCACATCGGACGGGGTTTTTGTTTATGTGGGAGAACGCGTATCCCTGGTGCAGACAGGTGATCTGGTTGAAGTGAGCGGTACGGTGGCTGAGGTTTATGGTCAGACCCGGCTTGAAGTTTCTCCCGCCAATGTGCAAATTCTGGCCCAGGGGCAGGGGCTCCCCCCTGCTGTGGAATTACAGCCGCCCTTTGAGAACGAAGCCGCCCGCACCTATTTTGAATCCCTGGAGGGGATGTACGTCTCCATGGATTCCGGGCAGGTCGCCGGGCCGACCGATGCCCGCGGCGATACCTGGCTGGTGCGCAGCGACCTGGGAATTCCCCGCGTTTTTGCTGATGACCCGGCCGGAACGGGAGAAATTGCTACCATCGGGAGCGAAGGGCTTTTTGCTGTTCCGCCCCTGAAGGTTGGGGATACGCTTCAGGGAATAGCCGGGATACTGGATTACCGGGCGGGGATGTACAAGGTTCTCCTTTTGACGGAACCCGTCCCGGTACCGTCCCGCTTCTCCCCGGCAGGCACGGAATCCGTTCCCTCGCCAGCGTTCACCTTCGGTACCCTTAATCTTGATAACCTGTTCGACGTCGTGGATGACCCTGACCGGGATGATCCGGTCCGCACATCGGCTGAGTATCAGCGCAAGTTGGATAAACTTGCACTGCTCATCCATGACGGGTTGGGAGAGCCGGATTTTCTGGCAGTGCAGGAGGCGGAAAACGAAATTGTCTTGCTGCACCTGGCCGCGCGGCGGGGGCTGACCGTAACGTATGAAGTGGCCTGGGCAGACGGGCCCGACCGGCGCGGGATTGATGTGGGGCTGTTGTATAACCCCGCGCGGGTGACGGTGAACGGGTTTGCAGCGCGGCAAGGCTGCACCCTGCTGGTGGACGGGCTGGGCCCTGACGGCAACCGGGATGTGGAAAATCCGCACAACGAGCAAACCTGCGATACGAATGGTGACGGTGTTCCTGACGGCAACCGCCTGTTTTCGCGTCCGCCGCTGGTGGTGACGATGACGGTCAATCTGGATAGCGGGGAAACGCTGCCATTGTGGGTGGTTGTCAACCATTGGAAATCCAAGCGTGAAGATACCCGCGAACAGGCCTACACGCGGCCGCGTCGGCTGGCACAAGCCGAATTTGTGGGTGCATTGGCATCTGAAATTGAGGCGGAACATCCCGGTGCAGCGGTCATCGTACTCGGCGATCTGAATGACACGCCCGCCTCGCAGCCATTGGCGGTGTTGGCGACTGCGGGGTTGTGGAATGCGTCCCGTACAATTGTACGGGCGGAACGATATACCTACGTCTACCGCGGTGTTTCGCAGGCACTCGATCATGTGCTGGTAAGCCCCGGAATGGCGGTTAACTGGATAAAGATTCAACCGGTTCACTTGGGGGCAGATTACCCTGCCGTTTACGAAAACCGGGGCGATGTTGTTTACCGCGCATCCGATCACGACCCGCTGTTAGTTCAGTACTTTGTGCTGCCGTGGCGGGTGTACCTGCCTCTGGCAGGCCGGTAACGCCCTGGTGCTGTCAACTGAATCCCCGGAAATCCCGCTCTGGTCGCCGTTTGGCGGCGTTTCACCACAAGTTTCCATCCCCATTTTTATCGTGAGTGCAGGCAAACGTTGCAGAACGATGGTGTTTCCCCCTCCCCTGCCCGCACCCTTTTATCGTCCTGCATTTTGCGCTCAGAAAGGAGCCTCCTATGCCCTCAAAACGCTCACTCAAACTTGCGGCCGGGCTTTGGGGTGCGTTGCTGACTTTTGCGCTGGTCACTGCGGCGATCTGGGCGCACGCCGCAGTGGATTCCACTGCGTATCTGCCGCTGGTGATCAACCGCTATCCGCCGCCGCCATCTGAAACAGCGCGCCTGCTGCTAACCGAGGTTCTTTACAATCCATCCGGCAGCGAGCCGGGCAGCGAATGGATTGAAATCTACAACCCCGGGCCGGAACCGGCTATTCTTTCAGCGTATAAAATCAGCGATGAAGCCTGGTTCGGGTATGACGAGGGGGCGTTCCGTTTCCCTGATGGCGCCATTTTGCCAATTGGCGGCGTGGCTGTGGTTGCCAACCGGGCTATAGATTTTTATCAGGCCTACAACCGGTATCCCGATTATGAAATTCGGGATACATCACCCACTGTTCCCGATATGATTTGGTATCCAGCCTGGGCAACCGGAAACAATATCATTTTGCAAAACACCACAGATGAAGTACTGCTGATTTACATGCTGGATGGACGCGACGTTCCGTTGGACGCCCTGACCTGGGGCGATTCGGACTGGGCGCAGGCTTTCAACCCGCCGCCCCCGCCCGCAGCAGACGGGCAATCCCTGGAACGGGCACCGGCCCAGATGGATTCCGATACCGCCGCCGATTGGCGGGTTGCCGAGACCCCTGGCCCCTACCAACTCGATTTGAGCACGCCTACGCCCACCCCGTCCCCGACGCCGGTTATCCCTACAGGGGCGGCCACCTTGCTGGTCAGCGAAGTGCTTTACGCCCCCGCTGGCAATGACCCAGCCGAAGAATGGATTGAGATTTACAACGCCGGGCCAAATAATGCCGCACTTTGGCAATTCCGTATTGGAGATGAGGAAACCCGGGGCGGCGGCGAGGGGATGTACACTTTTCCGGCAGGATCAATTTTGATGGCAGGAGAAACCGCGGTCATCGCCCACGATGCCGCGGCTTTCAGCGGTCTTTACGGCTTTGCACCAGATTTTGAGGTAACCGGGAGCGATCCCGCCGTCCCGGATCTGGTGCGCTATTCCGGCTGGGCGAGCGGCACGCTCAACCTGAGTGCCAGTGGTGACGACGTGCTGCTCCTGAACGCCAACGATACACTCGTTGACGGGGTCTCCTGGGGTACATCTTCAGCCCTGCTCGACCCGCCTGTTCCCGCCGTCGTCCCGGATCATTCCATTGAACGATACCCGCCCGAAACAGATACCGACACCGCAGCCGATTGGCGCGACCAGCCCAGCCCTGTTCCTGGCATGGTGGACCACACCTCCCCAACGCCGACCCCCACGCCAACCACCACCCCGACGCCCGAACCACTGCCCGCCCTGCGAATCAACGAAATTCTTGCTGACCCCGCAGACGGAACAGACGGGGATGCCAACGGCGATGGGGTCCGGCATCAGTACCAGGATGAATTTATTGAACTTGTGAACACCACCGGGCAGGATATTGTCATCGGAGGCTGGGTCATCAGCGACAGCATTCAGATTCGGCATGTTTTCACCCCAACCACAACAACCCTTCCGGCAGGCTGCGCCGTGGTAGTCTTTGGCGGAGGAACACCTACAGGAAGTTTTGGCGGAGCAATTGTGCAGATTGCATCATCGGGAATGCTGGGGCTGAATAATGCCGGCGACACCCTTACCCTGGTGGATAGCAGCGGCGCGGCAATTGATACCTACACCTATGGAAGTGAGGGCGGCGATAACCAATCCATTACCCGCGACCCCGATATCACCGGCGCATTCATCAGGCACAGTCTGGCTAACGGCGCTGGCGGGACGCTGTTCTCCCCCGGCACACGGCTGGACGGGACAGCATTTGGCGGCTGCACTCCGCTTCGATTGCTGAAATCCGTACAACGGCCAAAAAACTGAATTGAAGAACACGAATATGACGAATGGCGCGAATTGTACGAAACAAAAGAAAATTCGTGTTATTCGTTTCATTCGCGGATGTTCGCGTGGCAAAACAGGCGCTCCCCTTTGTCTGTAATTTCGGCAAAAAAACAGGGACGAGCCGGTGACTCGCCCCTGTACATGATGTACGCCGTTGAAACCGGTTGTCGGTTACGCCACGTTATCTTCCAGTTGACGCACCACCATTACCACCTTGCCCTGGATTTGAACCGTGCTGGGGTCGTCAATGTAAATCGGTTTCATCGTCGGGTTGGCAGGCTGCAAGCGCACGCGCCCATTTTCGATATAAAAATACTTGAGGGTTGTTTCTTCCTTATCCGCCAGCCAGACGGCAACCATCTCCCCATTGCGGGCCTCCTGGGCACGTCGCATCACCACAATATCGCCGTCATTAACCATGGCATCAATCATGGAATCGCCATCCACTTCCAGGGCAAACAGGTCATCCAGTTCAGAATCGCGTACCGGGAGCATACTGCGGGCAATATCCACCATGGATTCAGCATCAAAATACGCAAAATCCGAACCTGGCACCGGAACGGGCGCACTGGCAACAATACGACCGCGAATCGGAATCCGCAGCATTTCCTGCACCGCCTGGGTAACCCCGCGTACAGTAGATTGCAACTTGCTGGTTGCCATGCCCGGAATTTCGGAAAGGCTGACTGCCAGCCGTGCACCGCGCGCGACCTGACGGTCTCGCTTGATATAGCCCAACTCCTCCAGATGTTTCAGGTAGTAACTAACCACCGAAGTTGAGGTGATTCCCGTTTCGGCACAGATGTCGCGGATGGAGGGCGGATAGTCGTTTAACCTCGTCAGCCGGTCTATGGCCTCCAGTACCCGCTTGTGCCGTTCCGACAGCCCCTTTTGTTTTTTTCTTGCCATCATGGGATTCCTCCTGGGGAATCGTGAAAACGCGCAATAAATCGAAAATATGTGCTAACATAATAACAGAACAGATGTGCTATGTCAAGGGGTGCAAGCAAATGGGATGCAGGCAAATGTTGTAGAAATTCCTATGTGTTTCCCTCGCCCCGCACACAAGACTGGCAGTCCTGCCAGGACTGCCAGTCTTCATTTTGCGAACAGGACAGGCACCGAACACCCCGCCCCGCCGGGGGAAGGGCAGAGACATGCGGCTGCCCGATTTCTACATCTTTTGCCTGCACCCAAGCAAATGTTGTAGAAGGGCACTGTTTCCTTTCCCCCCTCCCCACAAATTCG
>CAZPSL010000185.1:0-9006 GCA_964589145.1 uncultured Anaerolineales bacterium
TGCATTTCACAACCACTCGCGACCACAACACATGGCGATTTTTAGCACAGTTGCTCCAGAAGCACGGCGAAGACGGCACTGTTTACTGGGCATCGGGCAAAGACCGATGCGACTGGTATCTGGGCTGGCTTACCGCCGAGACCGTTTCGCAGGGCTGGGCGGCGCTGGAACAGTACGACCTGCCGTTCTATGTGCAGCATGAGTGGTGGAATTTATTTGTCGAATACGACCTGCCCGCAGAGTGCCAGCAGTTTGATGACACCTGCAAGAATTACTTGGACAGTTGGACTTGGGATGGTGAGTAAGTCGGTTCGATTGTAAACATAACCCGCCCACATTGTAAACAAACCCCTTCCTGATTGTAAAGT
The DNA here is from genome assembly GCA_964589145.1 of uncultured Anaerolineales bacterium. Classification (GTDB taxonomy): domain Bacteria; phylum Chloroflexota; class Anaerolineae; order Anaerolineales; family UBA11858; genus UBA11858. Next base: position 369 of record CAZPSL010000185.1, read on the forward strand.
CAGGGAGGGGTTTGTTTGCGTTGCAAAGGTACGCGGGCGCTGGCTGTTCTGGACGGGGGTTACTCAATTTCCTCATCCACACCCATTTGCCGGAAAGTCTCGCGCACCTTGTCTTCAATTTCGGCTTCGCTGATGCTGCCATCCCGCAACTCGATGGTAATGCGCATGGTCTGGAAGCGCTGCTGAAGCAAGGTGAGCAACCCCAGCAAACTGGATGCTTGCCCAAAGGGAAGCGTAAACCGCAAGGTCAAAGCCTCACGCAATGTGCCCGCCTCCGCACCGGAAAGCGTCTCCGCTGCTGGAGTGGGGATCAGCGGGCCTGCTTCCGGTTCGGCAACACCGGTTGAAGAGGACCCCGGTGTTGCAGGGGCATAGCCTGGTTCGTCATCGGTGCGCTGCTGCACACACGTTTCTGCCGGAATGAGCACCTCGTTCTCCTGCAAACTGACGGAAGGCGCTTCCCTGAAATACAGGCAACGCGGCTGGCCATTGGCATCCAGACTTCCCAAGCCGAACATGCCTTGACGCACCCCCTCGGCAATGCTGTTTTCCCACACCTGGCGGTTGACGGTCAGCATGGCTCCCGGAGTGCGGGAGCCGTTGTCGGCCAATTTGCGGGTTTCCACATAGGCGTGGTTTGCCAGGTATCGTTCCTTGATGACCAGTGGGGCCAGTTTTTCCACCAGCCGATTTTCCTCGCGCAGGCGGTTGTAAACCAGTTCGTCCAGCGGGGTAGATACTCCGTAAGCCGCAGTGCCCATATCCACCTCTTGCCAGCCATTTTGGTCGGGAAGATAGAGGCGGCGGTAGAGATTGCTGACCTGCTCTTGCAGATCGCGGGCAACCTGTTTGGCGGATTTCTCCAGTTCCTTGCGCTGGTCGTCGGAAAGCGCGATGGTTTTGTCATCCAGCAGTGAATCCAGCGCCAGGTGACGGCGCAGCAACGTTTCAAAGGGCGGGCGCTCTTTGGGAGAAGTGCTCAGGAAATAAAGCGTATTGCGGTGTACGCGCGGCGTTTGCCCCTTTTGGGTCAGGAAATTGCGCATGACCGTCTGGTTCACCTCGCGCAGGATGAGCAGTTTGGGCGTTTCGTCATCCGGGATGTCGTTGCTGCGCTCCGGCCACAGGAAGGTACGCATGGCCCGCCCGCCGATGCGCTGGCGCAGGGTTTCCTTTTCCGCGGTTTCCAGGGCCTCTGTGTCAATACTTTCCATGCGCACGGTCAGGGCGCGGTTCAGGTTAGCGGTGGTGGTGAAGTAATAACGGCCATTACGCTCGTGCAGGTAGAACAACAGCCGCTTGCTCAGTTTTTGGAGCACCTCGGATACCAGGCTGATGGGAACGCCCCGCTGCATGTTCTGGCGTTTGATCTCGCCCACGGTCGCGCCCGCCTCGCCGCCCCCGCCGAGGAAGGAGTACATGAAAATCGTGGTCGCGATGCGCTCCCCCAGGTGCAATCCCCGGTAGGCTTTGCCGATCGTCTGATTGGCTTTGGCGGCGCCGGTATCCTTGCCGACGATGTCGGCTGCCAGAACGCTGTCGTATTCGTTGCCGATATGCTTGAGCAGTTCGCGGCGGATGCTGCTTTCAGCAAGATCAAAATCGGCAAGGCCGATGTGAGGGCGGGCGGATTCCTTCAGGGCGTCAATCACCAGGGCCAGCAGGCGCAGCGTGCCGCGCGTACGCTGGAAGGTGGGGAAACTGCCCCAGCGGTGGTACAGCACATCCACCACCTCGGGCAGGAAAGGATACGTCTGCCGGAAGCGCGCCCGATACGATTCGCTCTCCTCGCCGCGTTGGATCAGGGCGTCACGCTCGGCCTGGGCGACAAAATCGTTGATTACCCGCCCGGCGGCTTCTTCATCCACCTGGCTGAACAACCGGCGGCGGATGATGGCGCCCACCTCGTCATCCTGTACGGGGGTGAAAATCTTTTCCACCCGCCCGCTGATCTTCTTCAACTGCTCGAAGAAGCGGGTGGCTTGTTCGCCGTACTGCTCCAGCGTGCTGGAAGGCAGCGTGACAACCACCACCACCCGCTCCAGCATGGCGGCGGCCTCGGTCAGTTCCTGCATGAAAGCCAGGGTCTGGTCGGCCAGGGTGGTCTCGCCAACCACCGTCCCGGCGGCCTTGGTGACGTATTCCAGCACCTCGTCCATCAGCACCAGCACGGGTTGATGGTCGGCCAGCAATTGCTGGATGGCCTCCCGTCCGGGGGCCGTCTGGCTGGTGAACCCCTCCTGGGAACCGGTCAATTGTTCAGCCATCAGCCCCCAGAGCGTTTCCTCCCCGGAGAGCGGCGTGCCGGAGATGACCACCGGCTTGACGCCCCACTCACGGGCCTTGTGGTAGAGCGCAATCAGCGAGTGGGTTTTCCCGCCGCCGAAGGGGGTTTGCATCTGGATAACCGGATCGCCCCCCTGACCCCGGAAGCGGTTGCCCACCACGTCGAAGAGATTTTTCAGCCCGTTGGTCAGGTAGGTTTTCTGGAAGAACAGGGTCGGGTCGCGGTATTCCTCCGGGCCGCGGCCATGATAGACCTCCCACAAATCGGCGGCGAAGACCTCCAGGGTCAGGCGGCCCTCCAGAATGTCATCGTGGGGGATCGCGATGGTGTGAAAAGCCGGTGCAGACGGGGGCGCGCCGCGGCCTCCCTGGGAGGCGGTTTCGGCTTTATCGGCCTGCTTCCAGTGGATGCGGATGTATTCGTGCGTTTCCTTGGAATCCAGCAACTGCGCGGTGGTGCCGGAGCGGACGTAAAATTCCCGGCCTTTTTTCCACTCCAGGAAAACCGGCGCGGGCGAAGGCTGCACCTGAATGCGGTACACCTGTTTGCCATCCACCTCGACAGCCTGCCCCCGGATGAGGGCCGTGTACTGGGTGCCGATGAACTGCTTGTACAAACTCGCCAGCAGTTGTTCGAACTTGTCCAGCGAGTGATGCACCAGCGACAGGTCGGCTTCCAGACCGTAAATGTTCCCGTCATCCTCCACCCCGATGACCAGCGTGCCGCCCCGGGTGTTCAGGAAGGCCACAATGTTTTTCAAAACGCTGTGACGCAGGTTCTCGTTCTTTTTCTTCTGGTGCACATCCCATTGCAGGGTGGTTTTGAACTCAACCGTGTCGCTTTCGCCTTTGGCAATCAGGGTTTTGATGTTCATAATGCCCCTTGTCTTCTTGGAATAGAAACGACAAATTCGCTCTCAACAACGGAAAAGTCCGGCTCCTGTCCGGTGGCTTCTCGAATACTATGGATAGCCCGGTATACGCCGGTACCAATGCCGGTAACCAGTCCCCACCGGCTGAAAAACGTGTAGATATTGGGATTGCGCAGTACATGGGCTGCTCCCATTTTTATGGCATCAATAGTCACAGTATTGGGAAGGCTCCCCGGTGTGCGAATCTCAACCCGATTATCAAAAATAAAAACGCGGACAGGTGCTGTGACAGTGTAATCCCGGTGAGCCAGGGCATTGACAAGCAATTCCCGTAGCGCCGACTGGGGAACTTCATCAAATGTTTCCGGTTCATATGCCTGAATTCTATGGGATGTTTGCAAGTGGATGTTCAGGAAACGGGCAGTGTCTTCCAGCATATCCAGCAGAGGGCCACCAATCTGTTTGGCGTCGGATGGCGGATTGCTCAAATCGGTTCCAGGAATGCGCGCGGCAGCAATTTGGGCTTGAGGAAGAAATTGTTGTGGTTCAATCCCGAAAAAAAGCAAACCAGTTACAGTAGGGTAAAGAATCTCATCATGCTTACGGGCAAGGCGCAGTTTTTCCAGTAGATTTTGGAAGCCGCCGCTTTCTTCCACAGAACGCTGGTAAACCTTCTGCATAAAGCGTTCAAAGATGCCTTTGTCCAAGTCCAGCAGCGAGGCGCGCAAGACGAGCGTTTCATCGTAATACAAACTTTCCGAAGCCTGAAACAGGCGCAAGAGTTCTTGGCGTGAGGCTCGTCGCTTGCCGCTGGATGTGCGGATGAAATAATCGCCGCGGTTGGTGCGGTAAGGGCGCTGTTCGCCTTTGGGGATGTTGACAACCACAACTTTTTTCCCGTCTGCATCCACGATTTCGGGGATGACTGTCACGGGTGGTTCACAATTGTTGTAGGCCACTTGCTCAATCCGTTGTATGAGACGGTCGGTGTTTTCCACGCCGGATATTTGACGGGTTTCATTAACGCCAAAGATTAACTGCCCGCCATCCGTATTAGCAAAAGCCACCAATGCGCTTGCGAGGCGGTCTGGATGAATTTCATTTTCCTTGAATTCTGTGTGAATATCTTCCCACTTTTCTATCCGTTGATAGAGTTCCAACGCGTCCATAATACCTCTCAATCCAGTCCGTATTTTTGTGCACGGCGGCGAAAGGCTTCCTCACCGCCCTCCATTACATTACGTACAAAATTTTGAACATCACGATGGTCCATGCCGCCCTGAAGAGATACTTTACACTGATTATCTTCACTTTCTAAGGCGATGACTATTTCAGCATGGGCCAGAACCGGGATATTTGGGTTGTGGGTGGCTGATAAAAACTGGCGTTTCCCTTTTTGCTCGCGCAGAATGCGCACAATATCCTGGTAGATGAACCGGTTATCGAGGTCGTCTTCTGGTTGGTCTACAATCATCACCCGGTCATCCTGCACCAGCAAAATCAGCAGCATAGCGGTTGCCCGCTGTCCAGCAGAAAGATGTTCGATGGGACGATTTCCCAGAAAAACCTGCACGGCATCTGGCGGTGCCAGCAATTCCAACTCGTAGAATCGTCCATTGTCTGCCTGAAGGTAGGTGACGATTTGTTTGGCCCGTTTTTCCGAAATAGTATACGCTTTAGCCAAGTCTTGCGTGTCGGCACGCGCTTTTTTCGCCAGTTCTACGCCGTCTACGGCATCCCTTGCCAGTTTTTCGATGGTATGCTGCTTGTCGATACCCGATCCGCGGAAAAAAGTTTTCAGAGCCTCGCTGTAGGTCTTTCGGTCACCCCGATATTGCACCTGAATACGGACGCGCTGTCCAAGTTTGGTATTAATTTCTTCTGCCTGGGCGTTGCGCAACTCCCAGACTTTATGGCGTGCATCCCGCAGCTTACCCAACAGTTGGACGCGTTCCTCGCCTGCCTGCTGCACCTTGTTTTGTATGTCTTGTAGTATCCGTAACTGGGCATTCAGCCCGGTTTCGGAGCCTGTCAATTTCATCAACTCGTCAGGGTCAAGGCTTTGTTCGCCTAATTCCTGTTTGATGCGGCGAATGTCCTCATCCAGCGGGCGGCGGGCTTCGTCCCACTGTTTTTTGAGTTGGGTCAGGTCCTGCTTTCCAGCCTCCAGGGCTGCCTTGCCGGTTGCCAGCAGTTTTTGGGTCTCGTCGTGCAGATTTGCCACGCGCTTTGCAGTTTTTTGCAGGATGTCTTTCAAATCGCTCTTCCCCTCCCTGAGCGTCTCAAGTAGAGGCTTCCACCGTGCATCCCAGTCTTGCATGAAGGCCTCCCATTGCGGGATGCTGGATTCCGTCTCGTTGATGGCGCGTTGCAGTCGCGCTTCATCTGCGGCCAGGGCTGTGGCCTGGCTAAGTTTTTTTGCCAGTCCGTACTGCTGATAGACGTTGATCTTGTGACGCACCTCGCGTAGGGTTTGTTCGATATCGTCCTTTTCCAGCAATTGCCGCTGGTAGTCCAGCAACTGACGTGCGTTTTCCTTCAACTGGGTTTCCAGTTTCCTAACTTGAGCAATCTGAGCCGCGGCCTGCTTACCGATGATGCCGTCCAGCAATTGCCGCCGCTGTGCCGGGCTTTGGGTGATGTCGAAAATTTCCTTTTGCCCAAAATACAGCGGGGCTTCCCGTTCATCCAATACGTCCAGAGGGCGTAAGTCGACTTCACGCTCTGGCTCCAGTTCCAGAACACGCGGTGACTCATCCCATCCGCGCTCAAACCGGTAATGGCGGACCGTGCGTGCATTGAGATATTGGACGACATACAGCCTGGCCCTTCCTCCACTGCCTAACGCATAACGTACAAGTGCATCCCGGTATTCCGTGGGGGAATAAAGCGGTAAATCGAGCACATAACGGATGGTTTCCAAAATGGCGGATTTCCCCACGCCGCGCCCGCCGACCAGCGTATTGAGTTCCGGGCTGAAATCCAGCACCAGATCTTTCAGAAACCCGTCGCCGTCAATTTCCAGACGTTGCAGATGCGTGTAGGGGAAGTGCGGTTTCCCGCCGACATGCACCAAAATTTCCGCATCTCGCAAGGCCAAACGGATGGCGTTCAAATCGTCCAGCGCGCTGAGTTTCAGATAGGTGGCGCGCGGCGAACCGTCCGGGCGCGTTTTAGCGCCAATTTCGGGGATGCTGTGATTATCGCTGCTCTCGATGGAAGCCAGGGTATCCAGCCGCGCCGCATCAATTTTGCCTGTGCTCAACAGCCTTTGACGGTCTTTCTCGGTCAACGATTCCACTGCATCAAAGGAAACGGATTGCAGCAATTGCGCTGCCTGCCCAAGACTGTAACTTGTCAGCAACCCTTTGCTGCCATTAGGGTGGGCTACAATCAGAATGGATTCAGTGGCTTTTTGAAAGCGGGGCAGGCAATGGCGCAGCGCCTCTTTGGGCTTAAGGTCGCGATGCTTGCCGCCGGGCTTCAACAAGGGTTCTGACGATTCGTCATCCAGCATTTTGTCTATCACCCGGTTACATTGCTCAATATCCGTATTGTAAGGGAAGATGGCGATCAGATGCAGCCCGCGTTTGCCGCCTGACGAGCCGCCGAAGGAAAGTTCTACCCCTGGGTAAACGTATATGCCGCGTTCGCGGGCGGCTGCCTGAATGGGAGCGAACCAGTCCTTGCGGATCTGCTGGTAATCGGTAATCGCTGCGATTTCGATGCCCTGGTTTGCCAATTGCGCCACATATTGCCGTACCGTCTCGTCTGGGTTGTGGACGGCGGGATCAAATGGGAACTTGAACCCGTGCGCGCCGGGTGAATGCAGGTGGAAGTCAGCCCGCACCCAGCGGGCGCCCCGGTATTGTGCTTGCGGTTTCATGCGGCTGGTCCTCTCTACAGGTGATGACATCGCTTGAGTGTATTGTAACCTGAATTGTGCAGATCAGAAAAATGGTCATTGCGAGTAAAACCACAGCGCGATTGGGGCTGCTCAAACAGAAAGTAAATCTCCTGTCATTGCGAACGCAGCACAGCGGAGTGAAGCAATCCCCCCACCATGGGGAAAACTGCTTTGCTGAAAAGATGCTCGCAGTGACATGGCGCTAAGTTTCCTGGCAGCCGCTGCAATATTGTACCGTTATTGCCCGCTCCTCACAACAGCCTCGCCTGGCGCACTTCCTGACGCAGGTTCTCGCGGCCGGTGAGCAGCCCGTCGAGCAGTTTCTTTTCCTTGCTCTCCATCGGCAGACTCTCGGAGACGGCCTGCGCCACGCGGTAGAAGGCCTCCGAATTGCCGTAGCCGCTCGCGGCCAGACGCTGCACCAGCGCGGCGCGGTCGCCGAGCGCCCACAGGCGCAGGGCGTGGTGCAGCACGTCCACCAGTTCGCGGCTTTCGGCCAGCGTCTCCAGGTCGCGGGCCTGCGGGCCGAGGAGACGCACAAACTCCTTCTCCTTCTTGACGAAACTGCCGCGCCGCCCCCATTCCTCGCTCAAATCCAGGCCGCAGGACTGCGCCAGTTTGCGGGCCTCGTCGAAGGGGACGCGCGCTTCGCCGTAGTTCCAGCGCCACAGGACGTAGAAGCGCGTCCGGTCGCTGACCTCGCCGGAGAAGCCGTTTTGCAGGATTTGCCGCACGGCGAAGTCGGTCGCCAGGGTGCGCACCTCGTCCAGCAGACGGTCGGCGCGCACGGTTGCGCCCTCCAGGTCGATGACGCGCTCGTATTGGCCGAAGACCTCGATGGCCGAGCCGATGGCGGCGATGAAGAAATCGGCCCCGCCGATGCCCTCCTCCCACAGGCGCTGCAATTTGGCGTCCAGGTAGGTTTTCAGTTCGCGGCGCACCTCGTGGTAAAAGCCGATACCCTGCCGCGATGTTTTCCGCGCCACAATGTAGATGGACGACGCCAGCGCAGCGGAATCTTTTGCTCGCAAACGAGCCTTCATCTCGGTGTTGAGCGGCCAGGCTGCGCTGACCACCAGCCCGCTATCGAGCAGGGCATTGATGACCGTCTCCCAGCCCGCGGTGGACTTGTGGGCGTACACGATGACCGCCACGCCGCCGGGTTTGAGCACCCGCTGTATTTCCTTGAAGGCCAGCGCAAGATTATCCTCGAAAAACTGCTTGTCCTTGTGGGGGTAGCGCACGGCGTCCCAGCCTGCCATTTCGGTGATTTCAGCGGATTTTGGCGTCAGCGGGGTGGAAAAGAGTTCCGGGTACAGGGGGCCGATAGTACGTTTGAGCCAGACGTAGAAGAAATCCGACAGGTCGGCATAGGGAACGCTGTCATAATACGGCGGATCCGTCACCAAGGCATCCTGGCCGGCGACGTCCCCTCCCAGGCTCATCGCGTCGCCCCGCACGACCACAGCCTCCGCGCCGTCCGGCCAGTCGCGCCTGCAGAGCCACGCGAGGACAGCTTCTGCCCGCCGCAGCAGCATGCTCTCCCACCCGCCCACGGCATCCGTGATGGGCA
>CAZPSL010000186.1:0-2445 GCA_964589145.1 uncultured Anaerolineales bacterium
CGCCGCCAGGGTGTGCAGGGTGACGTTTTCATCCGAGCCGGTGCTGTTTCCCGCCAGCCGGGGGTTGACGCGCACGGCGCGGTATCCGGCCGCGCTCAGCGCATCCGCGAGGGGCTGCATGTAGGTCACGTTCAAACTGCCACCGGGCAGCATCACCACAGGCTCGCCTTCCCCCTGGTCAAAGTATTCGATTTTGGCATCGGGGAGTTCTACCATGCCGTTCTTTGCAGTTGTCATAGATACCTCCTTCAGGATTTACGCTGTTCAGAGGCACTTCACCACAAAGACACCAAAAACATGGGGTACTTGAAAATTTACCAAGACATCTCGGCGCTTCGGTGTTTTGATAATCCGCCGACTGCGTAAATCCTGCGCTTAATTTGTGAGGTGTTTTGAGCGTGCGTCGCACGCCCAAAACACCTGTTCCTCTCGCCTGACGGCGAAAGTTCTCATATTGTCAGACCGGTCTTCCAACACCGGTCGTTTTTACAGTCCCATCAAGTTGACTGCGTTCTTGTAGAGGTACTTCTCCAGCACCTGATCGCTGAGCCCCAGCGCAAGGGTCTGTTCCAGGGTGGTATCGAAATTCCCGAAGGGATACGCTGACCCGTAAACGAACTGATCTTGCAGCATCTCGATGTTCATCTGGTACAGTTGCCCGCCGGGCCAGAAAGTGTACACATCCGACGAAAGGGTCACACTCGGCCACTTGAGCGCCAGCGCCAGCGCCTCGGTGATGCGCGGATAGCCGCCGTGCCCCAAGACAAGCCTGAGTTTGGGAAACTGCCGCATAACATCGTCCATGCGCCAGATGTCATTGGCCCGTCCCCAGTTCAGAGGGTCGGCAAACGCACCGGTCTGTACCTGAAGGATGCGTCCGCTATCCTGAACCACTTCATAAATGGGGAAAAAATCGGGGTCGTCGATGGTGGTTGGGCCCCCAAGAGTGCGATAACCCGGTTCGAGGGTCACGCCCCGCGCACCGGCTGCCAAGTCAGCCTCCAGTTGCTCGACCGCTTTCTCGATCGGCTGATCCACGTTGATGGGCGCGATCCCGTAGAAACGTCCGGGATACTTCTTCTCATATTCCAGCAGGGCTGCGCCGTCCATGCTCCATTCTGCCTGGCCCTGCATGTAGCGTCCGGCGACAACGACGGCGTCAATGCCGGTCTCGTCAATTTCTTTCCACCACAGATCCATGGCGTTAGGCTGGTCGTAATTTTTGACCGCTTCCGGGACTTTACCGTGGGTGGCCGGGTTACCCAGGACGTTGGGGCGTTGGGCGATGTAACCCAGGCGCATCTTGTACAGCCCGTAAAAAGAAACCAGCGGCGGGCGGCAGCGGTAATCAATAACTTTGAATTCTTTTCCGTTATGTTGGATAGACATGTTTTTTCTCCTGTTTATTTCTGCACTATGGCGGGACAAGTCTCCACGACTTTACCCCAGGCAATTTGCCGCCAGTTCCGCTCTTCGCGGGCAGTAGGGTCATCTACCGGGCAGGCACTCAATTTGAGGACGGCTCCGGATTTTCCCAGGGCAAGTTCAGACGCCGCCAGCCCGTCACGCCCTGCTTGACGTTAGCAACCCGTTCAAAACCCTGGTCAACCAGATAAAACGCTGCAACATCGCTGCGGATACCGGCATCGCAGAGCAAAATCAGGGAATCATATTCCCGCAGACGAATCAGCGAGTTTCCGATCTCACCCAGCGGGATGTTGATCGCCCCCGGCACATGGCCGTGAGAGAATTCCTCCTGTTCGCGCACATCCACCATGGTTGCACCTTGCGCCATGCGCTGTGACGCTTCTCGAACGCCAATCTCTTCGAACAAGGCAAATTTCGGAGATGTTGCGAGAGAAACCGAGGTGGTCTCCACCGGAAATCCGGCGACGAACCAGGCTCGAATACCGCCATCCAGGTTGTAGGCATTCTGGTATCCGGCATTGCGCAGCATGTTAACGGCCAATCCGCTGCGATGCCCGGAACGACAGTGCAAGATCACATCCCGGTCGGTGGGGATCTCCTGCCAGCGACCGATGATTTCAGAAGCCGGGAGACTCTTCGCTTCCGGGATGCGAATCTCGGAGAACTCCCCGATTTCGCGGACATCCAAAAGAAGCGCGCCGGTATCCAACATGGCACGCACCGCCTGAGGGCCGCGTTGGGACTCCGGGGGCGGGAGAAACGGGTTCTGAAGCATGGCTAAATCCGCTTTATGCGGCTTCCCCTTCGACTTCGCCCTCCGCCGCCCCGGCACGCTTGCCAATCTCACCGGCCAGAGGCAACAACAGCACAAGGTCCACAATCACCAGAACGATCAGCGTGATGATCACACCCGGGCGGTCTGCGAAATTGGCGGCTGCGACCACAAACGCTGCCGACAGGTTGCGCTGTCCCGTGCCCAGCGCCATCACGTTTTTGATTTCCTTCTCCGTGCCTACG
>CAZPSL010000187.1:0-13503 GCA_964589145.1 uncultured Anaerolineales bacterium
AGGTATCGGGTAATCAGGGATTAGGTATCGGGTGATCAGGGATTAGGGAGCAGGCACTTGAGTGTTTGTCCTGATTACCCAATTACCTGATTACCCAATCACCCAATTACCTGATTACCCAATCACCCAATTACCTGATCACCCAATTACCCAATTACCTGATCACCCAATTACCCAATTACCAATCTACCAATCCCCCAACCCCATGTCCTCCCCCATCGTCACCGCCCGCTCACTCACCAAACGCTTCGGCGACTTCACCGCTGTTGACAGCGTGGATTTCGAAGTCCGGCGCGGCGAGATTTTCGGCTTTCTGGGGCCGAACGGTTCCGGCAAGACGACCACCATCCGCATGGCGCTGGGGCTGCTTGCCCCCACCGAGGGCGAAGTCAGCGTTTTGGGGATGCGCATCCCCGGCGACGCGGCGAAAATCCGCCCGCGGGTGGGCTACATGTCGCAGCGGTTCAGCCTCTACAACGACCTGACCGTGCTGCAAAACCTGCAATTTTACGGGAAAGCCTACGGGCTGGGAAACGCCGAATTGAAGGAGCGCATCCGCGAAGCCCTCCGCATGTCCGACCTGGAGGGGCGGGAACACACCAAAACCCGCGATCTCTCCGGCGGCTGGCGGCAGCGTCTCGCCCTGAGCGCAGCCATCCTCCACAAGCCCGAACTGCTCTTCCTGGATGAACCCACCGCGGGCGTTGACCCCGTCTCCCGCCGGGCGTTTTGGGATTTGCTGTACCAGCAGATTGCCCGGGGCGTGACCGTCTTCGTCACCACGCACTACATGGACGAAGCCGAGCACTGCCACCGCCTGGCGTTCATCCGCCGCGGGCGCATCATCGCCTACGGGCAGCCGGAAGCCATCAAGCGGCAGGTGGCGGGCGATACCCAGGTGATTGAACTCGCCCCCTCCGACCCCGCCGCCGCGGTCACCGTCCTGCGCTCGGCGCAGCAGGCGGGCAGCCTGAACATCGCCGAGGTCGAACTCTACGGCGCGCTGGTGCATGTCTTCGCCGCCGACGCCGCCGCCCGGCAGGATGACATCGCCGCTGCCCTGCGCGCCGCCGGAATCGAACCCGGCGAAATGTCGCTCATCGAACCCTCGCTGGAGGACGTCTTCATCGCCAGCATGAGATAAGTCGTTACAGGTTGCAGGTTGAAAGTTCCAGGTTCGGAAACCTTCAACCTGCAACTTGCGACCATCCGCATGGAGGTTCCCATGAAAACACTCCGAAACGTTTTGCTGATTGGATTGCCCGTCCTGCTGATTTTCCTGCTCGCGGGGTGCGATTCCCTGCCTGGGGATTTGTTCGCCTCCCAAAGCGGAGATGCGCTCCTGGCTTCGGGGGTGGTCGAGGCAACCGAGGTGGTCATCGCCCCGGAGGTGAGCGGCACCGTCGCCGAAGTCCGCGTCCAGGAGGGTGACAGCGTCGCCGCCGGGGATGTGCTCTTCACCCTGAAAGATGACCTGCTCCAGGCGCAGTACGACCAGGCGCAGGCCGCCCACGAGGCCGCGCTCGCCAGCGTGGAGACCGCCCGCGCCGCCCTGGAACTGGCGCAGGCCAGCCTGGAGGCCGCGCAGGCCGGGGTGGACGCGGCGCAGGCGCAGTACGACCTGCAACTGGCCGCCGTCCGTGAAGCGGATGCCCCCGCCCGCGAGGACATCTGGAACCAGGATACGCCCGCCGAGTTCAACCTGCCGGGCTGGTACTTCGACGCTTCCGAGCAGTTGCAGGCCGCCCACGCCGAACTGGACGCCGCCCGTGCGGACTACGAGGTGGAACTGACCAATTTCAACGAGTTGCTCGACGACCCGGCCAACACCGACCTGCGCGCGGCGGAAGAGCGTCTTTCCGAGGCGCGGGCGGCTTTTGAGATCGCCCAAACCCTGCGGGACCGCGCCATCAAGCAGGCCGAGGGCAAGGAGCCGCTCGACGATTACATCCAGACCCTGTACGATGCCGCCAAGAGCGAACTGGAATCCGCCCAACTGGATTACGATCAACTGCTCACCGAGCAGAAGTACAAGGACGTGCTGGAAGCGCGCGCCCGCGTCTCCGCCGCCAAACAGCGCTACGAAATCGCGCTGGATTACCTCAACTCGCTGCAAACCGGGGAGAACGACCTTTCCCTGAAGGTGGCGGAGGCTGCCATCGTGCAGGCGCAGGCGGTACTCGCACAGGCGCAGGCCGGGCAGGTGCAGGCGGAAGCCGCCGTCACCCAGGCCGAGAAGGCGGTCGAGCAAACCCAGGCCGCGCTGGAGATGGCGCAAATCCAACTGGACAAACTCACCGTGCGCGCCCCGGTCTCCGGGGTGGTGCTCACCCGCAATGTGGAGGTCGGCGAACTGGTGCGCCCCGGCGGTGCGGCGCTCACCATCGGCCTGCTGGACAACCTGACGGTCAAGGTTTACATCCCCGAAAGCGAATACGGGCAAATCCGCCTGGGCGATACCGCCACCCTGACGACCAACTCCTTCCCCGATGAGACCTTTGAAGCCGCGGTCATCCGCATTTCCGAGAAGGCGGAATACACCCCGCGCAACGTGCAAACCTCCGAGGACCGCGCGACCACCGTTTACGCGGTTGACCTTTCCGTCACCGACCCGCAGGGCAAACTCAAGCCCGGGATGCCGGTGGATGTGCAGTTTGGGAAATAAACGGCACAGTGTATCGGCGGATGGCAGATAACCATCTTTTTACAACTGCCTGCACCCCTTGCCTGATGTGATAAAATCGCCGCGGTGAACATTTCCCGCATCCCCCTGGCATTCAAAGCCCTGCGCGAACTCGGGCCCCGTCAAACGGGGCTTTTCGCACTGTATCGGCTGGGACTGTGGAGCGGGTACTTCCGGCGGCAGACGGCAGACCGCGAACCGTCAGGGCGTGAGAGCGACCCGCCGCCCGCGGCCTGCCGTCCGCTGCTGGATTTACCGGCCCCCGAGGCGGTTCTGGCGATTATCGGGGAGGAGGGCCTTTCCCGTCTTCGGGAGGAGGCTGACGAAATCACGGCGGGGCGAATCCGGCTTTTTGGCGGCGATCCGCGCCCGCTGGATTTGTCGCTTCCCGAAAATCTCCCCCACTGGACAGCCTACGAAACCGGCGCGGCCTCAATCGCCGGTCTCCAGCCCCCGGATTCCCCTCCCGACGTCAAGTTCATCTGGGAACCGGCCCGCTTCTCCTGGGCGTTCACCCTGGGGCGCACCTACCACCTGACCGGTGACGAGCGTTACCCTGCGGCTTTCTGGCGTTATTTTGAGATTTTCAGCGCCGCCAACCCGCCCTACCGCGGCCCCAACTGGATTTCCGCGCAGGAAGCCGCCCTGCGGATTTTGGCTTTCACTTTCGCCGCGCAGGTCTTCGCCCCCTCCGGGCACACCACCGCCGAACGGCAGGCGCGCCTCGCCCAATCCGTTGCCGAACATGCTGAGCGCATCCCTCCGACGCTGGTTTACGCCCGCGCCCAGAACAACAATCACCTGCTGAGCGAAGCCGCCGGCCTGATCACCGCCGCGCTCGTCCTGCCGGAACACCCCGAAGCCCCGCGCTGGGCGCAACTCGGCTGGCAGTGGTTCAACCGCGGCCTGCAAACCCAAATTGCCTCCGACGGCGCTTACATGCAGCACAGCACCAACTACCATCGCCTGATGCTGCAACTCGCGCTGTGGATAAAGCGAATCAGCGAGTCAGCGAGTCAGCGAGTCAGCGGGTCGGCGAGTCAGCGAGTCAGCGGGTCGGCGAGTCAGCGGTCAGCGGTCGGCGGTCCGTTGTCAAATTCTGACGCGCCATCCGCCACCCGCCACCCGCCACTCGCCATCTGCCATCTGCAATCCGCCACCCGCTGGCTGCTCGCCCTCGTGGACCGCGAGAGCGGGCGCGTTCCCAACCTGGGGCCGAACGACGGGGCGTACATCCTGCCGCTGACCGTGCTTCCGTTCCATGATTACCGCCCTGTGGCGCAGGCTGCCGTCCGCACCTTTCTCGGCGGGGATGCTTTCGGGCGCGGCCCCTGGGACGAGATGGGGCTGTGGATTGGCGAATCAGCGAACGGGGCTCCTGCCGCGCTCCACGCTCCGCACGCCACACTCCGCGCCGCCCATTCCTGGGCTTATCTGCGCGTCGCCCGTTTCCGAGACCGCCCCGGCCACGCCGATCAACTCCACCTCGACCTGTGGTGGCGCGGGGTGAACATTGCTCAGGATGCGGGCACTTACCTTTACAACGCACCCCCGCCCTGGGATAACGCCCTCACCCGCACCGCCGTTCACAACACCGTCACCGTGGATGGCCGCGGGCAGATGACCCGCGCCGGACGGTTTCTCTACCTCGATTGGGCGCAGGCGGAGGTCACCGCCCGTGAGCGCGCCCCGGATGGCTCCTGGGAGCGCGTCACCGCCCGCCACGACGGCTACCGCTCCCTGGGCGTGATTCACCTGCGCACGGTCACTGCCTTTGCGGATGACCGCTGGCAGGTCGAAGATCACCTGATTCCCACACGCCCCCGGCAGCGCACACCGCACGCCGTCCGCCTGCACTGGCTGCTGCCTGACCTGGAGTGGACAGCGGACAGCGGGCCGCGGGCAGCCGACGAGGAGACGGTTTTTCAACTTTCGCTGCAAGCCCCGCGCGGCGTTGTAAAAATGGCAATCCGCATCCCGCTTTCAGTCCGCAGCCCAAAGATTTCCATTGCCCGCGCGGGAGAGCAACTCATCGGTGACGAAGCGGTGCCGCCCACCCGCGGCTGGGTCTCGCCGACCTACGGGGTCAAGATCCCCGCACTCTCGCTGGCCGTCACCGTCACCGGAGGACTGCCGCTCACCCTCGTTACGGCGTTCACCTTCCCCGCCTGATCCCCGATCCCCAATTCCCGATTCCCGATCCCTGATACCTCCCCATGCACATCCTGCTCATCCATCAGGCTTTTGCCGCCATCAACGAACCCGGTGGAACCCGCCACCACGAACTGGCGCTGTACCTGGCCTCCAGGGGGCACCGCGTGACCATCATCGCCAGCCCGGTGAGTTATCTCACGGGGCGGGAAACCGCACCCGCCTCCGCTCCCCCCGACGGGAGCCGGGAGGACGAGGGCCGCGTCACCATCATCCGCCCGCCGGTTTACAAAGCCCTGCACCGCAGTTTCTTCCATCGGGTGATCAACTTTTTCTCGTTCATGGTCACATCGTTCTGGGCGGGGCTGCGGGTGCGGGAGGTGGATTTGGTCTGGGGCACCTCGCCGCCGATTTTTCAGGGCGTGACCGCCTGGGCGCTGGCGCGGCTGAAGCGCGTCCCGTTTCTGTTTGAAGTGCGCGATTTGTGGCCTGCCTTCGCCGTTGCCGTGGGGGTGCTGACCAACCCGCTGCTTATCCGCCCCTCCGAGTGGCTGGAGCGGTTTCTCTACCGGCACGCGGACGTGCTGGTGGTCAACTCGCCGGGGTTCATCGGGCATGTGCGGGCGCGGGGCGCAAGATGGGTGGAACTGGTCCCCAACGGGGCGGATGTGCGCATGTTCAACCCCGAGGCGGATGGTGCGGATTTTCGGGCGCGGCACAACCTTCAGGGGCGGTTCGTGGCGCTCTACGCCGGGGCGCACGGGATGTCCAACGATCTGGATACCCTGCTGGACGCGGCATCCCGACTGCGGGCGCATCCCGAAATCGCGGTGGTGCTGCTGGGTGACGGCAAGGAAAAGCCCCGTCTGCAAGCCCGCGCCGCTGAAATGGGGCTGGATAACGTGCATTTTCTCCCGCCTGTGCCCAAAACGGAGATGCCCGAGGCGCTGGCGGCGGCGGATGCCTGCATCGCCATCCTGAAGCCCATCGAGATGTACAAGACCGTGTATCCCAACAAGGTTTTCGACTACATGGCGGCGGGGCGGGCAGTGATTTTGGCGATTGACGGGGTGATCCGCGAGGCGGTGGAGGCTGCCGAGGGGGGGATCGCCGTTCCACCGGGGGACGCGGAAGCCCTGGCGGACGCGATCCGCTCTCTGGCGGAAAATCCCCAAAGGTGCAAAATCCTGGGGGCGAATGGCCGCCGCTATGTGGAGGCGCACTTCGACCGCGCCGTGGTCGCCGGGCAGTTGAACGAGGTCATGGAGCGAGTCAGCGATTCTGCGAGTCAGCGAGTCGGCGATTCTGCGAGTCAGCGAGTCGGCGAATCAGCGAGTCGGCGAGGCGGTGGGGCGGTGAGTTAAGGGGACGGGCGAGATGTGTAAGCCGGGGGAGTCCGGCGCAATTCGGGTTATAATAGGCGCATGGCTGCAAGAAAATTAATCCCTGTTTACACCTCCGCGGGCGACCTGGGCGCCTACCTGCTTTACCCGTACCTCTACAACGTTCAAGGTGAGTGGATCGGCTTCGTCACCCCGCAGCGGGATGTGTACTCTGTGCTGGGGAACTATGTCGGCACCTTCACCGACGACCGGCGCATCCTGCGCAAACGCAGTTACGATTACTCCAAACCCCGGTTGAAGCCGCCTCCATCTCCGAAGCGGATTACGGTCCCCTCCATGGCACCGCTGGCGCCGCTGATGTCGGAACTGCCCTACACGATGATTGATGTCCTGATGGATGAACCGGAACGTCTGAGTACGGCTGATCATGACGAGTTGCGCGAGGATATGGATTGATGGCAAAACAAGACAAACTTCCCGGCAAGCGTGTCAGCGAGAGCCGCGTGATGCTGGCGCAGTTGATGCAGCCCGTTCATGCCAACAATCACGGCAATGTTCACGGCGGAGAGATCATGCGCCTGATGGACGAGGCTGGTGCGCTGGCCTGTGTGCGCCACTCCGGACGCCGTGTGGTCACGGTTGCTGTGGATCGCATGACTTTCCGCCAGCCGATTCACATTGGCAACCTGGTCACCCTTACCGCCGAGGTCAGTTATGTGGGGCGTACCTCCATGGAAGCCGAAGTCCTCGTCACCGCGGAAAACCTGCTCACCGGCGAGTGCGTATTCACCAACACCGGCTATTTGGTTTACGTCGCGCTCGACGATGATGGAAACCCCGCGCCCGTCCCGCCGTTGATCCCCGAAACGGAAGCCGAGCGGCAGCGCATGGAAGCAGGCCGTGCCCGGCAGCAGCAACGGATCGGCAATTCGTGAGAGAACCAGTTCCGGTTCCCGATCCCCGATACCTGACCCCTGAAGCGATGACCGACGACCTTGAAGCCACCTCTGTTCCCAACGAGGGAGAAGCGACTCCGCCCGCGGCAGATTCGCCAGCCCCGCCGCGTTCCCTGCGGGAGTTGATTGACCGCGTTACCGGGCGCGACCTGAATACCCGCCAGCCCCAGGAGGACGCCGGTATTGCGGATGTGGTGCCGTTCCCCTTTTTGGCGTTGGTCGGTCAGCGGGAGATGAAACTTGCCCTGCTGCTGGCGATGATCAACCCGGCGGTGGGCGGTGTGCTGCTCGTCGGGCCGCGCGGCACCGGCAAGACCACCGCTGTCCGCAGTTTGGCCGATCTCCTGCCGGAGGTACCGCGCAGTTTGTGTTACTATGGCTGCCTCCCCGAAGATGTGGAGACCGGCGGCATTGACGCTATTTGCCCCGATTGCGCCCGCAAGTATGCCGCCGGGGAGCCGCTGGCCGCGATGGACAAGGTTCGCCTGGTGGAATTGCCGCTCAATGCCCGCATTGAAGACGTGGTTGGGGGGGCGGATGAGCGCGCCGCCATCCACGAGCGCTACGCGCTGCGCCGCGGTATTCTGGCACAGGCCGACCGCAACCTGCTCTACCTTGACGAGGTCAATCTGCTGGATGATGATGTGATTGACGTTATCCTGGACGCGGCAGCGCAAGGGTTTTATACTGTCCGCCGCGGGACGCTCTCGGCGACTTTTCGCTCGCGGTTCACCCTGATTGGTTCGATGAACCCGGAGGAAGGCCGCCTGCGCCCGCAGATCATGGATCGTTTTGGGTTACGGGTGGTGGTGCGCGGACTCGCTGCGCCTGAGGAGCGGATGCGGGCTTACCAGTATGTCCATGCTTACCAGAGCAACCCGCGCGGGATGGCGGCTAACTTCGCTGAGGAAACCGCCCTGGCGCAGCAGGAAATCCAGATTGCCCGCGACATTCTGCCGCAGGTGGTGCTGCCTGATGAAGTCGCTCAACTGGGGCTGACCCTGATTGAGCGCATGGGAATCGATTCCCTGCGGGCGGAGATCACCCTCTTTGAAGCGGCGCGTGCCCACACGATTGCTGACGGCCGCATGGAGGTCGAGCCGCAGGACATCCAGGCGGTCGCTCCGCTTGCTTTGCGTCTGCGCCGCTCCGATTTTATGACCCGTTACTTCGCTGACCAGGATGAAGAGGAGCAGCAGATGGCGAAACTCCTGGATAAGGTTGTTGCCGAGCGGTGAGAGGCCGAGATGTCCCTGCGCGTGATTTCCGGTAGCGCCCGCGGACGGCGGTTGAAATCCGTCCCCGGAGAGACCACCCGCCCGATTACCGACCGCGTCAAGGAGGCGTTGTTCAATATCCTGGGTGCGGATGTTCAGGGTTCAGAATGGTTAGATTTGTTCGCGGGAACAGGTGCCGTTGGCATTGAGGCAATCAGCCGCGGGGCGCGGTTCGTGCGCTTCGTTGATCGGAACCGGAAGCCCATCCGGGTTGTGCGGGAGAACCTGAAAACCACCGGCTTCACCAATCAGGCGGAAATCCTGCAAACGGATGCCTTCTCCCATCTCGACGGGCGGCCGGACCGCCGTTTCGACTATATCTACATTGCTCCGCCGCAATACAAGGGAATGTGGCAGCGTGCCTTGCTTGCGCTGGACGCTCAACCGGGCTGGCTGGCCGATGACGGCTGGGCAGTGGTACAAATTCACCCTGTTGAGTTTGAACGCCTCGCGGTTGAAAACCTGATAGAATTTGATCGGAGACGCTACGGAAGTACGCTGCTGATGTTTTATGAACTTGTAGGAGTGCAGGAACCATGACAACAATTTCCCCTGAAAAGATTTTACGCAAAGCCTTTCCCGGAATCCCGCCCAAAGAGGCGCGGGAGATGATAGCCTTGGGCCGGGTTGCTTCGTTTGACGCCGATGTTGCTCTCTGCCGGGAGGGGGTGGTAGAGGACACTTTTTATATCCTGCTGGATGGGGATGTCAGCGTATCGAAAGAAATTGCCAGCGGTGAATCCCGCCATCTCAAGGAACTGCACCCCGGTGATTTTTTTGGCGAGATGGGCTTGATCCACAATGCGCCGCGCGGGGCTGCCGTAACTACCATTACGCCAACCACTGTACTCTGTATCCACAAATCGGATTTTGACCAAATGCTGCAAAACAGCACGGCGGTTTCGCTGGCGATGGTCAAGGAAGTAAGCCGCCGTTTGCGCGAAAACGATGAGATGGCAATTGAAGATTTGCGGCTAAAAGCCGGTGAACTGGCCGCGGCTTACCAGCGTTTGGCAGAGGATGAATTTGCCCGCCGCGAATTTCTGACCACCGTCGCACATGAACTCCGTACTCCCCTGACTTCTGCCAGCGGATTTTTGGAGATGGTGCGCAGGAAAATGCTGGAAGGGGATGCCCTGGAAACGGCGCTGGAGGCTGTTTCCCGCAATGTGCAGCAGATTGTCTCCCTGGTTAACGACATTCTCTTTTTGCAAGAGGTGGAGTTGGTACTGCCTGAAATGCACCCCACGGATCTTGAGCGTGTGGTTGGAGACGCAATAGAAATTGTGCAAGCCAAAGCCGAGCATCAGAATGTGCGATTAACGCTGGAACTTGCACCGGGTCTGCCGCCGGTTTGCGGGCATTACAAGAGTCTGGAACGAGCCTTTGTGATGGTTTTGGATAACGCCATCAAGTTCAGCCCGCGCGGCGGCGATGTGATGGTGCGGATTGATCTCGAAGACCAAGCGTATGTTTGCGTAACGGTTGCCGACCAGGGCGTTGGCATCCCTGAAGATGCGCTGCCCCATATATTTGACCGTTTTTTCCACATGGAAGAGATTGATGATGAGGTGTTTGGCGGCCTGGGGCTGGGACTGGCAATCACTCGTCAAGTCATTGAGCAGCACGGCGGTAAAATAGAAGTTGAAAGCGTGCTGGGCGAAGGCAGCACCTTCCGGATTTGTTTGCGAACAGCCGATGCAGCCGCAGAAAGTTGCGGAGAAACACAATTCTAGGGCTTTCGCTGAAATACCACAGGGACAGGCAAAACCAACCATTGCCGGGAACGCAAGTTCTGAACCGGAGAATGGCTGTTTATCAGGTGATGGTTTTGCCATTTTGCCTGCCCCTTCTGAAAATCAGATGTTTTTTGGAGGCTGATATGCGTGCACGTAATTTTGTGATTGGCGCTGTTTTGGGCGCGTTGACAGGCACTACGATTACACTGGCCCTTGCTCCCGTTTCTGGCGAGGAACTGCGGGCGCAAATCAAAATGGAAATTGAGCGCATCCGCCACGAAGTCAGAACTGCTTCCACAGAGCGGCGGGCTGAACTCGAAGCACAACTCGATAACCTGCGCCAGCCGCGTTCCGCGGCCTGATTCCGGTTTTCGCGCCGTTTCAAGCAGGGCCGAAATTTGTTTCGGCTCTGCTTGTTTTTTGTGATGCGGATTACTGTTCGTTCTTTATCTCACGCCTACCCGCGGCGGAAGGATGCGCCCCTGGATGCCGTTCGGGGAATCGATCTGGATATCCGTTCCGGCGAATTCGTTGCCCTGATTGGCCCTTCCGGCTGCGGTAAATCCACCCTGCTCCGAATTTTGGGTGGCTTGCTGGAGCCGACGGCGGGAAGCGTCAGGTTGAATGGAAAACCGCCCTCCGAGATGGTTACCGCCAAACGCATTGCCTGGCTGGCGCAAAATCCTGCCTTGCTGCCGTGGAAAACTGTACGCGAAAATATCGCGCTGGCGCAGCGCATCAACCCGCAGAATTACCGTGTTCGGCATGCTGTTGATGACTTGCTGAACCTGATTTCGCTCTCCGATTTCGCTGGCGAATACCCTCATACTCTTTCCGGCGGGATGCGGCAACGCGTGGCTTTGGCGCGCACCCTTGCTTTGAATGCCGATCTGTGGCTGATGGACGAACCCTTTGCCGCGCTTGACGAACTTACCCGCGAGCAGTTGATTCAGGAAATACTCCGTCTTTGGAGGCGGGAATTGCCTGTGCCCCGTTACGAAGGAATGGATCTCCCGCCCGCTGTTTCAGTGAGCAACTCCGGTTTTGCCTCCCCGAAATTTCCTACAGTTGTGTGGGTTACGCATCATATCTACGAATCCGTACGCCTGGCGGACCGTGTTCTGGTGATGACCCCGCGTCCCGGACGCATTGCTGCCGAAATCCCTGTTGAACTTCCCCGCCCCCGGGATGACCGCCATCCTGAATTTCAATCGGTCGTCGCTCGTTTGCGCAGCCTCCTGAGCGCAGATTACCGGTTGTAAGATCTGTTGACCTGCCGCTTTTCTCCCTATGCGCTCCGATAACGCTCTCGCTTTTTTTCTGGTTACGCTGACCCTCGCCTTGTGGGAGTTCATTGTGCGCTGGCAAGAAATTCCGATTTATATTTTACCCGCCCCCAGCCGTATTCTGGCAACACTTTTCGAGAACCCGCGTCTTTACGCCGAAGCCAGTTTGCTCACGATTGGGGAAGCACTCACCGGGCTCGCGCTGGGGACGCTGGCAGGGGTAATAGTTGCTACCCTCTTGGGGTTTTGGCCGCGTCTGGAGCGGGGCGTGATGATGCTGGCAATTCTCGTTAAATCCACACCTTTGGTTGCAATTGCGCCGTTGCTAACCATTTGGCTGGGGTTCGGGATCCTCCCCAAAATTATTATCACCGGCTTGTTGACCTTTTTCCCCATACTGGTCAACGTTCTTTCGGGGTTGGGCGCAGTAGACCCCGCCCTGATGGATACCTTCCGCTCCTGGAACGCCGGAAAGTTGGAAATTTACCGTTACCTGCGCGCGCCAACGGCGCTCCCGTATTTGTTTGCGGCACTAAAAATCAGCGCACCGCTTGCGCTCATAGGTGCCGTTATCGCTGAGTGGACCGGGGCGTCCGGCGGACTGGGGCGTACTATGTGGCTGGCCTATACCAACCTCAACCTGCCCTATCTGTTTGCCGCCGTTTTCATTCTCTCCGCTGCGGGGATTGCCCTTTATGCACTGGTCAACTATGCTGAGCGGCGTGTTGTCTTTTGGCCGCGGTGAAAGTCACCTGAAGTCTGATAGGCAGAAAATCCCCGCGGGGAGTGATTTTGCATGAGCGCCAAACAATCCTGCGGTTATTTATCCTTGCTGGTTTCCGCTTTGGCAGATTTGGCCTCGGATGCGGGTTCCCCGCGGCTGTCCCCGTTCTCGTTTTTTGGTTTATGGGTGCTTCGTGCCCCGGATGGGGAGCGGTTATCCGTAGCATAAAAGCCCGATCCCTTGAAGACAATCCCCACCGGCTGGTAAACCTTTCGCAACGCGTTCTTGTTACATTCGGGACAGCGTTTCAGCGGCTCATCCGAAAATTTCTGCCGCCGCTCAAATTGTACGCCACAATTTTCGCACCGAT
This sequence comes from uncultured Anaerolineales bacterium, assembly GCA_964589145.1. Taxonomy (GTDB): domain Bacteria; phylum Chloroflexota; class Anaerolineae; order Anaerolineales; family UBA11858; genus UBA11858. The sequence goes on from CAZPSL010000187.1 coordinate 12,530, forward strand.
AAGTGTAGATAGGCATAACAAACCGACCTCTGTTGATAGTGTTTTTGACGCCCTCACACTTGTTGAAATACAAATTCGGGCGGATTCAGCCGGAGGATTATAGCGCGCTTGTCACCTGTTGGCAAGATGCCATGCAACCCGCGCATAATTGAAGTTTGATTTTACATCCAAAAGGGAATATACTAGAGGGGCGAATAGCAAAAACATCGTTCACCTACAGAAGGAGGAAAGTATGACCCATATCATCACCAGTTTGTGTTTGCGCGATGGTGGCTGCATGGAAGTCTGCCCGGTCGAGTGCATTGTCCCCGGTGACCCGGTGGAAGAGTATCCCTGGATGTATATCGACCCCGACACCTGCATTGATTGTGGTGCCTGTGTCCCGGAGTGCCCTTACGAGGCGATCTTCCCTGAGGACGAAGTCCCCAGCGCCTACGAGGCGAGGGGTGGCGAGTACATCAGCCGCATCGGGTTGACCGGCCCCTACGAGGGCACCGATCACAATGGCGATCCCGTCGTTCTGGACTGCGTCAAGCAACTCGAAGCCGGTGAGATTGTCGATCTCACGGAGGACATCCAGGCTAATTACGATTATTTCGAGAGCGGCCCCGGGTACGGCGATTAACCGTACCGCGCACTCTGCTCAATCAAGGTTTGCGCGAAGACTGGCAGCCCTGTCAGGGCTGCCAGTCTTGTGTGTATGGGGTCAGCCTGCCATCGGGAGTGTCGAAACGCAGGGCGTGTTCATGAGGCGAGACCGCATCTGGCGTGGCAAGCCGTTACCGGCTTATGCAGTTGCTGAAAGTCGAGGCCCGACAGCGCGGGATTAGACTACGCTCAGCATGGTTTGCTTGCGCTCGACGTTATCGCCGGTTTTGACGCGCACCCGCGACACTTTGCCGTCGCGCGGCGATTTCAGTTCGTTCTGCATTTTCATCGATTCTAGAATCACCAGCACATCCCCTTTGGCAACT
>CAZPSL010000188.1:0-10545 GCA_964589145.1 uncultured Anaerolineales bacterium
ATGTCTCTGCCCTTCCCCCGGCGGGGCGGGGTGTTCGGTGCCTGTCCTGTTCGCCAAATGAAGACTGGCAGTCCTGGCAGGACTGCCAGTCTTGTGTGCGGGGCGAGGGAAACACATAGGAATTTCTACAACATTTGCCTGCACCCAGCGGGATTGGCGTGCAGGCAGCGCGATTGGGTGATTTCGGAACTTTCGCACTGAGCGCTGGTTGGTGGTGTTTTATCCGTGCGAAGCGTGCATAAAACACCACTTCCCCCGCGTTTCGCGAAGGGTCCGGAGTTTCGGAATCAGTGTTCCAGTGATTCCTCAGCGAAATGGCAGGCTACAAAGTGGCCGGGGCGCAGTTCGCGCAGTTCCGGCTCGCTTTGTGAACACTCCGGGCGGGCGGCCGGACAGCGGGTGCTGAAATTGCAGCCCGAAGGCGGGTGCGCCGGGCTGGGAATATCCCCTTCCAAAATGACGCGCTTGCGGGTGTTTGCCAGGTCGGGGTCGGGCACGGGCACGGCGGACATCAACGCCTGCGTGTAGGGGTGCAGAGAGTGCAGGTAAATCTCGTCCCGGTCGGCCAGTTCCATAATTTTGCCCAGATACATCACCGCCATGCGGTCACTGATATGGCGCACCATGCTCAGATCGTGGGCGATGAAGATATAGGTCAGGCCGAACTTTTGCTGTAAGTCCTCCAGCAGGTTAACCACCTGCGCCTGAATGGAAACATCCAGCGAGGAGATCGGCTCATCGCAGACCACCAGGTCGGGGTTCAGGGCCAGGGCGCGGGCGATGCCGATGCGCTGCCGCTGACCGCCGGAAAATTCATGCGGGTAACGGTTGACGAAATCCGGGTTCAGACCGACGATGTCCAGCAGTTCCTGGACGCGCTCGTGGCGCTGTGTTTTGTTGAGTTTTGTGTGGACTTCCAGCGGGGCCCCGATGATATTGCCGACCGTCATGCGCGGGTTCAGGGAGGCATACGGGTCCTGGAAAATCATCTGCATCCGGCTGCGGATACGGCGCAGCGCCCGCTCGTTGAGAGTCATCAAATCAATGCCGTCAAAGATAATTTGCCCGTCGGTGGGTTCGTAGAGCCGCAGAATTGTGCGCCCGGTTGTGGTTTTGCCGCAGCCGGTTTCGCCCACCAGCCCGAGAGTCTCACCCTGGTAAACATCGAAACTGACGTTATCCACGGCCTTGACATCGCCGGTATGCCGCTGGATGAAAGCCCCCTGGTAGATGGGGAAATACTTTTTGAGATTTCGTACCTGAAGCAGAACTTTTGTCTCGTTGTTCATGGGTCTTTTCTGTTGTGCCGGGATTTTCGCTGTGCGATGGTTCGTGATGTTTCAGCGAAAGTCCTGTGTGTTGCAGGCGGCAGCCCTGTCCGGACTGTCGCTCTGATTACTGACCATTCGTAATTTCTTCCCAATACCAGCAGGCGACCAGATGATCTGCGTCATCTGCGGGCAGCAAGGGGGGCTTTTCTTCCAGGCAGCGCTCTTTGCGGTAAATGCAGCGGGCGGCAAACGGGCACCCTTTGGGCAGGTTGAGCAAGTCGGGGGGCAAACCGGGGATAGAGACCAGTTTGGTTCCAGGAGCCTCATCAAGGCGGGGCAGGGAGCCGAGTAACCCCAGGGTGTAGGGATGCCGCGTTTTCTTGTAAATCATCCGCACCGGGCCGCGCTCGATAATCGAACCGGCGTACATCACGTTGATTTTGTGTGCCATTTCGGCGATCACGCCCAAATCGTGCGTGATCCACATAATCGCCATACCGAGTTCATCTTGCAGCCGTTTGACCAGATCAACGATTTGCGCCTGGATGGTTACGTCCAGGGCTGTGGTGGGTTCGTCAGCGATGAGGAGTTTCGGCTCGCAGGAGAGCGCCATGGCGATCATCGCCCGCTGGCGCATCCCGCCGGAGAACTGGTGGGGGTAGTCGTCCAGGCGTTTGGGCGCATCGGGGATGCCGACCATGGTCAGTAATTCTCCCGCCCGCTCGCGGGCCTCGGCCTTGGTCATGTTTTTGTGCAGCCGCAGGGCTTCTACAATTTGAAAGCCGACAGTGTAAACCGGGTTGAGAGAGGACATCGGGTCCTGAAAAACCATGGCGATATCGCGGCCGCGCACTTTGCGCATTTCGGCCTCGCTCAATTTCAGCAGGTCGCGCCCGTCGAACCAGACTTCGCCGCTTTCGATTTTCCCCGGCGGGTCGGGGATCAGCCGCATGATAGAAAGCGCATGAACGCTCTTGCCACAGCCGCTCTCACCGACCACGCCCAGGATTTCGCTGGCATCCATCGTGTAGGAAACATCGTTGACCGCTTTTACCACACCATCTTCGGTGTGAAAGCGGGTTCGGAGATGCTTGATTTCTAGCAGGGGTTCCATGTTTTGCCTTTGTGTTGTCATCGGGTCTGATGAATGGCAGTCCTGCCGGGGCCGCCATTTCTGAGTAAACGGGAGAAAACCGTAAACCGCCGCGTTTTAGCGAAAGCCCTAAACCAATCAGGTCCGCAACTTGGGGTCGAGGGCGTCGCGCAGGCCGTCACCGAGCAAGTTGAAGCCCAAAACGCTCAGCATGATCGCCAGGCCGGGGAAGAGCACTGCCCACCAGGCACCGCTGGTCAGGTAGCGGTAACTGTCACCGAGCATGGCGCCCCATTCCGGCTCCGGGGGGATGGCTCCCAGGCCGAGAAAGCCCAGGGCTGCCGCCGAGAGAATGGCATCCGCCAGCCCCATCGTAGATTGGACGATCACCGGCGAGAGGATATTGGGGAAGACGTGCCGGAAGATAATCCGCCCGTGTGATTCGCCCACCGACTGCGCCGCCAAAATATATTCCTTTTGTCCCACGGAGAGCACCGCCGAGCGCACCAGGCGGGCGTATACCGGGATGCCGACGATACCGATGGCGATCATGCCCTTTTCCAGCCCGGGGCCGAGGAAAGCCACAATCGCAATTGCCAGCAGGTAGCCGGGGAAGGACAGAATGATGTCCATGATGCGCATGACGATGGTGGAGAAAAACTTCCCGTCCAGCGGAAGTGCCAGGATGACGCCGGTGATCGCCCCCAGGAAGCCGCAGACCACCGCCATCATCGGGCCGATGAAGATGGCAGGGATTGCCGTCACCAGCGTTCCCAGCACAGCAAAGAGCAGGATGCGGTAGTGCTTTTTGTTAGCCCAGAGTTTGCTGATACTTGCCGCGGCCAGCCCCAGAACAGCCAGCAGAATCGCCTGAATGGGCTGCATGGCAATCCAGGCCGGAAGCAGCCCCAGGGTAAAACCGGTCAGCCCGTACAGGATAAACCGTTCTATGGAAGTGATCAGCATACTCTCGTAAAATCCGGCCAGCATCCCCAGTAAGCCTCCGGCAATCAGGGAAATCCCCACAGCGACGATGCCCACGCGGAGCGAGTTCCAGCCGCCGTGAACCACGCGCCGGAAGATGTCGCGCCCCAGTTTGTCTGTCCCGAAAATATGCACGGAGGGGACTTCTTCGTTGGCAACCAGTGTTGGCGGTTTGAGTTTCAGGGAGTAGTCCAGATCGGTTTTGGGGTCGTATTCCCAAAAATAGTGGGCGAAAATTGCCGAGAAGAGGAAAATCGCCACGATGATCATCCCCAGGCGGGCGGTACGGCTGGCAATCAGCCGCCGCCAGGCATCCACCCACAGGGAACGGTGTTCGCGCACCGCGAAATCAACGGTGCCGAGATCGTTGGGTTGGGTCTCTGTTTTGTTACTCATAGCGAATCCGGGGGTCTAGCATCGCGTAGGAAATATCCACCAGGAAATTGACAACGATAAAGATAATCGCAATGATCAGTGTGCCGCCCTGGACGATGGGGTAATCGCGGCCCAGGATGCCGTCGTATACCCATTTGCCGATACCCGGCCAGGAGAAGATCGTCTCTGTAAGCACTGCCCCGGAGAGCATGATGCCTGCCTGCAACCCGATGATGGTGATCACCGGCAAAAAGGCATTTTTGAGCGCGTGGCGGAACAGGACGACCTTTTCTGTCAACCCTTTGGCGGCTGCGGTGCGGATATAGTCCTCCTGAAGCACATCCAACATGCTGGAGCGGGTCATACGGGCGATGATGCCCATCGGGATGGTTGCCAGTGCGACCGCGGGCATGATGATATGCGCCAAAGCGTCTTTGAAAGCCGGGAAATTGAGAGTGAGCAGGCTGTCCACGAGATACAGATGGGTGATGGGGGTGATCTCCACCCCGGTACTCAGCCGTCCCCCCGCGGGAAGCCACTGCAAAATGACCGCGAAAAGCATGATCTCCATCAGCCCCAGCCAGAAGATCGGCATGGAAACCCCGACCAGCGACCCGACCATCGTGACGCTGTCCAGCCAGGTGTTGCGCCGCGCCGCGGAGATGATCCCCACCGGCACGCCGACAGTGATCGCGATCAGCATGGCAAACAGGGAAAGTTCCAGCGTTGCCGGAAATCGCTGGCCGAGCGTTTCGGCAACCGGAACACGCCGATGGATGGAATTGCCCATATCGCCATGCGCCAGCCGTTCCAGGTAGCGGATGTACTGGCTGTCAAAAAAGCCTTGGAGGTCCCCCTCTGCCAGGGCTTCGCGGTCCAGAAAGAGCGGGCGATTCAGCCCCAGTTGTTCACGAATGCGCTCGACATTCTCCTGGGTGGCATGTTCCCCCAGCATGGCAACCGCCGGATCCCCGGGAACCAGGCGCTGGAACATAAAAATCACAAAGGTCACGCCAATCAAGGTCGGGATGACCGAGACCAATCGTCGGATAATGTATCGGGACAAATGAGCCTCCTTTTTGGGGATAACCCAAAAAGCAGGGGGCGGATACGCTCCGCCCCCCGATGTTGTTGCACGAAAGTTGATTGCAGGCATCGCCTGCAATCAACTTTTTGAGCGGATACCGGTTAAGGGGCGATTTCCACGAATTCGTAGTAGTCGGCACCGACCGGCTGCGGAATGTAGCCCGAAACCTTCGAAGAGAAGATCAGCGGGGTATTGTTGTGGGCAATCCAGATGCGGGCAACGTCATCGTGCAGCAGTTGCTCGACCTTTTTGTAGATCTCCTCACGCTCAGCCTGGTTGGGGTTGACCGCAGCCTGGTACAGGAGCGTGGCAACTTCCTGGTTGGCGTAGAAGCCTTCGCGGGCGGCAGGTTCTTTGACCTCGTCCGCGGAACTCAGCCCGCCGAAGAAGTAGTTGAGGAAATTGTCGGGGTCCCCGTTGTCGCCGCCCCAGCCGAGCATGTACAGCCCGACAAGTTGTCCGGTGCGCCGCAGCCCGAGGTAGGTGGGCCAGTCACCGGCCAGTTCAAGCGTGACGTTGAATCCGGCCTTTGCCAGGTCAGCAGCCATCGCCTCGCCGATTTCTTTCGGGCTGGGGTAGTAGAAGCGGGTTACAGGCATGTAGTAGAGGGTCAGCGGAATCTTGTCGCCAGCGGCATAGACTACGTTGCCGTCGGCATCCAGGATGTCATCGGAGATGGTGACTTCGCTCAACCCGTCCGGATAACCGGCCTCAGCCAGCAGTTGCTGGGAGAGTTCGGGGTCGTAGGTCCAGTCTTCGATTGCATCGTTGTGTCCCCAAACCAGCGGGGGCAGGAAGTTGGTGGCGACTTCGCCGTACTTGCCGTAGAAGTTCTCCACCAGGCCCTGGCGGTTGATGGCGTGGGCAACAGCCTCGCGGACGCGCACATCCTGGAATTCCTGGATGCGGTAGTTGAACGCCAGATAACCGGTGTTCAGCGCCGGGCGGGTCATCACGTAAAGGTCATCAGCAGCCTCGGCGGCTTCCAGGTCTTCAACCACGGCCTGCTCAAGCCCGTCAATATCACCGGCCTGGAGGGCCAGGAAGCGGGCGGAGTCATCGGGAATCACGCGCCAGATGACCTGATCAACCTTGGGGCGTCCGCCCCAGTAGTCGTCGTAGGCTTCCACGGTGATGTGGTCGCCTTCAACCCATTCCACAAACTTGAAGGGGCCGGTGCCGACACAGCCGACTTCCTGCAAGCCGTAATCAGGGCCGGCAGCCTCGATGGCGGCCGGGCTGGAGATAGCGAACATATCCATCGCCAGGTTCGCCAGGAAGGGCGCCAACGGGGATTTCAGCACGAATTTGACGGTGTAATCGTCAATCTTATCAACCGACTGAATCACGCTGTCGTCATCGAACCCGAACCACATGTACTCATAGTACTCGAAGACCTGGCTGTCGAAGTGGTAGGGGTTATCGGTGTAGCGCCAGCGGTCAAAGTTGAAGATCACCGCGTCGGCATTGAAGTCGGTTCCGTCATGGAATTTGACCCCTTCGCGCAGTTTGCAGGTCCACTCGGTGGCAGCCTCGTTGGGGGTACATTCGGTCGCCAGCGCGGGAACCGGGGTGGTGCTGCCCTGCTCGTATTGATAGAGCGGTTCAAGGCATTGTCCGGTCACGCGGAAGGATTCACCGTCGGTGACAACTGCGGGGTCCAACTGGACGGAGTCGCCGCCGCGCCCGAAGATGAATACACTGGCTTCCGCGGGTGCCTCTTCGGCCGGGGCCTCCTCGGCAGGAGCCTCTTCGGCGGGTGCTTCTTCAGCGGGTGCTTCTTCGGCAGGCTGCTCGGCCGCGGGCTGTTCCTCAACAGGGGCCTGCGTAGGCTCGGCGCCGCCGCAGGCGACCAGCACCATACTCAGAACAACCACGAGCGACAGGACAATAAAAAGGGTTTTGTGCTTCATACTTCTTCCTCCAAAAGATGTTGATTTGAAAAACTGAATTTAGGGTTGCGAATATCGTAGGCCAGGAATTTGTATCGTTCAACACCTCCTTCCTTGCAGGTATTTGTTGCGACTTTCGCATTATAAATCAAGACCGCGTAATTTGGGAATTTTCAGCAAAAATTGGTGCAGGCAAAAGATGTAGAACAACGATGTTTTCCCCCCACCCAACCCTCCCCCCATCGGGGGGAGGGTAAGGGAGGGGGGAAGAAGCAATGTTCTTGCGACTGCCAATTCCTGCAACATCTGCCTGCACCCCCCACCCTTCGGGAGAGGGGTCAGGGGGCGAGGTCGGAAGCAACTTCGTCCCGTCCGTTCCATTCGCGGATGTCCACATCACCAACCAGATGCCCCGCGCCTGACCCGAAATCAGGGCAAGGGTGCAAGCAAATGTTGTAGAAGGGCGGTGTTCCCCCCACCCAACCCTCCCCCCATCGGGGGGAGGGCAGGGGAGGGGGGAAAGGAAACAGCGCCCATAGGACTGCTCAATTTCTACATCTTTTGCCTGCACCCTCAGGGCAAGATACGCAGGAAAAATCTCTCGCCCTCAGGTATAATCCCCAGTATGGAATCTATCGTAGCCATTGACCTTGAAACCACCGGCCTCGACCCGGAGCGCGACGCGATCACCGAAATTGGCGCGGTGCGCTTCTCCGGGCGCAGAGTCGAAGCCGAGTGGCAGACCCTCATCAACCCCGGTCGGCGCATCCCGCCCGAAATCACGCGGCTCACCGGCATCAGCGACGCCATGGTGCGCGGCGCCCCCCGGATTCAGGATGTCCTTCAGGATTTGGAAGCCTTCGTCGGGGATTCGCCCATCCTGGGGCACAACGTCCGCTTCGATTTGTCTTTCCTCCGCAAGCACGGGCTTTTCCGGCACAACGAGCCGCTCGACACCTACGACATGGCCGCCATCCTGATGCCCACGGCGGGACGCTACAACCTCGGCGCGCTGGGGCAGAACCTGGGGATTTTGCTGCCCGCCACCCACCGCGCCCTGGATGACGCCCGCGTGACCCACGCACTCTACACCCATTTTTACGAGATGGCGATGGAACTGCCCCTGGACGTCCTCGCCGAGATTGTGCGCCTGGGCGATAACGTGGCCTACTGGGACGGCTACGGGCTGTTTTTTGAGGTTCTGCGCGCCCGCTCGCGGGAACGCGCCCCCCAGCGGCGGCATCCGGGCTACTTTGGCAAACTCTTCGACGTGCCCCGCGCCCGCCGCGCCGAGCCGCTGACCCCGCGCGAGGAGCCAATTCCCATCGACGTGGACGAGGTCGCCGCCATTCTGGAGCACGGCGGCGAGTTTTCGCGGCATTTTCCGCACTTCCAGCAGCGCCCCGAACAGGTGGAACTGCTGCGCGCCATCACCGAAGCCATCTCCGATGGACGGCACCTCCTCGCCGAGGCCGGGACGGGGGTCGGCAAATCCTTCGCTTACCTCATCCCCGCCGCGCTCTGGGCGGTCACCAACGGGCAGCGGGTGGTCATCTCCACCAACACCATCAACCTGCAAGACCAACTGATCAACAAGGACATCCCCGATTTGCAGGAAGCCCTGGGGTTAGACCTGCGCGCCGTGGTGCTCAAGGGGCGCGGCAACTACCTCTGCCCCCGCCGCCTGGAAGCCCTGCGCCGCCGCGGCCCCGAAACCCCGGAGGAGATGCGCGTCCTCGCCAAGGTGTTCGTCTGGCTTCAGGGCAGCGCCACCGGCGACCGGGGCGAGATCAACCTCAACGGGCCGCGCGAGCGCGAGGTCTGGTCGCGGCTCTCCGCCGCCGATGAGGGCTGCACCGCCGAAACCTGCCTCAACCGCACGGGCGGCGCCTGCCCCTTCTACCGCGCCCGCGTCGCCGCGCAGGATGCCCACATCATCATCGTCAACCATGCCCTGCTGCTGGCGGATGTCGCCACCGGCAACCGCGTTTTGCCCGAATACGACTACCTGATTGTGGATGAAGCCCACCACATCGAAGATGCGACCACCAGCGCCCTCAGTTTCCGCATCACCCAGGCGGATATCGCCCGCCTGCTGCGGGAACTGGGGAGCCACAAATCCGGGATTTTCGGGCGCATCCTGACCCTGATGCACGATTTTCTGCCCCCCAGCGAATTCGCGGCCCTGGAACGCCGCATCGAGCGCGCCACCGACCTCGCTTTTCAGGCGGAAAACGCGGCCAAAAACTTCTTCAACACCCTCGACGATTTCCTGCTCGACCAGCGCGAGGGCCGCGAGGTCGGCGGGTACGGCCAGCAGGTGCGGATTGTCCCCGCGGTGCGCACCCAGCCAGCCTGGATGGATGTCGAAGTCGCCTGGGAAGACGCCCAGGGGGTCGCGGGTGCGCTGCTCAAATCGGTGGAGGGCATCGCCCAGACTTTGGCGGAAATCGCCCAGGCCGGAGTCCCCGACCCGGAGGAACTGGAAGACATCTACACCAGCCTGACCACCGTCTTCCGCCGCGTGGACGAGGCGGTGAGCGGCATCGAAGCCCTGGTGTTCGACCCTCAGCCCGACCGCATCTACTGGGCGGAGGTGCGCCCCAACCGGCGCGGCATCACCCTTCAGGCCGCGCCGCTGCACATCGGCCCCCTGATGCAGGAGCACATCTGGCACCGCAAGCAGTCGGTGATTCTGGTTTCCGCCACGCTCACCGCCGCCGGGGAGTTCGACTACATCCGCAGCCGCCTCTACGCCGAGGACGCCGACGAAATCGCCCTCGGCTCGCCTTTCGATTACGAAAACGCCACCCTGCTCTACATCCCCAACAACATCCCGGAGCCGAGCGACCGCTACGGCCACCAGCGCGCCATCGAGCAGGCGCTCATCCAGTTGGGGAAAACCATCGGCGGGCGCACGCTGGCGCTGTTCACCTCCTACGCCCAACTGCGGCAGACCTCGCGCGCCATCAGCGGCGCGCTGGCCGACGACGGGGTGATCATCTACGAGCAGGGGGAGGGCGCCTCGCCCCACGCCCTGCTGGAGAGTTTCAAGAACGCGGATCAGGCCATTCTTTTGGGGACGCGCGCGTTTTGGGAGGGGGTGGACGTGCCCGGAGAGGCCCTCTCGGTGCTGGTGATTGTCAAACTGCCCTTTGACGTGCCCTCCGACCCGATCATCTCCGCCCGCTCCGAGACTTTTGACGACCCGTTTTACCAGTACGCCCTCCCCGAAGCGATTCTGCGCTTTCGGCAGGGCTTCGGGCGGCTGATCCGCTCCGAGAGTGACCGCGGCGTGGTGGTGATTCTCGACAAGCGCGTGCTGACCAAGCGGTACGGCGCGCTGTTCATCAACTCCCTGCCCGAATGCACGCGCCGGATCGGCGCGCTGCAAAACCTGGGGCGCGAAGTCGCCGCCTGGCTGGGGTAGGGGGCGTTGCAGGTTGCAGGTTGCAGGTTAAAGGTTATTCGTGATATTTGTTTCATTCGCGGATTTTCATTGCACACACCATCCTCAACCTCTAACCTTCAACCTTCAACCTTCAACTTGTAACTTTCAACCTCCAACCATGCCCTACCAAACCGCCCTCGACCGCATCCGCAAAGCCGCCGAAACCGGCGCGCCCTCGCTCGACCTCTCCAAACCTGGGCTGAGCGAACTCCCGCCGGAAATCGGCGCACTCCGCAGCCTGACCGCACTCGACCTTCGGGTCAACCGCCTGACGGCGCTGCCGCCGGAAATCGGCGCACTCCACAGCCTGACCAAACTCGACCTTTTATGGAACGACCTGACGGCGCTGCCGCCGGAAATCGGGAAACTCCAAAGCCTGTCCACACTCAACC